>NZ_JANQOP010000019.1 GCF_028285745.1 Acaryochloris sp. IP29b_bin.137 | reverse complement strand
CTTGCCAAACCCAAGACCTCCTTAAGCTATACCGCAGTGTAGTCAAAGTTACAAAAGCTTAATGAGTATAACTGGAGACAAATTAGAATTCAACTTTATCTTAAGTTTTGATAAGCGAAAATAGGTTGACAAACGATTTATTGCACCTTATGAGCTTTTTTGGATGTAAAAAATTGTAAAGCTTTCTCAGGGATTTATGAGATAATTCGGGGTTAGCCTTCGACCTTAGCCTGGTAGTCTGACGCCGACATGGCCTTGTCTAAAGCAGTAGGGCCATTCACCTTAATCTTGAGTAGCCAACCGTTATTGTAGGGATCTTCTGCAAGTTGTTCCGGGGCATCGGCAATGGCAGTATTGCACTCCAATACTGTTCCATTAATTGGAGCATAAATATCTTCTACGGCTTTGACGGATTCGATATTTCCCATCGTCTCCCCTTGGGATAATTCATCACCCACTTCTGGTAATTCAATAAAGACAATATCCCCTAACTGATCGATGGCGAATGCGCTAATACCAACCGTGGCAACATCTCCCTCCAAACGAACATATTCATGGGAGTCCATATATTTCAAATTGTCGGGATATTCAAAACTCATAATGGGGTGCCTCAGTCAGTAAGGAAGTTGAGTAGGATTTTAGGAGAATCATCCAAACCATATTTTGCCTTAAATCTTACGCTTTAGGTCGCCGATAAAAGGGCTTTTTAACAACCGTTGCTGGTTGGGGCTTCTTGCGGATTAATACCGCTACTTCCGTGCCGGATTTGGCATAAGCTGTTGGGACATAGGCGAGGGCAATCGATTTACCCAAAGTAGGTGAAAAACTGCCGCTGGTGACAATGCCCACTTCTTGGTCATTGACCCAAACAGGATAATCATGGCGGGCAATATGACGCCCCTGCATTTCCAAAGCCACTAACTTACGGGGCGGTCCCTCTGCTTGCTGCTTCTTGAGGGTGTCTTGGCCAATAAACTCACCTTGATCTAGATTAACCAACCATCCCAACCCGGCTTCGTAGGGGGTTGTAGTGTCATTAATATCTTGACCATACAGAGCCATGGCGGCTTCTAGCCTTAAGGTATCGCGAGCCCCCAAACCACAGGGAGCAACGCCAGCTTCCAAAAGGGTTTGCCAAAGTTTCTTGCCCGTCTCTGGATCGACCATGACTTCAAACCCGTCTTCGCCAGTGTACCCAGTGCGGGCAAACCAGGCGGGTTGCTCCAGGATGGTGCCAGACTGATGGCGATAGTTGCGAATGGCTGAGAGATCGGTGGGGGTGAAGCGCTGCAGGGTTGCGATCGCATCAGGTCCTTGCACCGCAATCAGAACATTGGAATCGGAAACATCCTCAAACCCAATCGCTTCAGCGGAGACATTCTCTAGTAACCAAGCTTTGTCCTTAGCCGTGGTCGAGGCATTGACGATCAGCTTGCCGATTTCTGCCCCTGATTCTGCAACCCCTTCAAAGTAAAAGATTAGATCATCAATAATCCCAGCTTGCTCATTCAAAAAGACAGAGTACTTTGCTTGCCCCGGTTCAAGCTGGCTAAGGTCAGAGGGGACTAAGGGCTGCAATTTCTGCCGTAAGTTATCTCCCTGAAGCAAGAACTTACCCATATGAGAGATATCAAACATGCCCACTTTTTGACGGACGCTTTGATGCTCAACCGTAATGCCTTCATATTGAACAGGCATATTCCAACCCCCAAAGCCCATCATCCGGGCATTGAGCTGTTGATGTTGTTCGAGTAAAGGAGTGGGTTTCAAGGAGTCTGCCATGGTAATCCACGCTTGCGCTATGCTGCTGGCTGGACTCGATGTAACGCGCCATCTCCGAACCAGCCCTCGCATTTATATCATGAACCTAGTGTTCAGATCAGTGTTGTTGCGATATATCCACTCAGCTTTTGAGAATAGCCTTAATCAACGAATTCGTTGATATATCTGGTATTAGGGGCGTTGATTGAACTCGATGCCTAATTCCTATCGCGAGACTTTTCCCACACGGATATGTGAGAGCGACTGGTGTTCGTAAACGGCTCATTGTTCCAACCGCCCCATCTTGCTTTTAACTTTAAGTTGGCGAGCCTCGCCATCAGATCAAGTTCTGATGGCCAAACGTAGCGAAAAGGAGTTGAAGACAGTTCTGTATCTCGATCACGAATTCGCATGTGGTGCGACTTGAGGGATTGAGATACGACATCATAGTCATCTATGCCCCAATGATCCGCTCCAAACTCAAAAACATGTTTGGTTTCACCAAAGGGGATGCACTGCAGCGCAGGTACCATAACCTCAATCACAAAACTGCCGCCAGGTTCGAGGTGTAAGGCTGCGTTTTGAAAACATCTAATTTGTTCATCCTGGGTTGTCAGGTTCATGATGGTATTGAAAACCAGATAGACCAGGGAGAACGTTCCATTGCAAGGTGTGGTCGCAAAGTCACCTTGAGTCACAGGAATGCGATCTGTTTTTTCAGTAAGTTTAGTGAGCATTGCTTCAGAAAGATCGATGCCATGAACTGCAACACCTGACTGTTCCAGTGGTATAGCGATTCGACCTGTGCCAACGCCAAATTCGAGTGCCCTACCAGATCCAGCAAGTTTTGCCAGAAAATCAACGACAGGTTTCACTAATTCAGCGTTGGAAGACTCAACGTCTTCATCATAATTTTTAGCGACTTTTTGAGGGAAATAGTCGTTAGTATTCATGATTCAAAGGGAAACAGATAGGAAGATCAATGAAGATCAATATCAATCGTTGATACACCTGGGTGAACTACTTTTGCCAGAGATGAAGACTTGAGATCATCAAAAGACCACCCACCAGGATTAGCAAAGCAAAACTATCACCACACATGTAAAAAGCTCTTCATGCAGATATTGATCGGCCGAGGAAGCCAGGGGTTTTTATAGAGTCTGTCATAACGTCTACTCTAGCGCTGAACTAGTAGCTAGCATTGATGTAATGGGCATGCGGATCTCTAAACCAAGCAACTATGGCCCAATCGTCTGGTTGTAAACGGTAGCGATAAATTCGTTCATTCAAGGTGAGGTTCACTTCCGGTAAGGAGCTAGTAAAAAGTTCCAGCTTCGTTCACGGCGCTGATAGTCTACGGGACATAAGTCAGCCCGCTCCTGAGGGAGATCGCCGCTGGTGACAAAGTTCGCAAACTTCTCAGGATTACTGCCATAAATAATGCAAGAAACGGTGTAATAACGCTGTGCCCCTAAACCATGGGATGCCCAGAACGGTAGCTCTTGAAGTTGCTCTTCTTCTTCCGCATCCACATCAAACTGATCGATGCCAGCGATGACCGCATCATCGTCTTGCAGCTCTAACAACATCATCGCGGCAAACTCATCCACGACATTCTCTTCTAGTCCGGTAATAGGAAGTTGGTATTGGTCTACAAAAGCATGACCGAGTTCGTGAAAAAACGTGAACAGAGCGGAGTAGATTACCTCATCTGCATAGGCTTTAGAAGACTGATTATCTTCACCCAGAATGTCAGTATATTGCTTGAGTAGCTCGTAGCACATCTCGATTTTGACTTTCTCAGGATCATAAAACGCATTCGCCTCACCACATTCTTGAAAACTAACTGTGATGTCTCTGGGTAAAGCGAACTTGGTATTGAGCTGGGCAATCAAGCCATCTGATTCCTGGGGCACAGAAAATTCCAGGGAATCTTGGAGGGCTTCATAGATAACATTGAAGCTTGCATCCCTCGGCTGTACATAAACGATCCGCAGGTCTCCTTGGTCGGTAATCTTCTGGCGGGACAGTTGGGCTAATGTGATCGGTTTATTTTGAGGTGAGGCATTGATTAAAGGACTCGCACATCCCGAAGTGGCCCATAGCAGACTACCTATTGCAACGCCCCATTGCCAAAGTTTAGGTTTCCTGAACTGAATCATGAGTGGCACTCCTTCACATCAATCAAACACGATGAATTCTTTACACCATGCCCATTCCAAGACACATTTATCGCTCATGAGATCACTCTAATTCACGGCCAGCCTTCGTCATTATTTTTGTCCCAAAACTTACGATTTTTGATATTTCGGAACAGTAGAAAAAAGCTGTTACCAAATTTGCAACCCCTGCCAAACCTAAGGGCAGTTGGGCTAGAGTCGGAATGAACAGCTCTACCTGGAACTCATCCACTATTTGGGAGATCCATCTAAGCCATCCTTGTTGTCGAGATTTTCATATGTTTAAACGATTGCCCGTCATTCAAACCCTCTTCAGTACCCTAGCGGTATCCATGGTGCTGACGTCTTCAGCCCTAGCGACAAAGCCAACCTTGATTGCCGAGGAAGAATCGTTTAATCCCATTGCCCCCAAATCAGAATCTGCACCGGTGGAGAACAGCGATGTCATAGAGCCCCAGCCTCGTCGCCGTCCATTCTTCGATAATGGCTATCAACGGGTGATTGACCAAACGGTGCAAATGGTCTCCAATCCCAAAGCTCAACGGTTGGCCAAACGGTTTGGCTTAAATATCCTCAACGTTACTTGGGAAGATACCGGACGCTACAAAAACTCCTCCGTTGGTCCCAACATTAGCGATATGACGATTCAAGTCCAACATCGCGATCCAAAGACTCGGTCCAATCGCCTGCATCTCATGCCTGTGATTCGACATCCCAACTTTTCGGATAAAACCGCTGATGTTCGCCTCGATCGGTTTTTCCTCAAAGTCGGCAATGAAAAAGGGGCTAAATTACGCAAAGTGGCCCTCAAAGATATTCTGAAGGATCCACGACGATACCTGCATCAGCCCAATTCTTGGACAGGTCGCCAAAAATCACTCTTGGCTCCTCGCGATACCCATGCGCTGGTCAGTGCTCAAGCTAGCTTCCTACCCATCCCCAAGGGGGGTAAGGCTGAATTTAATCCGGTTCTGTTCAATTATCAGTCCTATGCGGATAACCCTGCAGTTCTCACGATTCTGGCGACCCGAGAAGGGACCAGCATGACGGTGATTGATAATAAGCGCGATGCCTTCTCTGCAGGCCAGACTTGGGGACAACGGTTGTTCTTTAATCAAAATGGTGAACGGGCCAGTTTGACAGGTCAGCGGGCCAGCGATTTTGTCAATAGTGGTCAGTCTTCTTCATCTGCCAGCAGTTCTAAGGATGTGGAAGACCGAGGCTTAAATATGGTGCTGCTCATTCAAGTCCCACTCAAACAGAAACGGCCACCCATGCCATTGTTTGCACCTGAAGCGATGGAGGATAGCGCCGTGGGTGCGAGTGCTCCCACTTCAAAAGCCCAACGCAGTAATGTTGAGGCTGCCGTCATTGGTCATGGTGAAGTGGAAGGTCCCTTTACCGAAATTGATAACTTGGCGATTGAGCGCGATCCGCGTTTCCCAGTTCGGGTCACGGTCCAGTTCTATAAAGCCACCAGCAATGGGGCTGTATCTCAGGCAGACATGAAGCACATTAACCAACAAATCGCTCGGGTCTATGACGATGCTGACTATGTGGGCAGTTTGGTGGTCGAGGGCGATACGGGACGGCCTACAGAGTATGACGGTTCTAAGCAGGAACCCCCCACTTGGTGGCAGGAATTCTGGAAGCGCCATCGTTCCAATACAGGACAGTCCAAAGAAGATGCTTGGGAAATGCTCCATCGACTCATTGCCCAAGCATGGTCTGAGAATTCTGACTCGTAGAGTGTCAACTATTCCAGACTTTGAAGGGTATCGCTAAATAAATTGAAGAAGCGATACTCTTCCAAAGGCTGTTGATCGTTCCAGGTAGCGGACACGCAGTAATGTGTCCCAAAGTCATCTTTGAGGGCTGTGGTTAAATTCAAGACGCCCGGTTCTGCGCCTCCTTTAAAAGCCACCTGTTGCCAGTTATCAGCATTAATAATGCCGGTATTAATGTGCATCAGCGGTAAGTCGGCAACCTGGGTCATCAGTTGGCAGAGTTCTTGGGTGGTGAAAAACCATTCAATGTCTGGGGCCAGGGGTTCACTATCCACAAGCTCAACGGGTGGCAGTGGAGCCTTGTGAATGGTCGGAAGTAGATCTGGGCGAGCAGTACTTTGGCGATAGGTCTCCAGCAAGTCTTGATTCTCAGGACTTTTGAGAGTGAAGACCTCTTGGGTTGTCAAGAAGGGCTGGTTCCGCGGAGAGGCTGTGGCTAGGATGTCTCGTCCCACAATCTGGATTAGAATATCCGCTGCTGTATTATCACTGACGGAAATCATCAGGCTGGCCAAGGTTTGTAGGGTTAGCAGTGCCTGATCGGGCCAGTCTTGGAGGATGCCGCTAGGAATACTTTTCCATTCGGGTTTTAGTTCAATTACCTCATCCCAGGAATGTTGTCCCGCGTCGATTTGCTGCTGGAGTTCGGCTAGGACTTGGAGCTTAAACGCAGATGCGATCGCAAGAGGTTTCTCCGCATTCAGAGAGACGGCAGCCTCACCATCTTTGAGTACCAAAACACTCGTTTCTCCAGGCAAAGTGTTGAAGGCATCTACTAGCTGGCTAGGATTAGCCATTCCTAACTGACAGGGCCAAAGAACTAAAACTAAAACCATTGCCACAGAAACTAAGGTCGAAAGCCAATGGCTGTTTGCCATTGGTTGATGAAAAAAACTGATTCTTGAGCGTTCCCGGAGTTTTGAAGACACAATAAATCGAAAAAATAGTTTGGTCTCAGAGAAAAATTGCGTAATTGCACGTAGGCCGGCAAAATATTTCCTTTTAAAGTTCAGTATTTCTGACCTAAACACCTTCTAATTATTTGGGGATTATTGTTATATACCTAATCTTGACTCTATGGGGGGAAGAAATAAATGCTAATTCCTATTGCTGGATTCGCTATCCTATCAGCATTGTCCATTGTCACCAACACGCTGATCCTGATGGATAGCAAGAATGCACCAATTGAGAACTAAGAGCAAACACCTTCCCATACGGTCGAATAGTGATAGATTAGATATCCAAAGCTTGAAATATTAACTAAATTTTCTCTGCTGCGTAAATGCAGTCATTGGCACTGATAACTACAATATATAGATTGCCAAACCAAACCTCTAAACCCCTGTCCCAAAAACAGGGGTTTTTTGTTGCCATCCAATGCTAACGACGGCACATCACCACACGCTACATCCCCCAAGGTTTTTCTTACTCAGTGCTGTTTACACCCGAAAAGTTACGAGTATCAAGCCCTTCTTAAATGCGATCGCAACTCAGTAGGCATTATTACCACCCAGACTTGCCTCAATAACTGCCCCTATACCGAGCATACTGGAGGGAAAATCCGATCCCCATCCGTTCTGGGACCTGAAGTTGTATGATTTTCATGCTTAGCGAGAATGAACGGTAGGTGGATGCCGTATTGTTCGCTAAAGCATTGCCCCATAACAGGAACAGTAGGAATGGATCTAGTTCTAGATCTGGCACAGCTATTGATTAATGGTATTGCAGTCGGTAGCATTATTGCTCTAGCAGCGGTCGGCCTTACCCTAACCTATGGCATTCTTCGTTTGCCGAATTTTGCCCATGGAGACTTTATGACCACGGGGGCGTTTCTGACCTTTCTGTTTAATACGCAAGTATTAAATCGTGTCGTATTTGGGGTCGACTGGTTAGATCGTCTGTTTGCCCAAGCCAATATTTGGATCTCGATTCTGTTAGCCACCATTGTCACGATTGGTGGGTTCTTGATTTGCGAATTTTTGATCTGGGCCAAGATGCGCGATCGCAGAGCCACATCCACAACGCTAATCATTATTTCGATTGGCCTAGCCCTATTTATCCGTAACGGCATTATTTTCATCTGGGGAGGGGGTAACAAAAGCTATGACTTGCCTGTTGCCAAAGCTGCTGAAATCTTAGGCGTGGTCAAAATTCCCTATTACCGTTTGATCGTCATTGGTCTGGCGATTCTGGCAGTGGTCGGACTGCATTGCCTATTGCAATACACCAAAATTGGCAAGGCGATGCGAGCCGTGGCTGACGATATTGACCTTGCTAGCGTTTCAGGCATTGATGTGAACCGGGTGGTGCTATGGACCTGGGTCCTGGCTGGGGGACTAACGGCTTTAAGTGGGGGCATGTATGGCCTGATTACGGCAGTGCGGCCAAATATGGGCTGGTTTCTGATTTTGCCCATGTTTGCCTCAGTGGTGTTAGGGGGAATTGGGAATCCCTACGGTGCGATCGCAGGGGCAATGGTAATTGGTATCGCCCAAGAAGTGAGCACTTACTGGCTACCTACGGAATACAAACTTGCGATCGCGCTGTTAGCAATGGTGTTAGTGCTCCTTATTCGCCCTCAAGGATTATTTAGAGGCACGATTTAGCCCATAGTTGAATAAGTCTTGGGGGGATTAGCGATGGTCTTAAAAACCAGGTAAAGCATACCCAACTGCTCCATACCACATGATAACTTTTACAAAAATTCTCAATTTATTTTGAAAAAAATAAATTGAGAATTTTTGTAAAAGTTGTTGCCTAAGCTACAGCCATTTCACGAATCATTGCTTAACATAGGTTTATATACAGAGCTTTCTATAGTCAAAGAAGCCCCTGCTGTTTTGCAGGGGTTATATGTTTTAAATGTACTGAGAAGGCCTTGGTAATGGGTTTAGTGGCCCCATCGCAAAGGGTGCCAGATATGGTCGTAAAAATGTAAACGGCCATACCCCAAAAATTGACCGTGAGCCCTTTCTCCACGCGGAAAAGCCGTTACGCCGAATAAGTAAACTCCGCTTGAGCTGGGGTTCCGATAAGGCCGCAGCCCAACAACAACCGTTTCTCCAGGTGATATTGGTGGATCGAAATAGAGCGAGATCGCTCCCCCTTCTCCAGCAATTACTTCCGCAATTTCAATCGGTTGTTTTCGCTCCTTATCTGCATAGGCTTTGGTCCGTTTAAGATTAAACTGCACCCAATCTACCCCTTCTTGTTGTCTAAACATAACTCGCTGAAGCGGCTCACCCGCATCCTCAGGAATATGCAAGGTAAAGTAGTAGGTTGCTCCAAAAACCCGAGCACTGTTAAAGGTTGTTCGGGCATTTTCTAATCGAGGAACATTAGCAAAATAAGTCGTTCCATCGGCCAACTGGATAGATTGAGCAGGATTCTGCACGATACTGCAGCACACTAGAGTGGCTGCTAAACTCGTTCTCCATAACCCAACCGGATAAGCGGTAAGTCGTAACATAGGGTAGGCCTCCACAAAACCCTCTGCCAAAGTTCTGGAGAGTTTGAGGAATGACCACTTAGGCAATCTGTGTTAAAAACACTATCCCTGCGTCTCTTGATCACCCATCTGCGTTAACTCCAAACGAATATTGGCTAGCTGATTTGTTAGGGTTTTAAGTTCTTGCTGTAGAGACGGATCAATAGAAGGGGAAGTTGCCGAAGACGGAGCGGAAGGACCAGAAGGCATAGAATTGACATTAACCCCATACTGAGAAGCCATACTATCAATCATTTTTCGAGCTTCTGTCTCAGTTACTTCTCCTTTGTCGGCCCAGATTTGGGATAATTGATCAAACCCAAGATTGAGCTGGGATAAGTTTTCCTCACGCTTTTGAGCGTCTTGAATCGATTCCACCACAGATGTTGTGGCCCCTAAAGTCACATGGAAGCCCTTTTTCAGAAATTCGGTTACCATCTCAGGATTCATAACAGGTTGTACTCCCACAACAAAGCTCAAACACCATTAGCCTAATGAAAATTGCTTGTCCATGACAACTGCCCAGTCGGGCTCAAACATTTCAATCCTCCCGTTCATTTCCTTAGTAATGTAAATGAACGGGGTAGCATAAACCCATTGAGTCAATAGCACAACAAACGGCAAAGCATGGCGGATCTCTACGTATCATGGTCAGAGTATCATCAGCAAATTGAACAACTCGCTGCTCTGATTTATCAGTCAGGCTGGCAATTCAATCAGATTATCTGTCTGGCGCGGGGAGGACTTCGGGTTGGAGATGTGCTTTCCCGCATTTACCAACAACCCTTAGCGATACTCGCAACTTCTTCCTATGGTGGGACTAACGGGCAAGAGCGTCATCAGTGGACCGCTAGCCAAGAAATGACCTTCACCACTCATTTAGGTAACCGTATCTTGCTGGTTGATGATTTGGTGGATTCTGGTATTACCCTTGAACAGACCTTAATTTGGCTCAAACAGCGCTACGGCCCAGACATTGAGGACATTCGTACGGCTGTATTGTGGTACAAAGCTTGCTCGAAAATAGAACCCCATTTTTTTGTGAAGTATTTAGCAGAGAACCCTTGGATCCATCAGCCTTTTGAAAGCTATGAGGCCATTGATATCGAAGCGTTAAGTCAGAAATATGCTGCGATAGATTTATCGACGCCTAGGGCATCCTGTAGTTAGAACAGCAATAGGTAACTAATGTTCACGACCTTCGGCAGCTGGACACGACCTTTGCTGATTCTAATTCTCGCTTGAATGATAGGCTTCAAGATTAATGAGTGATAATCCTGATCGAATCTTTTACGAAGAGTTCTCGAAAAGAGTTTGCTTGAGAATCTCTTTACTCCTCTCAGCATCTGTCCTGTTGTTGTCATCTTGTGGTGGTGTACCTAAGTTGCCAGATGTGGTTGAAGGCGTGGATATCGATCAGAATCCACTCAAAGGAATTGATCAGATCTCTAAGCTAGAAAAAGATCTCAAGGAAATTGAAGCGGAGCTGAAGAATCTCAAACCCGTTGATCCGCTCAGTTACAACGACTTAATCTCTGCGTTGCCCGATCAGCCCTCGGGCTGGGAGGCGGCTGATGCGAAGGGCCAATCCAGTAACTTTGGTGAATTTACGATCAGCCAAGCGAGTCAAACCTACAAGCAAGGGGATAAAACCATTAAGGTACAGCTGTTTGACTGGGCTCATCATCGGCAACTTTACGCTCCTTTTGTCATCAGTGCCCGATTTAGTCAAGAATCAACAGAAGGCTACAGCAAAGGGCTGAAGATTGGTGATGCCTTTGGACGGGAAGAATATCAGAATGCTTCCAAGAAAGGCAAGCTCAGTCTTCTCGTTGACAAGCGATTTATGGTGGAAGTCGATGGCCGAAATATTGAACCCCAGGAATTGCAAGACTGGTGGCAACAAGTCAAGGTGAAGAATCTGCGCGCTAAGGCGAAGTAAAGGGCTGTTTCCCCAATAAACGAGCCTGATCAGCAATCGACGTTACGAGATTAGAAAATATAGGGCCGCTAGGCGTCATCCCTAGCAAGGCTAGTCAATCGAAACCCCGCGCACGGTTGCTGCTTGTCGTCGTCCAGCTAATGGCGCACTGGCTGCCGCCCGTTCCCGTAAACGATGGGATTGAAAATGGGCTTGCCAAAGGGAAGGCGCATCCAATGTTTCCCCACCGTGGGCCGTTAAGCGTTGGCGGACTTGGCACAAAACGGGAGTATTGACACACATACCTGAGATAATCACTTGGCCTTTGGTTAAGGCGGGTAATTCCTTCAATAAATCTCGGCCAGCCGCTTCGACACCATATTTGAGGCTGTCTTGATCTACCGGGTTAACGATCCGCATGATGAATTGGCTCATGCATTGCGACAATACATCTGAATCCAGTTTGCCGGGACGTTGGGTAATCAGCCCCACCCCTAGGCCAAATTTGCGGCCTTCACTGAGGATGGTGCGGATCACAGCTTTGCAGCGGGAAGGCTCATGGGCAGGAGCAAAACGGTGGGCTTCTTCTAGCAGGATAAAGACGGGATAGGGTAAATAATTTTCATCTTCTGCCGTGATCTTCTCTTTCAGGGTATTCATGCGAGCTTGGTTGGCTTGGCGGAGGATGGCTGCACAAATGACCTGCTGTTCTTCTTGGCTGATCTCGTTCATTTGTAGAACGGTGACCTGCCCCGGTTCAAATAAGTCTTGAGGGGTGAGATGCTCAAAAGCATGGAAATAGGGAGAGTTAGCGAGTTTTTCTAATTTCCATTCCAGAGCTTGGGCAGAGGAACCGGGCTGGTCGTTGCCATTTTTATCTTGAACAATATCGGCTTCGTTGACCTCATAAATCAAGTCATTGATATCCCATCGGGCATTTTTCCGCTTTCGGGCTTGGAGATTGTTAAAGGCTTTATTGAGAATGGCTTGCTGGCGCTCACTCATCTCCGGCAGCAACATCTTAATATCGGCATAGTTGAGGGAAGAAATCCGAATAGTGATCTGCTCTGGCGTTAGGATTTGGACCTGGGGGGCATAGCCATCTTCACTGCTAAAGGCGGGATGGCCACGCATTGCTTCGAGGGTGCCATATTCACCGTGGGGGTCAAAAATAAGGACGGCAGCACGATTGTAGGGACGCAGAAGCTCTTCGATGAGGACGCCAGCGGTGTAAGACTTACCGGAGCCTGTCCCCGCCAAAATGGCCATATGAGTACTGACCAAAGCTTTAACATCGAGGCTAATGGGGACTGCATCGAGATCGCGCAGCAGTAACGATCCAATCGTGGCTGAGCCCACGTCGCCAGCTTGGCGCTTATTTAGAATCCGTCGTAGGGTCGGATCATCAGCCCGATACACTTTCGCCCCCGGTTCGGGGGGCTGACGCGGGTTCATAAACCCGAGATTGGGATGGAAGTAGCCAATTACATCCACCGCGACTTCATAGATTTCAGGACTGGAATACTTAAACCCAACGAGGGATGCAATGGCACTCGGGTCAATTTCTGTATCGGCAAAAATGCGATCGGGTAGATGATCCACCAGGGTGCAGGCCGAAATCTTTCCTAAAATTTCGACGGGGATATTATCGGTATGGGTGAGGCGATAGGAGACAAACTCACCAATTTTAATATGTTGGGTGTCGGCGGTGATAAACACATATTGATTACCGCTATCGCCAGGCCCTTTGACCGTACCAATCACATGGGTGGCCTGTTTGCGTTGCCCTCGAACCATACTGCCCACAACCCGCTTTCTGTTGGCTACATGGTATACGAGGGATGCTAATTTAGCATCTTTGTGCTCAGCTCCTGCCCCCAAAACAGTCGAAAATGGGAACTTTTAGGGTGCCTGGGAACGTCTAGAGTGATGACGGAGACTGTGATAGAGCCAACAGAGATGCAGTGATTGGAATAACGCCAGCTTCCGAATACGTTTGTTAGCCTTTGTAAAGAACCGAGTAGCGTCACACCCGCTAAAATTCCCAACAGTGGGTTTGCTAAGATGCCAATAACTCAACTTGGCCCTGAACCTCAACCCACAATCATACTTCTTGTGACGTGTTCCTAACCCTCGCTCTGTTTCAGTCTGCCGATGTGGAGAGCATCTGAATGCCAACGCAGCAGTATCACCCCCCAGCCACAACCATTGCCAATCGCTATCGCATTGTGCGGGAACTTGGGCAAGGCGGCTTTGGCTGTACTTATTTGGTTGAAGATATCCATCGGTTTAATGAGCGGTGTGTGCTCAAAGAATTTGCCCCGGCCAGTGAAAGCAGTGAAATCTTACTCACCAAGGCCAAAGAGCTATTTGTTCGGGAAGCGGCGGTTTTATATAAGCTGGATCATCCCCAAATTCCCCAGTTTCGGGAGTGGTTTATGGGGCCGCAGGATCGGTCCCTGTGTCTGGTTCAAGATTATGTGGAAGGGGCCACCTACCAGGCGTTGCTGCGTCAGCGAGTCAAGGAGGGGCAAACCTATACAGAGTCAGAAGTTTATACCTTTCTTACTCAGCTATTGCCGGTTCTGGACTATATCCATCGGCAAGGGTTAATCCATCGAGACATTTCCCCTGACAACCTGATCCAGCGGCAAAGCGATGGGTTGCCCATCCTGATTGACTTTGGCGGTGTCAAACAAATTACGGCCAGTTTTGGTAAGTTTGTCGATCCAGATAACCCCGATCGCAAGTTCGGTGAAGCCACCATTTTGGGTAAGCCAGGATATGCTCCAGAGGAGCAGATTCGGTTGGGAAAAGTCTATGAGCACAGCGATCTCTATGCCCTAGGGGTGACGGCCTTAGTGATGCTGATGGGAAAAGACCCCCAAGAATTTTATGATGCCAATACCCGGACCTTTCAATGGCGACAGATTGGCGTGGATGAGGAATTGGCCCGAGTTTTAGAGACCATGGTTGCGGCTCAAGCCAATGCCCGCTACCCCTCTGCCCAAAGAGCCCTGAGAGATTTGGAACAGCTCAGCCATTTGGCCACTGTTTCTCCAGGTCTAGGGCGCCCCTTGCCGATTCCGCCAACCTTAAACCAGGCAAACCCCGATTTTCCGCCACCGCCCCCAACAGATATTGCAGAATTCAAGGCTGAAGTAACCCAGCATACGGTTGTTGCTGAACCCGTGGTCAAAGAGCCAGGGGTCGTCACCCAGGTGGGCAATAAAGTTCAGGCTTGGACCATAACCTTGCTGAAGCAGGTCCTGATACTGGGTGCGATCGCAACTCTGTTAGGCGGTGTAATTTGGGCCATCCGTGAGCGGAGCGAGACCAGTAATGTCACCCCTGTCTCCCGCTCGGAAGAACCCGCTCAACCGCAAGAACCACCCTCCTTATCCCGAGAGGAGCGGTCTCGTAAAGCCCGCTTGTTTGAACGGATTGATGCCCTAGGGGTTTCTTCCCGCTACTTTAACCAGGTCACCAACGAAGCTTTTTTCTTGGAATATCCTAACTATCAAGGTCGGGCCTTGACCCGGAGTGAAGTGGATGCCCCTTTACGAGAACAGTGGGATGAAGTGGGTTTTCAGGTTTTAGAAGCAATGGGTAAACTCAATCCTGAAGTGCGCGATCGCATCGGCCAATACCAACTGCGCGATCGCCAGCGTTTGGACCAACAATTGCGCCGAAAGAAGGTCAATAGACGCCGATTTTATCGACGAGTAGAAGATAAATTGGTGGATGATTTACCGATGTATCGAAATGTCGATCTTCAAGGTAAGCGAGCCCAGCAACTCTGGGTTGCCATCGCCCAAGACCGATTCTTAGAGATTGAAGATGATTAGCAACGGTTGACTTTAAAACCTCTTTTTTAGGAACCCAAATCACCACGCTGACCCAGGCGATAGCCCGGGTAATCTTATCCTCCTGAAAACTTGTTTCTTGATCAGCAATGAATCAAAAGTCTTGAGATTGTACTGATTAAATGAAACTCGCACCGATTCAATCAGGCTTCAGTTTATAGCCGTCTTTCCGACATCAGTAAGCTTGCCTTTTCTGAGAGGATCGCCTGAGGGCAGAAACTAATTATCTTCTCAGATTGAATTAAGCTGGCTCTAGTCTGGGCGGGATAGAATACAGTCCTCTACGTACTTGTCTAGGGCAGGAGGCCAGGATTTTTGCGAATTCTGAGTATATTCAATTCACGATCAGCGTTATATGGTCACTAGTTTCATTGATCGCTTTTCAGGGGCTATTCCTGAGCTATACCTCGGTATTTTGACGCTGATTGCCATATATAGCTTCCACAAAATTTCGATTATTTGGCGCTACTACCTGCATCGTCGTCGAGAGATTCAGCCCCTCCACCCGTTCTCCGAAGCTGAACTGCCGCAGGTGACAATCCAGCTTCCTTTATTTAATGAGATGTATGTGGTGGATCGGCTTCTAGAGGCTGTTGCCGCTTTGCAATATCCCGTTGATAAATTGCAAATCCAGGTTCTAGATGACTCGACGGATGAAACGCGGGAGATTTGTCGAGCCAAGGTGCGAGAACTCAAGCAGCGTCAGCTCAATATTGCCTATATTCATCGCTGCGATCGCAAAGGATATAAAGCGGGTGCCCTGGCCTACGGACTAGAGTCCGCAACAGGCGAATTGGTGATGATCTTTGATGCTGATTTTGTCCCACCGCCCGACACTCTTATCAATATGGTGCATTACTTTACCAATCCCAAAATTGGGATGATCCAAGCCCGGTGGGGGCATATTAATCGGCATTATTCCATCCTCACGGAAATTCAGGCCCTGATGCTAGATGGGCACTTCGTCACAGAACAGACTTCTCGCAATCGCTCGGGCTGCTTTTTTAACTTTAACGGCACCGCTGGCATCTGGCGGATTCAAGCCATCGAAGACGCTGGGGGGTGGCAACACACGACAGTTACAGAAGATTTAGACCTATCCTACCGGGCTCAGCTTAAAGGCTGGGAATGTTTGTATTTACCCAATATTGTGGTGCCTGCTGAGTTGCCAATGGAGATGAATTCTTTCAAATCTCAGCAATTTCGATGGGCTAAAGGAGCAAGCCAAGTTGCCAAAAAATTGCTGATGCCGATTCTGACCTCTCAGGCCCCCTGGCATGTTAAATGGGAGGCTTTTTTCCATCTCACCAATAACTTTAATTACCTGTTATTACTCTTTCTGTTGATCCTATCTTTGCCGTATCAGCTCTTTCTAGCCCATACTGGGTGGCGCTATGGTCTTGCTATCCATTTACCGCTTTTTCTGATTACAACGCTCAGTTTAGTCGCCTTCTACGTTGTTGCCCAGGAAGATCAGCGAGGCAAGCAATCCCCCTGGAAGCTGGCCTCTAGTCTTTTCCTATTAATGAGTGTGGGGATTGGTCTCAGTATTAATCAATCCTTGGCCGTTTGCGATGGTCTTTTTCGGGTGGGTCGAGATTTTGTGCGAACCCCTAAGCATGGCGTTACTCGCAATGAAGAAAATTGGAAGACCAAAAAATACCGAGCAGCTAAGAACCTAGTTCCCTATTTGGAACTTTCAATGACCGTCTATTTATTTTTGACCATAATGGTCGCCCTGTTAAATGCCCATTATCTATCCTTGCCATTTCTACTGCTCTTTTTAATTGGGTATATTTATGTCCTTTCCCTCAGCCTATTTCAGCATCGTTGAAGCCTTGGACTGCCGTTTGAACGGCAGTCCAATGACTAAATAAATATACTTTCTGAAGAGCACAGTCACTGTAATAGCTAGTGCACAGACTCACCGTTTATGGTTTGGTTAGGGCGATCACAAGGTGGTTAGTTCAGGCGTTTGGCTGTTTCTGATGTGGCTCGGGGCTGGGTTTGCTGTGCAGACGGTTGCTTGGGGCGTTGATGCGAGTGAATAGATTGTTGCAAACTTCGGATGGCTTGCATATATTGCGGGTCGTTAAACGTCGCTAAAAAACTTGGATCGGAGTAGAGGGTTTGTGATTGTTCGGGGGTTAATTTGACAGAGATGTCAGGGGTAATGCCTTTGTGGTTGATATCTGTCCCTTTGGGGGTAAAGTATTGTGCCACAGTAATGGCAATTCCTGAGCCATCCGACAGCTTGTGAACAGACTGTACCAAGGCTTTGCCAAATGTGGAGGTGCCAATGACGATTGCCCGTTGATTATCCTGCAGGGCACCCGTCAGAATTTCACTGGAACTGGCAGAGTCTCTATCTACCAACACAACCAGTGGACGTTGGGTCAAAGCGGTAGGATGAGCGATAACATCATCCTGTTTACCTTTGCGATCTACGGTATGGACGATAAACCCTTTATTGAGCCACATTTCAGCAATTTCGATGCTGGCATTTAATAATCCTCCAGGATTTCCTCTTAGATCGAGGACAAACCCATCAACCTTTTGCGCTTCAAGATCTTTGATGGCCGTTTTCATTTGTTCAGACGCATGGGCACTGAACTCGACTAAACGGATGTAGCCAATACGGTTGGCTCCTTCTTGCTTGATCTTTGTATGAACAGTAGGCAGCTCAATCACGTCCCGCATAATATCCATATCAAATGGAGCTCGTCCGGCTCGGCCAATCCGTAATTGAACGGTGGTATCAATTTCACCACGGATAAGGCTGGAGATAGCCTTGAGATCCATATCATCTGTTTTCTTACCGTCAATCGCCAAAATGCGATCGCCCACCTTTAAGCCTGCTTTCAAAGCAGGCGCATTAGGTAAAAGCTTGATAATCGTAACAGCGTTAGTTGATTCGCTTTGTTCTAGCCGAATACCAATTCCTGAGAGTTGACCTGAAGTCTGGGTCGTGAGGGCTTTAAACTCATCAGGAGACATAAACCTCGTATAGGGGTCATTGAGTTCAGCTAAGGCTTTTCGGAGAGCTGTATAGGCATGCTGCGTAGAAACATACCGTTTGCTTAACAATTCCTGACGGGTGGCTTTCCAGTCCTTGTGGTTAAACGTGCCATCGACGTAATGGCGGTTGACCAACTGCCAAGCTTCGTCCAGTATCACTTTTGGGCTATCTTGAAGTCTAGCTGCAGCAGGTTGAGTGAAACAAGGCTGTAGAACGATAAAAGTTGAAACTGAAAATAGTAAACTGCTCCATACAGTGTTGCGTTGAATGGTGTTGGGACGTTTGAATAATGGAGTCATATCAAAGATGGAATTGTAGGGATGGCAAGGGTTAACCTGACACTCTGATCGAGTTAGCTGAGACTAACTCCAACGCATCAAAATGGATGAACTACGCACAGGCACTGGGTACAATACGTTACACTACTCCTCAATAGTTGTTTTTAGGATAGACAATCGAACTCTGAAAACATCATATTCCCGGGAAAGTTCATAATTAGTTGCCTATACCTGGAGCGCTAAACTACCATCGACCAGACGTACGAGCTAACCCCTTTAACCCAATCCGAGCCAAACCCGCACATAGAAGATGAGCCCGACCCTTGCCGAAACGGACGCTAAGGGTTGGAGAATCGAAGGGTTCTTCGCAGACTACGCATCGAGGCTTATTGGAGCGCGTTAGCCTGGACTGCTGAATCAATCGTTTGCGTCTAGAGCGCCGCTTTGGTGACATATGGAAGCTGAGGGTTCTCAGATGGTTGTTCGCCTTATTGCTATTGTATTTGATCGATCAAAAAAAGACATTGGATTGAATCGGTAGAAGAAGAACTACACTTAACTTCCGTATTCTTACGGTTGTGAAGATAGTTTCTGTTGATTAGCGAAGCATCCTTAACCGCCCATTCTTTTTGATAGATAGGCGGTGTTGTTCAGAATAAATCCTTGAGCAAACAATTTACGATCTGCTGAAGCCATATCTAACCCTGGCTTCCTACTGATACCGATAGGTCAGTCAAAATAAAACGGAATGAATCAGTAGTTATACGGTCGATAGGCAATTGCTGAACGCAGATACTGGTAACCATAGAAATCTTTCATTCATTACCTGATTAGTATGGTTTCCCAAATTGCTCCAGTATCGTTAAACCGCCTAGCGTTTCTTAAAAAAACGAATTTCTTCAAAGGGATAGAACATGAGGCATTCCTAGAAGACTTGGCAGCGGAGATGGAAGAGCAGACCTTTGCAGAAAACGAAGTCGTCTTGCATCGAGGCGATCGAGACCAACTGATCTTTTTTATGATTGCTGGGAAAGTCAAGATTCATGTTGGGGACATCAAGATGGCCGAATTGTCCCGAGGTGCCCATTTCGGTGACATTGCCCTGTTTGATAACCAACCCGCTTCTGCTTCAATTACAGCTGTTCAAACTAGCCAATGCTTGGTTTTACATCAGTCAAAGTTACTCGCCACATTAGAGAAGTATTCTGAGATTCGATCAGAATTGATCGCCTATTTATACCAACGGCAACGCAAAACCCAATCTTCTCCTTGGCAAACATCAGCTGTCGAAAATTGGTGTGCTAACGTTCATAATCCCAGTTGGGCATACTAAGTCAATTTCAAATTGCTAGGTAGACTAAAAAACCAACCGCACGTTGGGTATGCATATAGTCTGTGATCTATGATTTATCGGTCCAGCTAAACATAGCTCGTAAGTCCTTGCCCACCTCTTCAATGGCATGTTCGGCTTCGCGACGGCGAGTCGCCGTAAATCCTGCTTTCCCGGACATATTTTCTAGTACAAATTCTTTGGCGAACTGGCCGGTTTGAATTTCATGCAGAACCCGGCGCATTTCAGCCTTGGTCCTATCATCAACAATGCGAGGTCCACGGGTATAGTCCCCATACTCAGCAGTATTGGAAATACTATCCCGCATCTTGGCCAATCCCCCTTCCACAATTAGATCCACAATCAGCTTCACTTCATGCATACATTCGAAATAGGCCAACTCCGGTTGATACCCAGCTTCGACTAAGGTTTCAAACCCAGCTTTGATCAAAGCTGTCAACCCGCCACAGAGAACTGCTTGTTCACCAAATAGATCGGTCTCAGTTTCCTCCCGGAACGTTGTTTCCAGAATTCCCGCCCGAGTTCCACCAATCCCTTTAGCGTAGGCCATGGCCCGATCTCGCGCTTGGCCTGAGGCATCTTGGTACACGGCAAACAGGCAGGGGACGCCTTGCCCTTGGGTATAGGTTCGTCGAACAAGATGGCCTGGACCTTTCGGGGCCACCATCACTACATCGACATCGCTAGGGGGGACCACTTGAGCAAAATGGATATTAAAGCCATGGGCAAAGGCCAACACTTTGTTGGCGCTGAGGTGAGGTTGAATGTCCTGGGTGTAAACCGTTTTTTGAACCTCATCAGGGAGCAAAATCATAATCAGATCGGCCGCTTGCGCAGCATCGGCAACGGATTTAACTGTTAACCCTGCCTGTTGCGCTTTGGCTGCTGACTGACTGCCCTCATACAAACCCACAATCACTTGGACTCCGCTATCTTTGAGATTGAGGGCGTGAGCATGTCCTTGGGAACCGTAGCCAATAATGGCAACGGTTTTATTTGCCAATAAATCTAGATTGGCATCGGCGTCGTAATACATGCGGGCCATAATGTTTTGCTCTCTCCTTAACAGCCAGAGGCGATCTGCTGGCTTCTAATTCTACAATTAAATGCTGGCAAATCATACTATGAACCGATTGCCTGAAGGTAATAATCCAGCTACTCATGGACGTTCACCACCACCACAATAAGCCACTGCCCCGGTTTGTAAAGGCAGTGGCTCAGAAGAAGGTTTGCTTGCTTTTTTGGGTTGCTGTTTGAAGTCAGAAAAACGGCAACAAGACTGCAATCGACATCATGCCCTAGCGAAAACGACGCTTGCGACGAGTAGCAATCCGCTTACGCTTCTTTTTCTCTAACGGGGTCTCAAAATGGCGTCGACGTTTTACATCTGCCAAAATTCCGGCCTTTGAGACTTG
>NZ_JANQOP010000081.1 GCF_028285745.1 Acaryochloris sp. IP29b_bin.137 | reverse complement strand
AGATGGTATTGCATAGATCCAAATCGACTCGCGAAGCGCGTTTAAAAGTATGAAGACAAAACCCAAAAAAGTTGGCCTATCTAATTGACATCTGAGAGCTCATAATCTTTGCTCAAACGACGATACCAATTGGGCCATCCCAACGTAAGCTCTACCACCCACCGTTTGGGTAAAATCTCAAACTCTGGTCCATCGTGTTGAATAACCTCAACACGGGCTTGAATCATTAACCAAACGGCTAAAGCAAACTTATCCCCACTATAGCCCCCATCCATCCGTAACACTTGGACTCGCCGGAGGCACTGTCGATACTCATCCCGTAATTCCATGAGGGCATAAGCGCTGGCTAATCGCTCACTCGAGTTGGCGGCGGTAACCACGACCTTTAAGAGCAAACCCAATCTATCAACTAGCACATGACGTCTGTACCCTTTGACTCGTTTACCGCCATCAAAGCCGTAGACCTCCCCCTTTTATCCGCCGTTTTGACGGATTGACTATCGGTTGCTAACGCACTGGGGTGAGGAGATTTGCTCTGACGTAGGCGCTCACGCAAGGTATGGTTCATACACTACCAATGACCTTGACGTCGCCATTTATTGAAGTAGGCGTACACCGTTGAACTAGGTGGAAAATTATGAGTTAGGAGATGCCACGGACACCCTGTTTTGAGCTGGTAATAGATAGCGTTACAGATCGCCCTCATATCGACGATGCGAGGATGACCACCAGGCTTAGCTTCAGGGATTAATGGGGCCAGTATGCCCAATTCTGGAACGGTGAGATCGGTGGCGTAGGGGTTAGCAGACATCGCTTCAGCTCAGTTCAATACTTTGAACCTAAAGCTTGAAGCCGAGGATCTTCTCTCCAGAATTACTTTATAAGTAGCCTCTTAGTGATCATTTCAATGTCTTGCCTCTAGATTGCTGATAAAAGCAACAAAGTTGCAATTGCACCACCAAAGATAATCCATAACCGTTCCTGTAGAGTCAACCAATTTTTTGGGGATACTATATCCAACTTTGTTATCAATAATCCAGCAAGAGTTAGGACTATGCCGTAGGAGAGTAATAAGTAAAAGGGTATGGCGTTAAGGCTCGAAATAATAATGAAGTTGCTTTTGACTGAGTAGTGAGTGGCTAAATAAACAATAGAGCCAATTCCCATAGATAAAATGTAGGATACTAAATTGTATTCTTGATCCTCAGACTTTTTGCTCAACATATCTCTTAAGTCCTTTTGTATGAAGCTTTAGGTTGTTCACTAAAATGGCTCGATAACCTTCAAGATGCTTGGATCTATGACGATAGATAAGCAGGTAATATATATTTATTGATTTTGATATTTTTAAGCTAAGAGAAATAATTAAATTATAATAATTTTCTGCATCAAGGAAAAGCCTTGCTTTTGGCCTGAAAAATATTGATCAGAGTGAGGCTTTATTTAATTAATATTGAAAGAAAATATAATTGATGCATTGTTTATTTATTGCCATTTTTACTGATCAATGTATTCTTTTTTGCTGTAAATAATTGATCAAGAAAAAGGGAGAAGACTCTTCCCAACCACCCTAAAAAAAAGAGTGGTTGGGGTTCCTTAGGTTTTATGTGATTGCGTTGCCACTGGTGTCAGCAGCGATTGTAGCAGGGATTTTTTCGAACTTGAATCCCATTGCTCTTAGACAATGGAATAGATGTCCTTGCAAACAATAGAAGGCTAAGTAATAAGTAATGTTTGCTAACCAAGCACGTGATGTATAGAAACCATCAGCTAAGTCAGCGGTGTCCTTGAAGTAAGGAGCAATACCAAACTTAACTTCCAAAGCGGGTCCATAAAACTCAACTGGATACACAAAGGTATTAACGGCACAGAAATAAGCTGAAATAAATCCCATGATGGCGACTCCACCTAAAGAGGTTCCAATGAGTCCATCAGGTGTGTAAATTTTAATTCGAGATCCTAGATCTTGTTCCCATTTGAAGGGAGCTACATTAATGTGCCAAATACCTCCTGCAATATCAAACAGTCCAATAAAAAGATGGCCTGAAGCAAGATCGTCGACATTATCTACAAAGAATGGGTTAAAGCCTGGAGTTGACCAACCATATTTGAATACATTTCCGATCGTAGAACCGGGAGCTGCAACCTTCGTTACTTCTCCGACACTTGGATCGTAAATACCGTGAAACTTCATCCAAGCAACAAAGATCAACGATGCAAAACCGATAAAGAGAAGATGGTTTCCTAAAATGTATCCCAGTTGCTTAGGATCATCCCATTGAAAAGCAAATCTCTCAGTAGTGCCTCGTCCACCCTCTGTTAAATCAGAGGGGCCAATTTTTGAATGGAAATAGGCACCAAAGAAAAGTACCAGGCTGGCAACCATGTGAATGGCACCAATCTGAGTGTAAACGAACGTATTTGTAACGACCCCGCCTGGCCCAATTCCAAAGCCTTCTGCTGCTAGGTGAGGGATTAAAACAAGACCTTGGTCATACATGGGTAGACTCGGGTCAAAGGCTTGATTCTCTGAAAACGTATTAAATCCAACCCAAAACATAATAAGGGCGATTTGCAAGATATGGGCAGCGAGCCATTTCCCTTGCACAGAGGTATCTACCAAACGGCTATTGCCTTGATACCAAGGATATTCAGATTGATTGACACTTGCTGACATAAATTTTTCCCAAAATTTCTCAACATCTATAAGAATTTCTTCCTGACTAACTCAACAAGAATGACGAGCCAAAGATAGGTTCTGCCATCTTTTAGAGTAAAGAAAGGAAGTAAAAATTAGCCATTCGCTGCATGTGTAAAGCAAGAAAATGGCAGATATCCTCACACAAAAAATACTGATGTGAGAATATTTTTAATAGGAAATAGCTCTATTGCTCCGGAGACACATAGTAAATCTATGGATATGCCTGTAAGCTATATAGAGATAGGAATTTGTAATTAAGGTCCTGAAAACATAGGTGCAGGGGAAAGTCGATCTGACACCTATGGCTCAAAATAAGTTTGGAATTTATGAAGACAATGAGAAAAGTTTGTTTCTTAATGATTTAAAGATTTTCATCTTTTATGTTTCATGATTTATGAATTTCCTCATTTACGACGATATGCGCCTTTTAATGTTGATTCTTTTTATTACTAAAATAGTAACAGTAATGAAATATTTTGTTCTTTAAACTGTTAAAAGTTGATTTATTAAAAAGCATAGACTCAAATTGTATTTAATATTTATTTACAAACAACTGGCGATCATTAAAGCGATTTATTGCAACGCATTCTAAAGTTGGGGGCAAATAGTCGCGATTTTTTTATTGGGCCGTTGATTATTGAGATCATGAAATATTAACAAAATATGTAATTTTATAGAGTTTTAGTGAAAAGGTTGTACAAGATTTCTCTTTAAATCACTAATGCTGCTCAAAAAAATCAATGGATATCTAGCCTTCATCCAAATATATTCGTGATCTCTTTTTGCTCTGCAGCAACTACTAGCTGATTGTTAGGTGACCTGATCTTCCCCTATGATTTCCAGAATGTTTTAGACATCGGTTCTCAGGTTCATGGACTGAGGTTCAAGGTCTTTTCCTAAAGTCAATGGTTCAAAGGTAGTCGTTGTGTTCCTCAACAATCGCTAATGCAGTCCGCCTCCCAAACAACGCAACGCTTTCAGAAGCAGTAGATAAGGTATGGCCTTCTAGGTCAAGGCGAACAAAACTTTCTGCCAGTCGATAGAAGCTATGGAGTGCTAACGATAGCTATGATCCTTTTTGGAGACTTTCTGTCAATATCCAGGATTGCAGAGGTTGAGCAGATATATCATCTGGTACTGCTCTTTTAGCTGCATTTTTTGCCTCTCTGAGCGCTACCCATCCATCTGAAGAGACTGCCCTTCACCTGCCTTGCCTAATCCTTCCAGCCGTGAGGTAGATCTCTTCACTAGTTCAGAAGTCTCTATTCCTGAAGCCACCCATTTTTCAATTCCTGCTCCCTCAGCTTAGTGATTGTAGCTCTGCAATAAATCAAAGATTAGCTTATTTCGCTAGTTAACGGGTCTCTTCACGCACCTGAAAAATATTTCCTTCTGGGTCACAGGCATTACAAACACGAAAACCTGGGCCACTCCATTGTTCAGTGAAGACTTCGCCCCCCAGTTCTGCAGCAATTTCCCTGGCATCGGAGAGGCTAGGGACCGTAAAGAAAAACTTGAGGGCGGTTTGTTCTCGTCGTTCGGGTGGGGAAGAAATTGTGATGCCCTCAGCAATATGCTGAGGTATGGCATGAACAATAAGCTGAATATCAGGAGACTGCAGAACACTTAAGTCATCAGACTGATGAACTGTGGACATTTTTAAGACCGTTGCATAGAAGCCTGTAAGACGATTGAGATCTTTTGCATAAATAAACAAACAGTCCGGCTTTAGATGGACCTGACATCGGAAGTCCTCTTGTTAAAGAATTGATGGGTAGAACAAGGTATCAACCTAAACGAGCATCCCTCCTCAAGTCAGAAGATTAGTTCATACAAGCTGTTCCCATACCTTTACACTTGAATCACTACCTAAACCCTAACCGCTGATCGAGTAAGGTATATCGCTGCTTATCCTTGACCTGTCGAATTGCCATGCTGATTGCATTTTTGGGACCCACTAAGATCGCCAGTTTCTTGGCCCTCGTCAATCCCGTATAGAGCAGATTGCGGCTCAGCATAATGTAATGCTGCATATACATAGGCAAGATCACTACGGGATATTCCGACCCTTGACTCTTATGAATCGTGACGGCCCAGGCCAACCCAATTTCATTTAAGTCAGCCAGATCATAAGAAACAGACCGCTCAGCATATCGAACTGTCACGGCCACCTCTTCCAAATTGATCGCTTCGATCACCCCCATATCGCCATTAAAGACCTCGCGATTATAGTCATTAACCTGCTGAAGCACGCGATCGCCCACCCTAAGAATGAGTCCCCCTCGGGTTAACTCGGCTTTATTTGGACTGGGCGGATTAATCAATGCTTGTAGAACTTGATTAAGCTTGCGAGTCCCCACCTCTCCTCTGGTCATAGGACAAAGGACTTGTACATCTCGTGCCGCCACATATCCCAATTGCGGAATCAGGTCATTGATCAGTTCTTGGATGGCTTGCTGACCCTGCTCCGGCTCAGGTGCCCCAAGCCAGAGACAATCTGTTTTTGGCGCAGGGCTGACAGACTCTAGATGGGGGAACTTGCCTTGGTTAATCTGATGAGCATTTTGAATAATTTGGCTGGTTTGGGCTTGGCGAAAAACCTCCGTTAGTTCCATAACGGGAATCCGCTGGGCGGTAATCAGGTCCAGCAGCACATTTCCGGGTCCGACGCTGGGTAGCTGATCCGTATCGCCCACGAGCAACAGTTGAGCATTGGTATCTATGGCTTTAATGAGGGAATTGGCGAGAAACAGATCCAGCATCGATGCTTCATCAATCACCACCGCATCAGCAGGAATGGGGTGGTCTACCTCCCGCTGAAACTTCATGGTCTTAGGGTCAAATTCTAAAAGGCGATGGATGGTTTTCGCTTCGTGGCCCGTTACTTCGCTCAGTCGCTGGGCAGCCCGTCCAGTTGGAGACGCCAATACAATCTCTTTCCCCATCGCTTTCCAGAGGGCGACAATAGTTCGGGTGGTGAAGGTCTTCCCCGTTCCCGGTCCACCTGTGAGGATCACGACTCGCTGGCTAGCAGCCAACTCTACGGCCTGCTGCTGTTGCTCTGAGAGATGAACCCCCGTTTGAGCCATAAACCGATCGAGCCAACGGCGGACTCGCCCCTGATCGACTTCCAGGGGATTGGCGAGTAATTGGAGTAAGCGGCGAGACAGATGAAACTCCGCTCGAAAGAAGGGAGGGGCATAGCACAGCAGTTCTGTTGCATCCTCCCGTTCAAACTGTTCAACAATCAGCTCAGCGTCCGCGATCATGGCATGGATCAGATATTCCACTTGATCAGGCTTGGGATGATATTCGGGGAGGGCCAATCGCTTTACGGCCCGAGCGATGAGTTCAGGTTGAGGTAGATAGCAATGCCCTTCATCGGCGGACTCGCTGAGAACATGTAAGAGGCCACTACGATAGCGATACTCCGAGTGGGGAGGGATGCCCAGACTACGGGCAATTTGATCGGCAGTGATAAAGCCAATGCCATAGACATCCGTTGCCAGCCGGTAGGGATTTTGGGTAACGATATCGATGGCTTCGTCCCCATACTGCTTAAAGATTTTGACGGCATAGGTGGTGGAGACACCATGGCCCTGGAGAAAGACCATCACCTCTTTGATGGTTTTCTGGCTATCCCAAGCCGTCTGAATCAGTTTGACTCGCTTCTTGGCAATACCGGGGACTTCGGCTAGGCGCTCAATCTGGTTCTCGATAATATCCAGGGTTTCTAGGCCAAAATGA
>NZ_JANQOP010000339.1 GCF_028285745.1 Acaryochloris sp. IP29b_bin.137 | reverse complement strand
CGCACTGGGCGTTACCCAGCAAGTCTGGTCTTTCGAGAGCCCGGACTTTCCTCAGGCTTGCGATCGCAAGCCCGCAACCACCTACTCCTACTCTTCCCTATACCTGAATAGTCTACCTAGAACTGCGTCCTACCTGAAACCAGTAGAGAATCTCTGAGCAAAGTAAAAGATCATGCCTCAGCCCCCCTAAGCAGAGCATTGCCCTCCATCATTTGAGAAAACCTTAAAAATATCAGTGATTTCTGCAGAGTGAGCATACAGTTATGGTGGCTAGTCGATGCATTCTATTCGCAAACCCACGACTACACAATGCAAGCATGTGTTTCTAACTCACAGGTTCAACCGAATTTTGAGTAACTGCTTCATAATTTCCCAATTTCTATGAACGGGTTTTAGCATGATAGTGCGTTCTCATGCCCACTCTAGGGGAAATGTATTGATTGGGAAGCGGATCAAGAAACGGCTCATCCAACATGAGCGATTAGCGAACAAGTGGTAACGTCTACTCATTGTGCAGGAGGCTGAGTACATGCAAACTCAACGACCTAGTTCTATGTCCACCTTCGCGATGTTAGTTTCTTTGGGAATGTCTTCCCTCCTTCTACTAGCAGAATCCCAACGAACGGCGAGTCTTGCCCAAAACTCCACAAATCCAACATCAGTCAGCATAGATAATCTGACGCAAATGGCACCGATCAACCAGGCGCTGAAGCAGCAATACGAAACCCAATTCCCCAATTCAACCATCGAGATTCAGGCTCAACCGCCAAATACCCCCTTACAGCTCCAACCAGATGACGCCCAATTAGCGGCAATCAGCCGTCTTTTGACAGACGACGAAAAAGCTCAAGGGTTCGTACAAGTGCCCGTCACCCGCGAAAAGATTGCCATTGTGATCGGTCAAAATAACCCCTATGCGGCAGGGCTAACCATTGACCAAGTCGTCAAAATATTCAAAGGAGAAATAACCGACTGGTCACAGCTTGGCGGTCAGCCAGGCCCTATTCGGGTTATTCATCGTCCCATTGCCAGCAACCTGCAAAGTACCCTACAAACCTATGCTCTATTTCAACAAGCTGATTTTGAGGCAGGTGGCAAAATTGTTCAACTGGATCAAGACAGTTTATCTGCCCTTAGCAATGCCCTTGGCCGAGATGGCATTAGCTATGCGTTAGCGAGCCAAATCAACAACGCCAATACGATTCGCCCGGTTTCGATGTATAACACCCTGCCGGATGATCCACAATATCCTTTTTCTCAGCCCTTTACCTATATCTATAAAGACACCCCTACTGCTGCAGCTAAAACGTTTCTAGAGTACGTTGCTTCTGAGCAAGGGCAAGCAGCGATTGCGCAAGCTAAAGAGAGACCCACTCTATTCCGCGATCTCGATTTGGACAGTCCCTCTCAGGCAGAATCGTCAACATCCCCGTCCACCGACGATCAGAACAAAGCCGAGAAGACCAACCCTCAGTCTGAAACACCAGAGAATTCTGCTGGTCCGACCACGAGCAATGAACCGAGGGGCTCTGAGGCTTCTCCTGTTGCCAGTAGCTCCTCCGGTACGGCAGCGAGGTCTTCTGAAGATGCCAATGGATTTGGGTGGCTCCCTATTGGCCTGATGATCTTGGTGATTGGGGGGGTGATTGGGGGAATTTTCAAAACCTTGTTAGCAAAGAAAAAGCCCAAAACTGCACCGAGACCTGCCCCCAACTATGCTGAAAAAATCAGGCCCACCCGAATACAAGGAAGCAACACTGAAATACAATCCCCGCCTGAGGGTGCATCCATCGACTCAGATCAAGGTGAGGCCCTCTCCAATGCTTCGGGAAGGGCCTCGGTAGACCCTACTGCTGGTGCAGCAGCCATGGGGATGGCTGAGTCAGCATCATCCATCCATAAACCTCAAAGCTCAGAGCCTCAACCTCAATCTCCTGCATGGCTTGATATCACATCAAAAGAGCTGCAAGCACAAACTCGTATTCAAAATTCCAACACCGAACTGCAGGATACACCGCCCTCAATTAGCGGACCTAAAACACAGCTACAGGATTCCACTGCGACTCAGCTACAAAGCTTTGATGATCACGACATGGCGCCAGCCAATCTTGAAGAGTCACAAGATGATCCTGCTTCTGCGATGGAGGGGTTAGGAGCAAACCCAAATCTGAACCCTAGTACAACGGTTCTGCAAGATCCCAGCCCCACACACCTGCAAGAAGATCCTAGCCAAACCCAGCTTCAGGATCCGAGCGTGACTGTTCTGCAGGAACCCAGCCCAACGCAACTGCAAGATCCTAACCCAACACAACTCCAAGATCCCAGTTCAACAGTCCTGCAAGAGCCTAGCCAAACCCAGCTTCAGGATCCGAGCATAACTTTTCTACAGGAACCCAGCCCAACGCAACTGCAAGATCCCAGTTCAACGGTTCTGCAAGAGCCCAGCCCAACGCAACTGCAAGACCCATCGGCAACACAACTCCAAGATCCCAAACAAACCTGGGCTCAAAGTGATGATTTTCCTCACTCTGTTGAGTCTAGTGAGACTCAAGACCCAGATCCGAATGCAACTCAGCTACAAGATCCGAACCAAACACACCTTCAAGATCCCAAACAAACCTGGATTCAAAGTCAAGACTTTCCACAAGGCCAGGATCCCAGTGTGACACAGTTGCCAGATCCCAAGCAGACTTGGATTCAAGACGATGACCATTAATGCTAATTGAGTTCCCAGCTAGACCCTGAAGCGCCGCTCCAAACTATCGAGTTTCCCTAGCAGGTCGAATCTGGGGAACGATGGCTTGGGAACTTCCATCCTAGCGGTTTCGACAGGAAGGTGATAGAACTTTTTTGAGTATTATTCTGCAGGAGTTGGCCCTGATACTGCATGTAGCGTGAAAAGCCACCCCAGATAAGCAAATGTTCTGTTTTATAACCGAGAGCGAAAAATCTGCTGTAAATCTTTAGCTTTGAGTTAATCTTGAAAAACTCAAACTTTCCTATGGATTACATCAAGCTCTTGGCTTAGATTTGGGCACAATACTCAAAAGAGTACCCATCTTCATCCATCGGGCGCTGGAGACATCCCCATGTATCACTTATCTCTGCATCGGTTATCGGCACTTGCCGGATATGTTATTCCTTTGGCGATATCTTTACCCGTAACGGCAGTTGCAGCGCCCATAGCCAATCATCAACCCCCGTCAGGTCATCATCTTCCCCAAAATCAAGAACGGTCTCAGACGTTACTTGCAGCTACCTTTGGGCAAACAGCCGTTTCTCAAGAAAAATTTGTGGCTGTCGCTGTTCCCCGTGATGGTGGATATTACAATCTCCTGATTTTGGAACAAATATCTGGTCGCAAACAGTGCTGGAAGGAGCATGGAGCCAGCCCAACCGAAATAGAACCCTTACTACTGAATTTCGACTTTACGGGGATTTGCGGGCGCAGTACAGATAGTAATGGTTATTCCATTCGTCAAGCGGGCAAAGACTTGGGGTTGAACTATCGCCTGACTTTGCAACGCCAAGGAGATGAGTTGTTCTTGTTGGGGATGCCCAACTCTCGCCGTTTAGGTCAACCCATGGAAATTGGCCGAACCCAGGGCATCGGCGCTGGCTTACTCAAGGTTCATCTCAATCCTGGGTGGCAATTTGCCAAGCGGACCTATAAGGGCAAAACCCTTGGTCACATTTATCTCAATACAAATCAGTCGCAGCCTCAATTGGCAAGACGGCGATTGCCGCCCCCACGACCGTTTGATCGTCAAGCTCCTATTGCCGCTTCACCTGCAAGAGCCGTTGAGATTCCTGTTCCGTTGCCCTCATCCTCAGAATCTCCCTCTAGTTTTCGCTATCGTGTGGTGGTGGAACCACAAGATAGCAGGCAAAAGGCTCGCATCAAAGCTTTAGTGCCCGATGCCTTTCGCTCCTCTTATCAAGGGCGATCGGTGATGCAAGTGGGATTGTTTCACAGCCAGGCAAAAGTCAAGGAGATGGTCAAGCGCTTGAAACAGAATGACTTGAGACCAGAGGTGATTGAAAACGATCGGTCCCAAGTGTCCGCCGTCTCGCCCTCTTCTATTGCTAGCCGTTCCGTGGATATTCCTGTCCCTTCTGCCGATCGCGGGCGTCGGTTTCAATCTGCTGTCCGACAGCCCAATACCCTGTATCGAATTGTTGTTAGACCCCGGAATTCTAAACAGAAATCTAAGATAAAGGCTTTAGTACCTGATGCTTTTCGCTCCTCTTATCAAGGGCGATCGGTGATGCAAGTGGGTTTGTTTGATAACCGTTCTAAGGCTGATCGGATGATTAAACTGATGAAGCGGAACGGCTTAAAGCCCGAGGTCATCAAAGACACTCGACGTCGACTCAGCTTGCGCACGGTGCCTGCGAGGGTTGGGGTATTACCTGTTCCTGGCTCCAGAATTCCAATCGGCAGGGCAGATCGTGGCTCTGATATTTATAATTTGAGAGCAGGTCTCCCGCCAGCTCCACCTTCGTCCTCAATTGCCTTGGGCCCCCGCTATCGAGTGGTAGTGTCGACGTCCAGTTCTCGCCAACGAGCCAAAATTAAGGGATTGGTCCCTGGCGCATTTCGATCCTCTTATCGAGGGCGTTCGGTTCTCCAAGTGGGTTCTTTTTCTTCTGTTAGCGAGGCACGGGATAGAATGCAACTAATTCAACGTCATGGTATGAACCCCATTTTAGAGAAGACTCAATAGTTCAATCACCATTACAAGGAGTATGCGGTTGTCCAGATTTAAACGTCTTATCCTATTGCTGTTAGCTTGCATGACCAGCCTAGGTTTGATCCATCCGTCGGTTTCGGCAGAGACAGTCAGATCTACTCCAGTGGAGAAAAGCCAGTCCATCCAACCCTATCTTGATCGCGTCAAGCAAAAGGTAACGACGTTCAAATTAAAGAATGGACTAAAGTTTATTGTTCTGGAGCGGCATCAGGCTCCGGTGATTGCATTTCATACCTATGCCGATGTGGGAGGGGCCAATGAACCCGTCGGTCAAACGGGGGTTGCTCACTATCTGGAGCATTTGGCCTTTAAAGGAACCCAGCGAATTGGAACAACAGATTATGAATCAGAGCAACCGCTGTTAGACCAACAAGATCAACTCTTTGATCAAATTCAAGCGGCAAAAGCCAAAAAGGATGAGCAGGCCCTTCAAACCTTATCTCAGACGTTTGCCGAAGTGACCCAAAAAGCGGATGCTTTGGTGACCCAAAATGAGATGGGGCAAATTATTAATCAACAGGGAGGCGTGGGGCTCAATGCCACCACCTCCTCTGATGCCACCCGCTATTTCTATAGCTTGCCAGCCAATAAGCTGGAGTTGTGGATGTCTTTGGAATCTGAGCGTTTCTTAGAACCGGTTTTCCGAGAGTTTTATAAGGAAAAAGAAGTCATTCTGGAAGAACGCCGCTTGCGAACCGATAACTCACCGATTGGCAAAATGGTAGAGGTCTTTCTGGGGGAAGCATTTGATGTCCATCCTTACTTGCAGCCGGTGATTGGATATGAGCAAGATCTCCGCAATTTAACTCGGCAAAATGTTCAAGATTTCTTTGATACGTATTATGGCCCGAGTAATTTGACCATCGCCATCGTAGGGGATGTTAATCCTAAAGAAGTTAAGAAATTGGCCAAAACTTATTTTGGGCGTTTCAAGGTGCGATCGCACCCCCCTGAAGTGTCCCAAGTCGAACCCCCACAGCAAAAAGCAAAATCCGTTACCCTGGAGCTAAAATCCCAGCCCTGGTATTTAGAAGGCTATCATCGCCCTGCCATCAGCGATCCTGACCACGTCGTCTATGACATTATTGCCAGTTTGTTGAGCGATGGTCGCACGTCCCGTCTCTATAAGTCTTTGGTTGAGTCTGACAAGATTGCCTTAAGCGCACAAGGGTTTAGCGGTTTCCCGGGCGACAAATATCCAAATCTTATGTTGTTCTATGCCCTAACGGCACCCGGTCATACCGTGGATGAAGTCGCTGCGTCTCTCAGTACAGAACTCGAAAAACTTAAAACTGAATTGGTGGACGTTCAAGATTTGGATCGCCTCAAAACTCAGGCCCGCGCCAGTCTTTTAAGAACGCTAGATTCCAACAGTGGTATGGCAAGGTTATTGACCGATTATGACGTCAAAACAGGAGATTGGCGCAATCTTTTTAGTGAATTAGAGAAGATTGAAGCTGTGACGCCCGCAGATGTTCAGCGGATTGCCCAGGCCACATTCACATCCGAGAATCGAACCATTGGCTATATTTTATCCAAGGGAACATAAAGACTGCCCCCACCTCATTGCCTTATATTCCAATACCCATTCGCATCGCTAAACCCGGAGAAAGTGGCATCAAGATAGCCACCATTAGAAATAAAGCTACTAACCCTAGCACAGCTCTGGTATCGTCGGGTTCAACTAACTCATTGAGGCTAGGACGCTCTAAGTCGCGTTGAAGCAACAGAATAATAATTGCCCAATACAGTGCAATGGGGTTGGCTAAAGCAATAATCGCCAGAAAAATCAGAGTAACCCATGTCGATGTTCGAGCAATCTTACGCCCATAAATCGCTTGGATAATGCGTCCGCCGTCCAGAGAGCCAGCAGGCATTAGGTTAAGGGCGGTAATCACCAAGCCAATCCAGCCAACCCCCACCAATGGATGGACCAATACTTTGGCAACATGAAGGGTATCGCCTAAAAACAGGCGGGCAATCATTCCCACCAAAATCGAACCTTTTAGAAAAGAAATATCAAGGGGTAAAGTTGGGTTCGCAGGCGACAAGATCAACCCCACGATCAGAAGTCCAAGGGCAACGAGTCCGCCAGCAGCTGGCCCCGCAAAGGCAATATCGAACAGACTTTGACGACTGGGGAGAAGGGACTCAAACCGATTAAAGACGCCAAAGGAACCTATTTGCAGGGCAGGAAAGGGAAACGGCCAGCTTAGTTTTACCTGGTAACGGTGGGCAATACTATAATGGCCCACTTCATGAGCCACTAATACACCGACGAGTCCCAAACCAATGGGCAGGGCTTCGGTTAATCGCTCAGGCTGCTCAATCAAGTTGTATGAAAGTAAAAAAGCACCGGTGATCAGACAGGAAGTAACCGTAGCTAAACTCAGAATGACCGCAAACAGTTTCTGCGTCCACCCACCCACTTTGGGATCATTGCGTCGAGGCAAGACGATCACAATGGGTTTGCCATCTGTATTCTCAACTAGAAAAAGGCGGTATTGCTCGGGTAACTTTTCTTCCAGTTGTTCAGTCAGTTGGGCATGAACTTTGATGGCATCTCCCCGCAGATTTCCTTGAACGATCACCCCGTCTTGATAGGGAATGGTTTCTGTAGGGAAATACGTGTCGATGCCAAAGATACCTTGAATGGTTTGTAAATCCTCTGTAGAAATCGGTAAGGGAAGAATCTCCGTGAGGGAGTTCTTGAGCGCAGCTTCGGAGGCAGCCGTTTGGGATTCCGGTGAGTCTGTACAGGATGGAGCCCTATCAGAAGCAGGCGATTCAGCCGCATCAGACGTTGACAAACTTTCAGATTTCACGTCTTCGGCTGGTGGCCTGAAAGTGCTCGACGGCAGAGCGTCCTGGTTTTGCTTGGCAAGAAAGCGTAGCCGTCTGCCTAGAAGAATATACAAGCCAATCGACAGCACCACAATCAACAAAGTACTGGCTAAGTCCAAGGTAATCCCCAGATTCAGAAGACCCAACATCAGCAGCCAAGGTCCCATGAGGACAACGGACTGTAGCCAGGCAAGCAAGCCTATTTTGCCCATCGATCGAGATCGATTAAAGCCCAATCCCAGAATCACAAAAGCGGCTAGAAGAAGTAAGGCTGTTGTGGCGTAATAGCTGGACATAGATGTTATAGAAAGTTATGAAGGGGCCTGTAACGTGGTTTTAGAAACAATCCGAGTTTTCTTGCGATCGCGTTCGGACAATGCTTCTCCTTTTTGCAATCGAGTGGCACTGCCTTGCAGGATGGTGGCAGCATTTTCATCCCCCATTTGTAAGGCGGTATTGGCCGCCATTTGTAGCATTGTGGCAGCCCCGGCTCGATCACCTTCCTGGAGTTTGGTCTCCGCAATTTGCGTCTGACGATACTTCGCTAAAGCGAGGATATTCTGCTGTACTTCAGGATTTGGAGCGGGTTGGTAATGGTCAGTCACAGTGATTTCAACCGGGATGTTTTCTGACAGTAGCTCAGTTTTGCCGAAGGCAGGGTTATCATACCGGACCTGAAGCGTTGCAATGGTTTGTCGCCCGGGGGGCAGTTGTTCGATATACAAATTCGCTAACACCGTCCGTTGCATCTGGGTCATCAAGTCGCCAATACGGACAACAGCGAGTTCTCCTTCTTGTGTAATCGGGAGCTCTACAGTCTCTGGCGTCACCTGAGCAACGGGCTTCAGATTAGCGAGCCGCACCCCAGGGCTAAGGGCCATTAAAAAATGGGCATTGGTCAAACTGACGGTTTCGATCCGAGTAAAGAGAGCATTGAAAACATCAACGGCATTTTCAGGTTTCTCAATAAACGATAAGCTGCCACCACCAGCATCGGCTATCCCCTCCAATACATTTTCATTCCAATGACTGCCAAAACCGAGGGTATTGAGCGTAATGTTATAGCTAGCCGCTAACTCTGCAAATTGTTGGCAGCGCTGATTATCGCCATGTTCATTTTCACCATCCGTGAGCAGAAACGCCTGGGAAATGGTGCCAAGCTTACCCACCGCTAATTCTTCAATGCCTAGCTTCATGGCATCATCGATGGCTGTTCCCCCTTTCGGTTCTAAACGCTGAATCAGGGCCTTGATTTGTTCGGGGTCTTCCACCGTTTGATTCGGAATCAATACTTTGGCATGATGATCGAACGCCACGACAGAAATGCGATCTCCCGGGCTGAGTCGATCCACGATACTCTGAGCCGCTTCCTTAACCGTCACCAGGGGACGACCAGTCATTGAACCACTGTGGTCCAAAATCAGGCAGAGATTGAGTGGCGCATTGCGGGTTCCATCCCCTAACCCAGTGTCGCTAACCGCAGACACTGCAATCGACAACTGGCGTTGCTGTGTGTCCTGGGATGCGTCTAACTGATCATCGTTTAGGGCCAGACTTAAGCTGACATTCATAGCGCTATTCTCTAACATGCAAATACAATGACGATTCCTGTTGCATATGCGGATCAGCGTGAGTCTAGCAGGTTGACTCATTCCGACTCAGCCGCGCAGGAAAACGGTTCACCTTATCCTCTTATCCTAAGTCTTTAGGACTCTAACTGGTTAGATTAGTCATATCCCCCCATTCACTAAACCAGGATGGGGGGCCAATGCAATCGGAAGAACTTAAAGAAGTGGCAATATCGCCAGGGAAACATTCGGCCCCTCAAGCGGACGTCCCATCCAGACCTAACTCTCGTTGGAGAAGCTCAATCGATTGAGGATCGATGTAATTCCGGCAACAAACAATTTTAGGCAGTCGAATCAGGTCGGTTTCAGCCGCTAAAACAGCTGCCTTTAAAGTTTCACAACTAGCCTGATCGCTGATGATCGTTTGGGCATGCCGAATCACGGCATTCAGCTTATAGGCGTCTTTGCATTCAGCACTCATCACATAAATATCATCCCCCCTCAGACTGTAAATCATCACTTCAGCGACACCTAACGTACCCGGGCTAAGGCTAACAAGCCCTAAGCGGCTTCCCTCAGGCAACGCTTTAATCAGCTCTAGTTCTTCAGAATAGTCATAGATATCAATCGGAATAATCCGAAACGCTTTTGGATCGGGATGATTCGCTTGAACCTCTGTCAGAATTTCTTCAGCTTGGGTTGCAAAATACCGCACCGTCAATACCGTTGCGGCCTGTTTAGCTTTCAGATGAGCGGCTAAGTCTTCGAGGACCACCAGTTGGATGGGAATGGATAAAGCTTGCTGCAGTTCTTGCACCATAATTTCTCCAGCGCCCCAGTCATGTTTGGGGACTGTGACTATCACGCGGGTGCTGGCGCGCAGCCGTTCAGTAATGGCATGGAGGAAGAGTTCTTCAACCTGCTTGAGGGTATAGCCCCGCTGCAAAAATCCATCTAAACTTTGCTCAATCAGTTCGGGCACGGGGGTGGCCGTCTCTTCTTCGGTAATGGGCAAAGATTCTTGCCCCAATGCCCGCACGTAAATGCCAGACCCCACTTGTGCTTCTACAAAACCTGCAGATTCTAAGCGCTCATACACTTTACTGATGGTATTGCGGTGGAGCCCCGTTTGCATCGCCAGTTGGCGAGTGCTGGGCAAGCGATAGCCGGGGGGGAACTGCCGAGATGCGATCGCAAAGCAAACTTGATTAAATAACTGGGTTGAAGCTGGAATCTCGCTATCAGGCTGAATCGTAAACTGGACCATCATAGGCCAAGAAAGAAGATAGAACAGCAATCTCTCTATCATATGAGCTGAAGCGAATCCTGGACAGGTTCTACATAGAATCTGTGTCAGAGAGTCCCCTCGATTTGGGTCACCCCCTTCCCAAAGGACAGCGTTTTTTGGAGACTAGATATACAGTAATGATTGGCACAGACCGTGGTTCAGATCCAAACAGAAACAGTAGCGATTCCCCATAAAAATTTATCTATTGATGCCTATTTGGCCGAACCTCAAGGCTTAGGTTCTTGGCCCGGGGTGATTGTCTTTCAGGAAGTATTTGGCGTTAACGCCCATATTCGCGCCGTTACAGAGCGAGTTGCCGAGCTCGGTTATGTGGCGATTGCCCCCGCCCTCTACCAAAGACAGGCACCGGGCTTTGAAGTGGGGTATACCCCCGCAGATTTAGCACAAGGCAGAACCTATAAGAACCAAACAACGGCAGCTGAGCTCCTCAGTGATATCCAAGCCACATTAGCGTATTTGGATCAAAAAGAAAATACAAATGCTGCCTATGGCACCATTGGCTTTTGTTTTGGTGGGCATGTGGCCTATCTGGCTGCAACCTTGCCTGAGATTAAAGCAACCGCTTCATTCTATGGTGCCGGCATTGCCACAATGACACCGGGGGGCGGCAATCCCACCCTTACCTTGACCCCTAACATTCAAGGGGTTATTTACATCTTCTTGGGAACTGAAGACCCTCTGATTCCACCCTCAGAGATGCAACAAATCGAAACAGCGCTCTCGACCCATCATATTCAACATCAGGTGTTTTCCTATCCCGCCGATCATGGATTCTTCTGTGATCAACGGGCAAGTTACCAGCCTGACGCAGCGGCCCAGGCTTGGCAACACGTCCAACACCTGTTCCAGTCAGCTCTCTGAAATCGAGGGCAACATATTGACAAGCAGACTATACTCTTCAAGTCTCTGATTCATCTGGTTGTAAAGAAAGTTGTTTGGATGTTGAAGACGAGGCAGAGGAGCGACGCCGTCGCCGTCGCGAAGATGGACGGGTCTTTTCATCTGGCTCTTTATCAGCCGATTCAGCAATGGCAACGGGTTCGGGTAGCGCTTCTGGGGAAGCCGCAACGGAAGCATCCACCCCTGGGGACTCATCAATATCCGGTGAGCTTGAGCCTGATCCTTCCGCATCCCCTGATTGAATGGCTGGAGTTACCGATGCAGTCTCACCCGGCGTTCGGATCTCAACGATAGCTGATTTGGGCTTTTTGACTTCCCCCGGGAACAGAACAGTAGGCGAAATACCCATAAACGCGTAAATATCTTGCTCCTCAGGCGTCATGGTCACTGCAATAACTTCAGGCGGCGTTTCCTGACGTTGGCGCGCCCCCCCCGAACGGCTCCGAGACCGCTCACTAGACCCATTTTTAGCGGAGCCATTGGCCTCGCTATTGGATTTGATGGGCTTTGCATCCGAGGATGAGCTTTGCCTCACCAGGCGAGGATTCAAGGATTCCCGCGCTAAACTGTCCCCAAGGCGCGAACGACGTCGGCGCCGACGGTTCCCCCGCTCCTGGTAGCTGGGATGATTGGTCAGATCCAATTCTTGCAAGTTTTCCGACGGATCGAGGTGAAGCTGACCACCCATGGCTGCCGAAATACCAGGAAGGGGGATGCCAGCGGTGGGAGAGGGGGTATCCCTGGCATTTTCGGACCATCCCAATTCACCAACGGTCGGAGCTGCTTCTCCCGGCAAATGAACCAAGTGTCCTAACCCTCCACAAGCAGGACAGGGGGTACCAAATAACTCATAAATGTTTTGGCCCTGACGCTTCCGAGTCAGTTCAACAAGACCGAGTTCAGAAAGCTGGGCAATTTGAGGACGGGCTTTATCGGCTTTGAGCGCTTTGTTGAAATGCTCTAAGACTTGCAGCTGATCGCGGCGGGAGTCCATATCGATAAAGTCAATAATAATGACACCGGCGATATTGCGTAAGCGCAACTGTCGAGCAATTTCAGCCGCAGCCTCGCAGTTGGTCCACAACACGGTTTCACGAGCGGTAGCCGATCGGGTAAAGGAACCTGAGTTGACGTCAACAACGGTGAGGGCTTCTGTTTTCTCAATAATGATATATCCCCCAGAAGGTAGATCAACCCTAGGTTTCAAGGCTTCTCGAATGGCAGCATTGACCCGAAAATACTCAAGGATGGAGGTGGACTCTTGATGCTGATCCACCAGTACCCCTTGAGGCAGCTTGTTCGTGTTGTTCCAGTTCACCAGATGGTGTTTGACCCGTTTGAGTCCTGGAGCAGAATCGACAACAATCCGATTGACATTACTGCTATAAACGTCCCGGAGGACTCTTTGAATAAAGTCAGTGTCGCGATCCAACAGAGCAGGTGCCCGAGTTGAGGCGGCTTGTTGCTGGACACTTTCCCACTGGCGTTGCAGGAGTTCTAGATCCTCAATGATCGCCTCTTCTGCAACGCCCTCCGCTTCCGTGCGAACCAGAAGGCCCATACCAGACGGCTTAATTAATATGCCGAGCGCCCGTAGGCGACTGCGCTCATCTTCTGCTCGAATCCGGCGAGATAGGTTGACGCCCCGGCCTGAGGGCATCAGTACCAGGTAGCGTCCAGGCAAAGAAATATTGCCTGTCAACCGCGGACCTTTGGTGCCCGTGGGCTCCTTCATAATTTGGACTAACACTTTCTGTTGGGGGGCCAACAGCTCGGTAATCGCACCAGAGTTGCGTTTTAAGCGCACCGGACCCAAATCGCTGACATGGATAAATCCATTCCGTTCAGCATCGCCAATATTGACAAAGGCTGCATCAATGCCGGGTAATACATTCTCAACGATACCCAGGTAAATGTCTCCGACCTGATGACTACCCGTCGCAACGATAAGTTCTTGGATTTGATCTTCGGAAAAAACAGCAGCGATTCGATGCTGCTCGGCAATAATAATTTGCTTCGGCATTCAAATTCCTCAAAGAAACTGAGCCAGCAGACAACACGTTTCATGTCTGGGCTGAACTCGAAATAACAAAAGAGATTGTGGGGCTTGGACGTTCAAGAGTCGTGGCAGGGAAACTGAATTGATATTGGAAACTAATCGTAGATTTGTTACCCAAAAATGGAAAGATTTTTTGAGAAGATTTTAGATCTTCTCGCAAGGTTAGAGTGATTCTGGCGATTTCAGGAATAAAGTGGCGAGAATCTTTACAAAGAGCCTGGCGAGACCGATAGAATTGAACCTTAAGTTGGTGTAAATACTGATCGGGTCATCCTCGCACCAACGGTAGGATTAGAGCCGGGTAGATTGAACATGCATCACTTTAGAAAAAAGCTTGAACATGAAATATCTACGATGCACCGTAGTCGAGATAGTTCCTGTTGAGAAGCATTATAGCGTGGAGTCTCGGTTATACTCACACTGGCCTATGGGAGTTTGACAAGGGAGACTGAATCAAATCAGTGTCAAGCAGCATAGAACTAATGCTTCTGTCCATTCTACGATGGCACCGTAAACATCACCAGTCATCCCTTGAAATTGGCGATAGAACCAGTAGCTGATGCCAATGGATAGGCTGCTCCCGATGAGGATACCCCCGCCAATGATGTGCCATGCCCAGGAGAATCCATAATATTGGCAAAGCAGGACGATCAATAGACTGATCATGCTGGGCCAAAGATCGCCAAGACCTTGAAACGTACTGGTATGAAAGGCATTTTTGCCTTCGGGCTTGAGATAAGGGAAGGTCGCAATCGCAAAGACCTGAGCGATTCGCCCCCAAACAAAGACGGTTACCAGGGCAGGGAGGTGAGGGGTAGATAGGTTACTGAGCGCGCAGACCTTCAGGAGGATAACTACAGTACCAGCCATCACGCCAAACGCACCAGTTCGACTGTCCGCCATAACGATGAGACGCCGTTTCGGTTCCATAACGGCAAGGCCATCCGCCGTATCCATGACGCCATCGAGATGAAGCCCCCCGGTGAGGCCTATCCATAGACCCACTACCAGAGCACTGCGGGTAAGGGCAGGCATCTGCCCCAGGGCGAGACCCTGGTCGATGATGCCAATGCTGACTCCGAGGAGCAAACCCACCCAAGGGGCCCAGCGGGCAATCCGCTCAAACTCTAAAGGCCAAGTTGAGGGAAGGGGAATGCAGCTATAAAATGTGATCGCACCCCCGATTTGCTGCAAAATTTGTTTCATCAGTGCTCTTGAGAAGAAAAACAGAGCGGTCAAGACTTATAAGTAGAATTCATTGCCGCAGTTACGAATTGATTGTGGCATAGGACAACTAGAGTAAGGTGTTTAATGCTGTTAGCACTGGTCTGCATATCAGGGTGACTGAACTACAGCAAGTGAAGTTCTAAAACTGAGAGATTTGTTGAATTTTTATCCAGAACATAGATTATTTATTGACATTGCGTTAAATTAAGTCCCAAGCTGCACTGGTCTGGTGGTTGTAGAGCGGATCTCATTGGTATTTCTAAAACAGCAAGAGGGGCGTTTCGTGGCTAAGCAAATTTCAAAAATTCGTCCTGCTGTCGATCCACAATCTTCTAAAATCCTTCCCTCAACTATTAGTAAAACGAAAGACCAAGCGCTCTATCTGGAACCGATACCCGAGTCTACAGCTAGCCTCCGCAAAAAGTTAAAAGATAAACGACGTCAGCAGAAACAGCAAGACAAGCAAAGAAAACAAGCACTTCGCCAGAAATCGAAAAACCGTAAAAGTCATTCCCACCGCATTTCTGCCTCACGAACAGATTCTCGGCTCTCAGAGGCTGGGCGGGTGGCAGCGTTACCGACCTCGACGGAGACCATACCGCAGCGTATAGAAAGAGCGGCTCGCCAGCCCTTATCGCGATGGCAGCCATTGAAACGGTTAGCTCTATTTCTGGGCGCGACAGGTGTAGCCTATGGTGGGGGATGGATTGCCCTGGAAATGAATTTGCCCGATACGACCCACCTTGCTGCCGAAACCCAGGTCCGGGCCGGAACCCTAACCTTAAAGTCTGCGGATGGTGCCATTCTGTTTCAGGATGGCCCTGCTAGTCGAAAAACAGTCAGGATTCATCAAATTCCCAAGCAACTGCAGCAGGCCTTCATTGCAACTGAGGATCGGCGTTTTTTTGAGCATGATGGGATTGACGGCCAAGGCATTTTACGAGCCATGGTGACCAACCTGATGTCAGGAGAGCTGGCGGAAGGTGGCAGCACGATCACCCAGCAGTTGGCACGGATGACGTACTTAAACCAAGAACGCTCGATTTTGCGGAAGTTAAAAGAAGCCCGCTTGTCCCAGAAAATTGAAGATAAACTCTCTAAAACCCAGATTTTAGAGCGATACCTGAACCAGGTGTATTTAGGAAGTGGCGCTTACGGGGTGACAGATGCCGCTTGGGTCTATTTTGGCAAGTCTTTAGAACAGCTTAATTTGCAAGAAAGTGCGACCTTGGCTGGCTTGCCTGCAGCCCCTAGCTTATACTCGCCATTGATGAATCCCAAGGTGGCGCAAGAACGCCGTAATTTAGTCTTAGATCGGATGGTTCGGGCGGAAGCAATTACGCCTGCAATGGCAGCGCAAGCGAAGCGTAGTCCGATCGCTTTAAATCCAAAACAGCCACCGAATGCCCAAGACCACAGCCCATACTTCACGGCTTACTTGCAGCAGCAGTTACCAGAATTGTTACCCGAGGAAGTGCTTAAACAGGGTGGATTAGACATTCAAACGACCCTGAACCTGAAGTGGCAAAAAGCGGCTGCCTCAACCATTAAAGATGTGGTCTATCACGAGGGCTATTCCCAGCGCTTTGATCAGGCCGCTTTGGTGTCCCTTGATCCCCGGAATGGAGAGATCAAAACGATGATCGGCGGCAATGCCTTTGCACAGTCCCAGTTCAACCGGGTGACTCAAGCTCAACGGCAGCCTGGTTCTACGTTTAAGGCGTTTGTGTATACGGCTGCGATCGCATCTGGTTTCTCTCCCCATGATGGCTTTCAAGATGCCCCCTTTATTGTGGATGGCTATCAGCCCAATAATTATGGTCATACCTATAAAGGCTGGATGTCCATGAACCAGGCCTTAACTAAGTCCGCTAATATCCCAGCGGTTCGGGTATTTATGGAAGTGGGGTTTGAGCCCACCATTAAGCTGGCTCGCGAATTGGGGATTCAGTCTCCCTTAAAGCCCTATTACTCTACCGCTTTGGGGGCGAATGAAGTCAGCTTACTGGAATTGACGCGGGCCTATGGCACCCTTGCCGCCCAGGGCTACCGGACTCAGCCCTTTGGCATCCGATCGATTCGCAATCGCCAGGGTAAAGTCCTGTTTCAACATCAGCCTGCCAAGCAGCAGGCGCTTGATTCGTCATCCTCAGCCATTATGACGTGGATGTTGCAGCAGGTGGTGACCTCTGGCACTGGCAAACCAGCACAAATCGGTCGCCCTGTAGCGGGTAAAACGGGTACTTCAGAACATAATCGAGATTTGTGGTTTGTTGGGTATGTTCCCCAGTTGGTAACAGGGGTCTGGCTGGGGAATGACGATAACTACCCCACAACCGGCAGTAGTTCAACAGCCGCCGCCACTTGGGGACAGTTTATGAAGCAGGCTGTCAAAGACATTCCTGCTCAGTCGTTCCCTTCTTTACCAAAATTGACAGGCCGGCAGGGAAGTATTGAGGCTAAACCCGTTAAACCCAAACGGCTAAAGAATTTGCCGATGCCTAGGCAAGAAGAGCCTACAGCAGAACATACCGAAGATGCAGCCGTAGACTGAGCTCAACTCAGAATAATCTCAGTCTCCCTTTCCCGGAAGGTTGCCGAAGATGCAGCACAACCTGAGTTCAGGTTGTGCTGCATCTTTTCTGACGTGATTTTCTGCTGTGTTAAGTGGATGCAGAAATCTCAGAACGGTTAGAGTTTCGACGTTTGTTTAGAACAGGTTTCGATTTCCGACTGCGTCCGCCATTCTTAGAAGACCAATCATCAAGGTTCGCGGTAATGGCGGGATAGCGGTCAAAGGCCATTTGCAGGGCAGCAGCAGCAATAGTCTGAGTGTCATAGTCTTCACTGAGTTGGGAAACCGTGGGTAAGAAAGAAGCCAAGCGTTCCCCAGTCAGGATGCTGTGCAGATCTTCCGTGAGTTTTTCGAGTCGCCGCCCTTCAATCGCTGAGCGGGTTGGAGTAGGCAGCGTCGGAATCTCCTGGCGAATATGCTGCTCAATTTCGTGCAGCTTCCAGCGATCAAGGGCATGGACTAGGGAAATGGCAGTACCTTCATTGCCCGCTCGTCCAGTTCGACCAATCCGATGCACATAGCTTTCCACGCTATCGGGGGGCTCGTAGTTGATCACATGGCTCAGGTCGTCCACATGTAAGCCTCGGGCCGCAATATCAGTTGCAACGACCCAGCGGATGCGCCGTTGACGAAAGCGATCCAATAACCGCTCCCGTTGGCTTTGGCTAAGGTCACCATGATATTCATCGGCGCTATATCCAGCCGTTTGTAGCTGCTGGGTTAACGTTGCCGCTTCCCGGCGAGTACGGACAAAGATGATAGCGGATTCAGGGTCTTCCAGTTCCAGAACTGCCTGCAAGACCGTGGACCGTGCCCATACCCGGGGCACCCGATAGGCCACTTGATTAATTCGGGTGGGAGCCGCCTTGGGCTGCTCTACGGTCACCGTCACTGGGTCATTCAGAAACTGCTTCGATAACTTGTAAATTTCGGGAGCCATCGTCGCTGAAAAGAAGGCTGTTTTGCGATTACCAGGAACCTGTTTTAGGATTTTCCGGACATCGGGAATAAAGCCCATATTCAGCATTTCATCGGCTTCATCTAGAACAAACCAGCTCAGTTGATCGAGAATGATGTCACCCCGGCTCAGTAAATCTAAAACGCGGCCAGGGGTACCGACAATCAGCTGAGCACCACGACGCAGTTGTGAAATCTGACGATCAATGGACTGACCCCCATAAATTGCAACGACCCGCAATGCTCCATCCGCTTTAAATTGGTAAACGGCTTCACTCACTTGCACCGCTAGCTCTCGAGTTGGCGTCAAAATCAGGGCCTGAGGGGCTTTAATGGCAGGATCGAGCTGCTCTAGGATTGGCAGGGAGAAAGCAGCCGTTTTACCGGTTCCTGTTTGGGCTTGACCGATAATGTCTCGACCAGCCAGTAAGTGGGGAATGGCTTCTGCTTGAATTTGAGTGGGGGTGGTAAAACCAAGCGCTTCTAAACAATCAACACGAGTTTGTGAAAGACCAAGTTGACTAAACGTAAGGGTCATGAACTCTCCTAGAGGGTTAATACAGGTTACTGCCGCTCGTGCAGAAAAACGTCTACCGAGCAATCACCGCAGCATCTGAATCATGACTATCAGTGTCTGCTCGTCAAAAGTATGAGGTTAAGGGATCTGAATACCACTCTGGATTTAGTGGCTGAACAATAGAGGGCAGTAAAGGGCCAACAGGTACGAGTTGGCGATAGTAAGTTAGGACTATGGTTGTCCTAGTGTTTCTATTCTGCAACAAAGTGTAACAAAAAGCATCATGAGTCAAGACATCATGACATTTTACTGAGCAAGATCCCCTCAATATCATGAGGGAACGCTTAAACAGCAATGGCTAGCGGATCAACTCTCCATGCAGGTCATAGGCGTCTGCATCCGTAATATAAACGTCGGTTAAGCCACCTAATCGAGGAGAGGTGGCATCACCCGCATCAATATAAACAAGGCCATCTACATCAGCGGAGAACCGAGCGGAACGACCGATCAGTTGACCCGAACCAGGATGCTCTTGCTCAATTAAAACTGGCACGGTCTTCCCCACTTCTTGTTGGTTTTGTTGCCAGGAGATGGGTTGTTGCAATGCCATTAAGCGATCACGTCGCGCATCCATCACCGCTTGGGACAGTTGACCGGGTAAGCCAAAAGCGGGAGTGCCTTCTTCAGGCGAAAAGGTAAAAACACCCACATGATCAAATTTATGCCGCTGGACAAACTCACACAGATGCTCAAAGTGTTCATCCGTTTCGCCTGGGAAGCCAACAATAAACGTGGTCCGCAAAACGGCATCAGGCAAGGTCGTTTTGATGGTCTCGATAATCTGATCGTTGACTTGGCCTTGCCAGGGACGATTCATGGCCCGCAGCACCTCTGGGTGGGAATGTTGCAAGGGCAAATCTAAATAGGGCAAAACGTTATCGGTTTCTTGAATGGCCGCCATCACCGCTGGGGTTAAGCCGGTGGGATAGGCATAGTGCATGCGAATCCAAGGTACATCCACGGTACCGAGAGCCCGAAGTAGTTCAGCGAGCTGAGGTTTACCGTAGAGATCGATGCCGTAGTTAGTCGTGATTTGGGAAATTAGAATCAGCTCCTGGACGCCTTCGGCTGCCAATTGTTGGGCTTCAGCCACGATGGACTCAATGGAGCGCGAACGTTGTTTGCCCCGTAAGTGGGGAATAATGCAAAAGGCACAGCCATAGTCACAGCCTTCTGCAATCCGCACATAGGCAGTTCCTTCGGTGGTAGTGCGATACCGAGGTACGGTTTCATCGGCGATATAGGTCGGTTCGGGGGACACTTCTTTGACCCGCTCTCCCGCTTCAGCTCGCTGAATGACGTCTACAATTTTGTGATAATCGCCAGTACCTACGAGGGCCACAGCTTCGGGTAGCTCTTCTAGCAATTCCTCTTGGAAATGCTGGGCCATACAGCCTGTAATCACAATTTTTTTGTTGGCTTCGGCCAGTTCGACCAGGGTACGCACAGATTCTTCTCTGGCCGCTTGAATAAAGCTACAGGTGTTGACGATTACATAATCGGCAAAGGCTTCATCACTGTCGACGGGATAGCCCGCCTCCACCAGCAGCCCCAACATATGTTCAGTGTCAACGCGATTTTTTTCACAGCCGAGGTGAGCAACGGCGACGGAGGGCGAGTTGGCCATGCAGAATCAGTCAATTTTGAAAAAGAATACTCAGTGATCCTATCTTATGATTTGAAATTCAGTCAGCTTGAGCCAAGATGGCCTCTGCGTCTTGGAGGACAGTTTCTACATCTGGCAAGTCTACATGCTGGTAAATGGCACGGATTTTGGCGTCCTGATCTGAAATAATTAAAACCCCGTAATTTTGCGATTGTTGGTGAAAGGCTTCATTATCAGTGGGGAAAATGCCGAAGACTTGATCGGCCAGTTTCAAATCAGACCCGCCATAGAGATCCGCTCCTTTGAGATTGGCGATGGAACCAAAGGCACCACATTCTTCGTTCACACAAAGGGGGGGTAAGTCTGTATGTAAGAGATGAATCAAAGATTTATGTTCTGCAGGTTTATTACTCGCTTGTAGACCAGATTCAGAGGTGCCTGCATAAGTGGGTAAAGGTTTCCCCACGGACAACTTCCCCAGGGTTGAGACGGCTTGAAATGAACGAGTTGACGACTGTTGCCCCATTCCACACCCACTCATCATCAAGAAGAAGAGAAAAACTGCAATCCAAGAAACCGCTTGAACGACACTCAATGGGTTGACTTTAGACTCCACACTATTCCCCTGCATGATAGGAACTTCTGACTAAAGGACCGGAGCGGACATGGCTAAATCCGAGAGAACGGGCGATGTCACCGAGACGATCAAATTCATCGGGGTGCCAATACTTTTCGACAGGAAGATGGTTAAGCGAGGGACGCATATATTGACCGAGGGTAATGCGATCGCACTCCACTGCTCTCAACTCTCGCAAGGTTTCAATGATTTCGGCTTCCGTTTCGCCAAGGCCCAGCATCAACCCTGATTTAGTCGCTATTTTAGGTATGACATCATTTTTAGGTGCAAGTTCCTTCACCGTGGCTAATACCTGGAGCGATCGCTCATATTTTGCCCCTCGCCTGACGGGACCTTGGAGGCGGCGAACCGTTTCCAGGTTGTGGTTATAGCAAACAGGCTGTGCGTTAACAACGGTGGCAATCAGGGTGCGATCGCCCCGAAAATCAGGGGTTAACACTTCGATGTCTGTATGCGGACTGACCGCTCGGATTGCTGCCATTGTTGCGGCAAACCATCCCGCCCCTTGATCTGGCAAATCATCTCGGGCCACTGAGGTGAGCACCACATATTTCAATCCCAATAAGCGTACCGATTCAGCAACCTTCTGTGGTTCCTGCTGATCCAATGGTTGAGGGGCATGCCCCTTATCGACCTGACAAAACGAACAGGCTCGGGTGCAGACTGGTCCCATTAGTAAAAACGTGGCCGTTTTTTGGGCATAGCATTCACCCCGATTGGGACAGCGGCCTTCCTCACAGATGGTGTGAATATGGTGGCGTTTGACAATCTGCTGGACAGTGGATAGTTCACTGGCTTTGCCAATCGGACGACGTAGCCATTCCGGCAAGCGTTCCCGTATTTCAGATTTCACCATTGGGTCTACCTTATGACGACCGGCACGCACTTTAACTATAACGAGTTTGCATCGACGAAGAATCAGCCCTCCACGCAGATGAGCGGGGCTGAACCTCGGCCTGGAATCAGCGCGAACCAAAACCGATGCCCTGCCGCCATATTGGAAATAATCTTAAAACGGAATAGAAATCCCGGCACCAACGGTAATCTCGTTTTGATCTCTGACTCTCAGTTGATGCCAGGTGGATGAACCCACGCGATTGGTGACGAAAAACTCAACATTGGGTTGATTCGGGCTTGATTTATCCCCGCCGATGATGCTTCTGGGATTCCAGCGAACCGCGACGGACCAGGGAATGCGATCGGCTAGGGTGTTGCCGATAAAAGCATTGCCCTCACCTAGGAAATTGGCGCCCAATTCACCGACCAGACTGAGGTCTTGCACGACTTCAACCGAACTGCCGACATTAAAGCCTCCCAACTCAACTCCCTCTCGTTGGACAAACCCGGCGATGGGGGTGAACCAAACGGCCAACTGATCATTGACTTTGTAATGCAGGGGAAGGGAGAGGGTGACCACAAACCGTCTGCCTTCGGGGCTATCCGTTCTAAAGATCAGGGGGAAGTCTTTTTGGGCCCCCCGTCGGAGCAGGCCATTGCGATTGTTGTTATCAAAATTGTCGAAGATATTGTTGGTGAGTCCCACCGTGACTGCTGCGCTGGCTGTCAGAGGAGCAGCCTCATCCTGGTTCAGCAGTCGCAGCTTAACGCCAAAGCCTTGCTCTGACTCGTCTACTTCCCCAAAGATATAGTCTAAGTAAGCGGATAGTTCAAAGTCCTTGGTCACCCCGTAGCGCAGGGCGGTCTGAATGCCTTGTCCACCCCCTTGTAAGTGAAACAAGAAACGCTGACTGGGCACCGTCCCACCATCAAAAAAGGCCAAACCATCAATGGTATTAGGGGAATCTTGACCCTCCTGATCGCGGTTAAAACTATCGGCAATCCGGCGGTTTGAGGCAAGCAGACTCGGTAAAGAAATGACCCGCAGGCCCAAGGCGGTTAAATCCCGATCGGCCGTTAAGGCTAAGGGTCCTTTGCTGCCAAAGGTATTGGAGGCAAAGATATCGAGACCGAGGCTGGGATTGAGGAAATACCGCAGCCCCGCATTATAGGCAATAGACTTGGCGGGTAATCCCGAATCCCGATTGAAACTGTTGTTGCCGGTAAAGGGAACAAAAGCATCACCCCAGAGGGTAATCCGAGGATGAACTTGATAGGAAATTGCCCCACTCAGCCCAAAGGTGGTGCCAAAGGAGCCTGGATTGGCGAGGGGCGGCCGGGGGATAAAGACGGCATTGCTATCGGGGAAAAAGGCAATGGTGGGGGAAAGGGTAAACTGCCAGCGATCGCTAACCGTAGCAGTAAAGGGAAATTGGAGGGCTGGGATTAAACTGCTGTCTTCCTGCTCAATCCTGCCGGGATTAAATTCAAACGTACGCTTGGTCAGGGGGACCGCTAAGGAGAAGGAACCACTAAAGGCCAACGTACCGTCGGCGTTATCCCAAAGTCTTTGCTTAACGGATAGCGTTAAATCTCGGTTGTTTACCCGTCGAACAACGCCGAAAGGTCCCAGTCGGTCTGGAGTACCCGTATCCACTACCTGCAGGGTGAGGTCCAATTCGGTGCTGTCCGTGATGCCCCAAGTGACCCCAAAATTCGGATAAGCTGCCGTACCACTAGCTGCTTCAGTTCCCGGCAAAAAGAATAGGCGGTTGGAGAGGCTCATGGCCACCACTCCCTTGGGTAGGTGAATCGCCGTAGGTTGCTGAAATTGCTGATTGGCTAAAGGGCTAAACCGGGGTGTTTCAGTTTCCTCATTATCTTCATCGCCCTGGTTGGTCTCAACGTCCGTTTCGACCGACGGGACTGAGTCGACTTGGGCTAAATCCGCCGCACTCTTTGAAATTGAGGGCGGAAGGGAAAGATCTCGGGGAGTGGTTGCTTGGGAGATAAGCGTTGGCGGTGAGAGTAAGCTTGTTGGATGAGGTGCTACGGATGGGGATGACCGAGACGTCAATGAGTGAGTGGTTTCGTTGGTGGTGATAGCCGGGCGAGTCTCACTAGAGCTAACGGGCTCTGAATTGGGACTTTGAGCAGTCGTCGCTTGGACCTTGACTGGAGAAGTTTTCTCGCTTGAATTGGATAATCTTAAGCTACTGGTGGTCTGCTTAATCTGGACGGTCGGGCTGTGACTAAACCTAAAATCAAGCGTTTTCAGCTCAGATGAACTGAGAGGGCATGCGTCACATGGAGTAGATTGGAGAAGTGGATCTGAGAAGGGAGCAGTCTCAGCATGGGTGGGCAGACTGAAACTCAAGATGGCTACGCAAAGCCCAGTTGATAGGGGAATAGACTTCATATTGAGGATAATGACTCCACTGAATCTCTGCTGTCAGTACAGGGACGTTCCCAGTCCTAGCTCAGCTTGGGTGGCTGGGGAAGAGTATACATCGGCACGTCAGCCCTCAGATTAACGGCAAAAAACTCGAGCGTGGCTTGCTAAACCATGCATTACGACGGAACGGTAATTGATTTGTTCTCCATCCACCGCCAGTAGGCCCTTCGACCTAAGGGGGGCTCGCTGTCTCCACCTAGCCTTATCGTATTCCATCTCTGAGAGGAGGAGGTGTTCTCCGGCGGTCATTTTCAGAAATGCGGTTCCCAAGCGTCTGTGAGTAATTCCTTTACGAATGATTAAGCCATCCCCATAACCATCCGCTAGCTGGGCATGAGCGGCTGCCAAACGGTTATGAGCATCTTCCACAATGGCTTGGTTCGATATAGGCAAGCCCTGCATCGCTTGGCAGATGATATTGATCCTTTGCGATCGCAGCTGCTCTGTCGAACACACAAACGCATATTCCTTCAACCGTCGGCGTTGGGGGATAGCCCTAGAAGCGAGCTAGGCACATAGGACAAAATCCACGAATCCTTGGGAATATCGTTTATCAGTGGGCTTAACGCCCATGACATCGTCAAAAGTCAAGGTTTGGCGTAGACCAGCGCGGAACAAAGACAAGCTGGAGGTCGTCAATCAACCACTAGCCCAAATAGTGGCAGCAATAGGCTCAGAGCCGCTGACAAACAAAAGGTGTTCCTCGAAGGCAATATCCCATTTGATCTGTTGCAAAAACAATACTTTTCTGGACCCATTTCGCCCAAGACACTTCGCATATTTTATGGCTTGGGGGTGGGCTATTGATAGCGGGAGTTTTAGAGGCGTTTATTTGGAAGACGAAACCTTTTGAATGGGTAAATGTTCTGATTCAGGCCCAATGGCTGGGGGCCAATAAGCGTTGGGGAGGATTGATTGGCTTACCATTAACCTGCATTTTCAGTACCTTTTTGCTGTAGGTATTTAGAGTCTCCATTATTTTCAAACTCAGGGCCACAGGTTCAACTCTTGAGCTTTAATTCCATCGAATATGGATGGTTAGTTGGCTTTATTTTTAATCTGTCTGAGCTGCCGAATTCCCTTATGGAACAGCGGTTATAGATTCCCTGAGGGAATGAAAACAACAAATTTTTCTATGTCATTGATCCTATGGATTCGTCCTAGGGGATATTGCTCCTCTAGGTTTTCTATTTCCCTTTTCCCTACTCTTTGGTGTTAATAGGAGCGATCGTCACCCCATTTTTATTTTTGGGAGCAACAGAGGTGCGTAGACAGTTGGATTTAAAGGCATAACCCGAGTTGACAAAAAGGACAAAGTCCTTCACAAATTTGAGAAATTGCAATTGAATTAAGTCAATGTCTATGGTCAAATCTATTCTCAGCAAGAAAAGCGAATTAGCGGTAAGATTTGAGGTATTTGGATTAGGAGACGTGACCACTCTATGAGAGTTTTACTAATTTACCCCCTCTTTCCAAAAAGTTTTTGGTCATTTGAGAAAACCTTGTCCTTAATTGACAAAAAAGCATTATTACCTCCTCTTGGTTTAGTGACGGTAGCTGCAATCCTGCCTCAAGAATGGGAGTTTCGGCTGATTGACCGCAATATTGAAGCTGTGCCTGAGTCAGATTGGGACTGGGCAGAGATGGTGATTCTCTCCGGCATGATTGTCCAGAAAGAAGATATGTTAGACCTTGTGCGGGAGTCCCATCGGCGAGGTAAAAGAGTTGCAGTGGGTGGACCTTTTGCCACCTCTGTTCCTGAGGATCTGCAGGCTGTCGGCGCAGACTATTTGATTTTGGATGAAGGGGAAATAACCCTTCCCATGTTCATCGAGGCGATAGAACGAGGCGAAAAGAGTGGTGTGTTCAGGGCCACGGGAAAACCTGCTGTCACTGATACTCCCGTTCCTCGCTTTGATCTACTTAAGTTCCCTGCCTACGACAATATGTCAGTGCAGTTTTCTAGGGGATGCCCCTTTCAATGCGAATTTTGCGACATCATCGTGCTTTATGGCCGCAAGCCTAGAACGAAAACTCCTGAGCAACTGATTGGTGAGCTAGATCGGCTGTTTGAACTGGGATGGCGCGGCTCAATATTTATGGTCGATGACAACTTCATTGGCAATAAGCGCAATGTAAAGCTATTGCTAGCTGAGTTACGGCACTGGATTGCCGAAAAAGATTATCCCTTCAACTTTACAACTGAGGCTTCTGTAGATTTAGCTCAGGATGAAGAGTTGATGGATCTAATGATCGAATGTAACTTTACGAGTGTGTTCTTGGGGATTGAGACCCCAGATGAAGAGAGCTTAAAGGTAACTAAGAAATTCCAAAATACTCGGGACTCCCTCAGTGAATCCATTGACACCATGTCTGAAAAAGGGCTGAGGATTATGGCAGGTTTCATTATTGGCTTTGATGGGGAAAAGAGTGGGGCAGGTGATCGCATAACCCGGTTTGTCGAAAAAACCAATATACCTATCGCCCTGTTTAGTATGCTGCAAGCTTTGCCCAATACTGCACTATGGCACCGTCTAGAAAAAGAAGGGCGGCTGCTAAAAGATCAGGAAGGAACAGGTAATCAAACCTCATTGATGAATTATGTTCCAACCCGTCCCATCGACGAGATTGCCAATGAATATGTAGAGGCTTTCTGCAATATTTATGATCCTCAAAAGTACCTTGACCGTACTTTCCGTCATTTTATGAGCATGAATATTCGCCCTCGAAAAGGTGGATCGGGTACAAAGTCTTTTAAAAAAGTAAGCTGGGTGGATATTCGAGCGATAAGCACCTTGGCTTGGCGCCAAGGCGTTGTCCGTAACACTCGCTGGAAATTCTGGATTAATCTGTTCCGCATGATCCAAAAGAATCCCAAAGTGTTCACTCGATATCTGATTGCCACTGCTTTTATTGAACACTTTATGGAATATCGACAAATTGTTCGGAATGAAATTGAGTCTCAGTTAGCAGTGCATCTACAAAATCATCCACGGGTCGTTCAACCCGTGGAAGCGGCCTCTGCAGAGCAGGTCCCTGCAAAAACGGCCTGATATATCGTTGAGGTTTACTTTTGAAGCCATCGAACCAGCCCAACTCATTTGTCATAACGGGTATGGTCTGGAGCGTGCTGATAGGGAACCTAGCGAAGCTTATCCCTGATCCAGCGAAGGCCTATTATTTTTATGGCGGGATGGTTTGATGGGGCTAAATCAGCGGTTTGCCATCTTGGCGATAGACTGCCACTAAAGCAGGTTTAGGGGGATCCGTTGACTGTTTCCCTGGCCAGTTGGAGCCGATAGGAACGTCATAAGCCTGAGTAAACCCTTGACCATCCGTTGTCAGCATCTGACTTTTCCCGGTAAGTCTTCAAAAGCTTATTTGGTAGGGGCTACAGGGTACCAATCTAGACTAAAAATTCTCCTAAATCGAGTTCACAGTTAGCCAATACTTTTTGAAACCCCCATTATTCCGTAGAGCATT
>NZ_JANQOP010000327.1 GCF_028285745.1 Acaryochloris sp. IP29b_bin.137 | reverse complement strand
AGATGGTATTGCATAGATCCAAATCGACTCGCGAAGCGCGTTTAAAAGTATGAAGACAAAACCCAAAAAAGTTGGCCTATCTAATTGACATCTGAGACTTTAGCTTGGTTAGTCAGCCAGGTTCAGGATGTCTGGTGACGGTTCAAGTTCCGTTAGTGATAGATCAGCATGATTCGGTTATTAATAGTTGATGATCAAACAATTGTTAGACAAGGTCTTAAGGTCTTACTAGACAGTCAGCCAGATTTTCAAGTTGTGGGTGAAGCCACGACAGGTGTCGAAGCATTGGAGCAAGTTGAAGCCTTATTCCCTGATGTTGTTCTGATGGATATCAGGATGCCTGAAATGGATGGAGTTGCTGCAACTCAACAAATCTGTCAGCTTTTCCCGGAAACAAAAATCTTGGTGCTTTCAACCTTTAATGACGATGAGTACGTTGCTCGGTCTATGCAGTTTGGGGCAAAAGGTTATCTGCTCAAAGATTCTCATATTGATGAGCTTTCTCAGTCCATTCGCTCGATTAAACAAGGATTTACACAACTTGGCCCTGGATTATTCCAAAAAGCCATCACTTCTATGAATGCTGCTCCTCTTCAACCGTTAACACCAAGACAAGAATGCCCTAATGAAATTCCTTCACAACTAATGGCATTGACACCCCGAGAACGGGAAGTGCTCTGCAGGATAATTGCGGGTGATACCAACCGTGAAATTGCAGAATCTTTGTATATCTCAGAGAGAACTGTGAAAAATCATGTCGCCAGTATTTTGAGCCGTTTGAATCTTCGAGATCGTGTTCAAGCGGCATTATTCGCAAGTCCATTTCTTCTAAAGTTACAAGCTCCTAATTCTCAAGCTTCCTGATGTATCTGCATCTATCAGGGCTTGAACAGTACAAACAATCGTTGTTGGGATTTCTATTCGCAAGTCGGAAAAACAAAAAGTTTTAGAATTCCTTTCATTGGTGAAGTTATTCCCAGAGCGACTTCAAAAAAGTCTGTTGAGCCCCAGTAGCAAGATAGAGAATTCTCGCGTCTTTAGGCTAGGGAATATGGCAATGTCTAGGAGATTGAACAGCGATTACCCCTTATGATGCATTACCTTAGCCTAAACGCCGTCATACCTTAATATTCTCCTGGCATAGCACTACGTAAGATCTAGATTTACTAAACTGTTTTAGCTTCTGCCTTTGACTTGGTGTCAGAATCTGTTCCATTTCTTGCTTCTGGCCTTGAACAATCTTTCTCAATTTCAACATTTGATTGAAAGATAAACCCAGTGATGGCATTATTTGTTTAAAATTCTGCCCGCTTTCAATGGACTGCTGAAATTTCTGTTGTTGAGAAGACGTTAGTACTTTCATAATCTGTCCATGGGTTTCCTGCTGAATCCTATGGAACTGCTTTTGCTGAGCAGGGGTGAGGTCGAGATTGTCTAGTCTTTGAGGAATTGCTTGGGCTTGTGCGTGTTGATAATTAACTCGTCCTGCTCGGACTGTAGAAGCTTCAGCAGCAAAGATAACTATCAAGACTGCCGGTAAAATATATCGATTGATATGCATCGAACATTAACTCCTGAATGTTTTCCTTGGATCGTTTGAACTCAGATCATGATGATTCTGTGCTTGGAAAGTTAATCCTGATACCAATTTCGTGTTTATGTCCAAGTGACGTATTTGCAGTACTTTAACAGCTCAATACAGGCCATCTTGTTGGGTAATTGGTATTAGCAAGAACCTCCAAACTTGGAGTGATAAAGCTCATCCTATAGAGTCTTCTTAAAGTTCATATCGATCTAAGATCCCAATTATTTCAATATGAAGGTCCCATATCCTAGATAGTTAACCAACATAGTCTGATAGACGACAATTGTCTCAGGTTCAGTATTCATCAAGGGATGAACACAATTAAGCTAGGGATATTACGGTCCTAGGACCGTCTTACTGTGTCTAAATAGACCTAGTGTCTTCAGGACAATTACTTTGACGATGCACTAGAATTCTTCTTCCAAGAGATCGTCTCTGCCAACTTCGCAGACGCCTTCTTCTGAAGCTGCTTGCGATTGTCATCATAGAATTTGAGTGTATTGAGATTGGCATGCCGGGAATATGCCTGTGCCCCACGTAAGTCCCCACCCGTCATTTCTAAATAAGTCGTTGTGCCACTGTGGCGGACCTTATGAGGCCCAAAGTTCTCACTTACCCCCGCCTTCTTTGCTAGAGCCCGGACAATCCGATATACTGACGTCCCCGACAACCTCGACCCCCAATTCGCCCGATCCAAAGAGATAAATAACGGCTCCGTAAGGCCATAAACCTCTCTTTGTTCCAGCCACTCTGAAATGGCTCGTACCCCACTTTCCGTCAAATCAATCCACTCCCTTTCATTCCTTCCTTTCCCTAAAATCGACAACCGTTTCAGCTCCGAGTCAAAATGACGGACATCACAGCCCACCAGCTCAGATCTTCGCAATCCCGCTTCCCACAACAGCGTCAACATGGCGAAATTCCGAGCCCCAGCCAGGGAAAACCGATTGATGAATACCATCATCAGTCGAAATTGAGAGGCTGTAATCCCTCTGGTATCTCGATAGGGTTTCACTGTCAATCCATCTACTTCCGCCAAAGTCCAATCACACATCTCCAATCGTCTAGCCATCCTCACCATGGACTTCACCGCTGACAACCGCCGATTGATGGTATTCGCTTGTAACCCTCGCTGCATCATGCATTCTCGATATCGGGCAGCTAATTCCAATGCTTTCAGTCGGCCAATCCCCACAAAGGATTGACTCAGCCGTGACAATTCCCCCTTCACTTGAGTTTTAATCTCACTCTTCCGCTTGCGACCCTCGATCGCATAGACTGATTCACCTTGGGTCACGAATAAAAAGAAGTCCACCAGATCCTTGGTATACCCTTCCCGCGTGGAGGGCTTTGTCTTTTCCATCAATACTGCTCGGAGCAAATCGACATCGACTGCCGATTCATCAATCTCTAAGCGAATTAACCCTGATTCTTCCATTGTGATCGCATCTTACTCAATGTCTTTCAATCACCCGCTTCCCTTAAAGCACAGAGAGACAGGCTTGTGCTCCCTACTCCAACTACCTTAGATCCTGGGTCACCAGCGTCCTATTGAAGGTCTGAGCCATGACCGCCAAGATCTAAATCCCAGATCTGCTAAACTTAACTTGTACGCAACTATTGTACAACTATGCTGAGCAAATCTCATTCGGCCTCTCATGTGCGCCAAAATTTCTTTAAGGTTTTGGATGAAGTCACTCAAGATCGCAATGTCGTCCTCATCGAAAGAAGAGATGCCCCAGACGTTGCCATTATCTCCGCCGATGAGCTAACCAGCATGATGGAAAGCTTGTATTTGCTGAGATCACCCCAAAATGCCCAAAGACTTTTTGATGGATTGGCATGGTCACAAACCCAAGATCAGCATCCCCCTGGAGAAAAAGCAGCCGAACAAGCTATCACCCAGTTGAGAGAAGAGATTGAGCAAGCGTAAATCCAAGATATCGGATCAGCCCCTCACCGTCTTTCGGCGATACGCCAATCTATCGCCCCAATTTCGCGAAGATCTCAAAGCCCTCGCTCAAACTGAACCTAAACTTTACGATCGGGCCTGGGTAATCATTGACAATACCCTCGAAGATCCCTTTAAGGGCATTGGTAAGCCTGAGCCCTTGAAGCATATTGGTAGCGATATGTGGTCTCGCCGCTTGTCTCAAGAACATCGAATCGTCTATGTGGTAAGGGATAAACGCATTGACTTTATACAAGCGAAATATCATTACTAATTAATCAACTATTTTAAGTGACTAATTCTGCCCATTTTAGTGTACGTCAATGGCGATTTCCGTACACTAGAGTCTAAATCTCATTATTTGGACTTTGACTAAACTTTGACTAATAAGCATGGTACTCTAAAGGGGTGTTAGCCGAAAGAGAGCAAATCCTTGGCTGAAACCCATCCCCTACCTATGGTTTAAAACGATGGCCCGGGCGATCGCAGAAAAATGCCGTCGATGTTCTAAGCTACCCGTGGAAGAAGCGAAGTCAAAAGAGTGCTGGGTGGGCCAACGTTGCCATGTCCGCCGTTCCT
>NZ_JANQOP010000307.1 GCF_028285745.1 Acaryochloris sp. IP29b_bin.137 | reverse complement strand
TCAGAGCTTAGAGTTGGGGAGAATCTTCGATTTTTATCCATTTTGGACAATCTGGATCGCTGAAACCGCCTCCCAGCAAAGATCGATTCATGCAACAACGCCACCCAGTAGACCAAAAGGAGTGGTTTCGAATCGGACGATCAACCCCCAAAGACGGTACCAAGATTGCCATTGCTTAAACTCGCTACACTGGGGGCAGAGGTCAGTTCAATGAAAGTATTTTGCCTCAGTTCACTCAGTATATTTTTGGCGTCTCCTCTTATCCTTGGAGTATCATCTCTACTACTTGCCCAACCCCTCAGTTATCCTCACCAATTGCGCCAGCAATATCTTCTCCAACAAAGGTTGCGACAAAAAAATCTTCAGCAACCATTAAAGTTCCATCGCCAACTTCGTTTATATCAGCATCGACAAATTGACGAATTCTTAAATCAACGGCGGCAGCAATTGAGGCAGCAACTCAAACAAAGACAGCAACATCGAGATATTGAGCGTAAGCGGTTCTTACAACAGCGGCCAATCGAACGATAGTGAGGAACTCCCAATCTGGGATATTCCACGACTTTAAATCCGTCTTATACAAGGTTGGCGATCAACAGCAGTCTTGGTAACGCAGCCCATTCCAGGTTAGACACATCACTATGAAGACTGGTTTCGGAAGACTTAAACATTGTAGAAGCCATTTTCTAAGCTGCTTGATTGCAACTGGGATTGCATTGTGGCTGGCACAGGGTTCATTGCCTTTTGTCTCTTCTAAACAGCCAACCTTGCTGGATGCGGTTTGGAGCACCGTCAATGAAAACTTTTACGATCCAAAATTCAATGGCTTAGATTGGTCAGCTTTGAAATCGCAATATCAGCCTCAGGTGGTCAAGGCATCGTCTCAGGCAGGAAAAGCTGAGGTGATCAACGAAATGCTGGATCAGTTGCAGACCTCTCATACTCACCTTTTTACTACGGATGAACCCGCTTATTACCAGCTATTAGGCATTTTCTATCCCCGCATTAAGGAACTTCGCACTCAGCTCCAATCGACTTTTTCCGAGGGAAAGATTCAGTACGAAGGCATTGGTATTGTTACTCAGTCTATTCAAGGCAAAACCTTTATTAAAACCATCTTTGAAGGCAGTCCAGCCGTCCAGGCAGGTCTCCAAGTCGGAGACCAGATCTTGAATGTAGCAGGCCAACCTTTTCAGGCCATTCAGTCGTTTAAGGGCAAAGCGAATCAACCTATCAAGGTGCGGATTCAAAGAACTGAAGACGCTAGCGACCAACGAACCATTACGGTAACGCCGAAACGCTTCGATTGTGCCCAGATGTTTGTAGAAGCCATCGCCAATAGTGTGCAGGTGATTAAAACGGGCGGTAAACGAATTGGCTATATCCATGTTTGGTCCTTTGCTGGAGACCCGCATCAGCAAGTGCTAGAAGATGAAGTGATTTATGGCCGTTTGAAGAATGCTGATGCCCTTGTCCTTGATTTAAGGGATGGTTGGGGGGGTGATCCGATGACGGCACTTCATCTGTTCACGGCTAGAGGCCCCAGTTTGACCAGTATTAGGAGAAATGGGGCCAAATCCACCTACCAGGGGCAGTGGAATAAGCCTGTCGTGATGCTCGTGAATGAAGGCAGCCGCAGTGCCAAGGAAATTCTGGCCTATGGCTTTCAGCAATATGACATTGGCCCCGTTGTTGGAAGTCCCACGGCGGGAGCAGTGGTGGCCGGACGCCCCTTTCTCATGCCAGATCAAAGTTTGCTATATGTTGCGGTGAGTGATGTGTATATCGATAAAACGGTTCGCTTAGAAGGGGTCGGCGTGATACCAGATGTTGTCGTGCCCTCACCTATCCCCTATGCCCAGGGACAAGATCCACAGAAAGAACGTGCGATCGCAATCGCCAGATCGGCGGTCAAATAATCACCGTAATGCTCCAGAGAGCGGGATCGAGCATTATGTTAATGTCGGATTTAAAAGCCGATGATATGAGTAGTTGAGAACGCTCCACCCTTGTTTTTCCGGGGTCAAGCTATCCTACCTGGTTCTGGTTGTAAAACCCTAACGCAAATCGCACGCTTCAGGCTTTAATTCTCTATCCATCAGGTTTTCTAGGGCCTGTTGAGGACTGATACGCCCTTGCAATAATCTGTGTACCTGCCGAGCAATAGGAATAGGAATCCCCTCCCGATTAGCAAGGTCAACCAATACATGCGTGGTGTTTACGCCTTCTGCTGTGCCTTGGAGGTGGGCTAAAATCTCGGGCAGAGCATTGCCTTGCGCGAGTTGATAGCCCACTTGATAGTTGCGGCTGAGGGGACTGGTACAGGTTGCGAGTAAATCACCCAAGCCAGACAACCCAAAAAAGGTTTCTGCTTGGCCTCCGAGATGGGTGCCAACTCGAATCATCTCCGGTAAGGCGCGGGTAATAAGGGCTGCGCGGGCATTGGTGCCTAACTTGAGCCCCTCGCAAACGCCAACAGCGATCGCAATTACGTTTTTAAGGGTGCCCCCCAACTCTGTACCAATCTGGTCTGGGTTTGTATAAACCCGAAAACAGTCAGATGCAAAAAGCTGTTGCACCGTTTCTACAGCAGCTTGATTAGGACTAGCAACCACCGTTGCCGCAGGTAATCCCTGCTCAATTTCCTTCGATAAATTGGGGCCAGAAAGGACGACAACTGGATGGGTGGGAAACGTGGTCTGCCAAATTTGGGAAGGGGTGCGCAGGGTATCAGGGTCTAAGCCTTTCGTGGCACTGACGATGATAGCCGCACGAGGAAGCTCAAGCTGCTGGAGTTGGGCAGCCATAGCAGGGATGCCCTTCATGGAGATGGCAACGACAATCACCTGAGCTTGGGCAAGGCTCTCGGCCAGCGTTAACGGTCCCCGGCGAGACCAAACCGTCACGGGATGGTGATTGGCTTGGGCTAGGGTCTTTAAGGCTGCCCCCCAAGCCCCAGCACCTAGAATCGTGATGGCTGTTTTGGGCATGGAGTTTAAGGAATGGGGGCTGCAGTTTGAGCGATCTCAAAATCAGGCAGACTATTGTTTTCTATGTAGTGATGATAGTTCTGAACTTGGCGATCGCAGTCGGCATCGCTCCAGTGGCAATATTGCTTCAAAATCGCGGTAACCGCAGGCAGCACATCAAAGCCATAATTCGTTTGCATCACTAAAATCGTTCGTCGGACACAAATATCGACTAAGGTGTGAGCCTGCTCGGATTGGACCGCGTAGACCACTTGTGCCTTAATATCGAGCAGTGAAGGCATAATCGGTTCTGCTAGCTCCGGGGTTTGATCAACTAACGCCAGCACCTTAACGGCATAACTGCCATAGCTGGAAAACAGGTGAAAGACTACTTCTCGGCTAACAAGGGACTGGTATTTGCTGATCATAGTTTCGATGACGGTATCGTTGAGCGCGATCGCACCGGGCAATAGCGCTTGCTTCGTACCACAGGGAACCTGGGCACGACCTTGCTTCTTCAATACCGCATCCACCATTTCTTCACTCACCTGGCGATAGGTGGTCAGTTTACCGCCAATCAAAGAAATCAAATTTTGAATGCCGTCTTTGCCATGGTCATAGAGGACATGGCTGCGGGTAATGCTGCTCGTCTTTTTCCCTTCGCTATAGGGTAACGGTCGGACCCCTGCGTAGGTAAAGCGAATATCAGCCCGAGAAAGCTGGGCACAGGGAATAACCCGATTGGTTTCATTCAGTAAATAATCAATTTCATCGTCATCGGCTTTCACCCGATCCAAATCACCTCCATACCGAATATCCGTGGTCCCAATAAGATATTGATTGGCCCAGGGCAGAATGAAAAAGGGACGATTATCGACTTCAGCTTCTACGTAAAGCGCTGCATCGGGGGCCCCTGGGAACGGATCCACAATGATATGGCTGCCTTTGGTACCACCGATTTTTCGCTCTGGCCTCAGCGTTGGAACCTGGATCCCCTGTAAGACCTGGTCAACCCAAGGGCCTGCCGTATTAATAACCACAGTCTGGGGGGAGAGTTGCACCGTATGGGTCGTCTCAGAAATCAAGTCTTCAACGGTGATGGCGGTCACTCTGTCCCCCTCAACCTGAAGTCGAGACGCCTTAACATAGTTCAGGGCTGTCGCCCCCTTGGCCTGGGCAGATAGGATCAACTCCAAACAAAGCCGTTCAGCATGGACGATTTGGGCATCAAAATATTGTGCCGCTCCTTTCAGCCCGGCGGGGTTCAAGTACCGAAACAATCGCAAGCATTTTTGCAGAGGCAGAATCCGATGATTAGGGAGGGATTTATCCCAACTGAGCAGATCATAGAGCAGCATCCCCGCTTGAATTTCCCAAAAATGTCGCGAACCGCTGGCATAAACAGGAATCGACATTTGTAAAGGCTGGACTAAATGAGGTGCCACCCGCAATAACACTTCCCGCTCCCGCAAGGACTCTCGCACGAGATTGAACTCGAAATATTCCAGGTAACGCAAGCCGCCATGGATCAGCCTGCTGGACCAGCCCGTTGTCCCTCCCCCAAAGTCATCTTTATCGATCAGGAGAGTTTTGAGTCCTCGAAGTGCGGCATCTCGGGCAACGCCCGCGCCGTTACTTCCTCCCCCAATCACAATGAGGTCAAAGGCCGTGTTTTCAATCGTTTGCCAATTTCTCATGTGTCAGCACATCGTGTTGTGATTTGTTTTAGAGCCCAGGCTGCTATGGCACTGCCAACAAGATGACATAGATCTCTGTTTTAAGGGCTTTTCTTCACTTCTTCCACCAATTCTGCTGTCTTGGGCAGGAGAATCAGACGGTTGACCCGCTTTATGAGTCATGAACCCCTAAGATACAGGAGGTTAAGAAACCCGACCTGGTGAACTCAGCTTGACCACGGCAGAATAAAGTAAGTGCGCTAGTTGCTTAAGGGGAGACATTATGGTGTTAACCGCTTCTACCATGCTGGACTTGGGGACACCTGCTCCCGATTTTCAGCTCCCGGATGTGGTCAGTGGACAAACAATTTCCTTAGAGACCTTTGCCCACGCCAAGGCCCTATTGGTGATGTTTATTTGCCAGCATTGCCCCTTTGTCAAACATGTCCAATCCGAACTGGCTCAACTTGGCCAGGATTATTCATCTGCCGGAGTGGGAATCGTGGCAATTAGCTCTAATGATGTTCAGAGTCACCCTTTAGACGATCCAGAACATTTGCTGGCCATGGCAACGAGTTTAGGATTTAACTTTCCCGTCTGTTTTGATGAGACTCAAGCAGTGGCAAAACAATATACGGCAGCCTGCACGCCCGATTTCTTTGTTTTTGACGTTGACCGTACACTCGTCTACCGGGGGCAGCTCGACGATAGCCGTCCCAGCAATAACCGGATGGTTACTGGGCGTGATTTACGGGCGGCTTTAGATGCGATCTTGTCCAATCAACCGATCCCTTCAGACCAAAAGCCCAGTATGGGCTGCAATATTAAATGGAAACCGGGGCAGGAACCCGCCTACTTTGGATAGCGTGATTCGGCTCAGGTGATGCGATTTTAATCGAGCGAATTCTAGCTGCCATCACTTCTTTGTCGGTTGCCCCTTTGCAGTCTGCTTGGAATTTAGATACCAAGGTTGAAGACGGAATTTTCTGGCTCAAAACAGAAATAAACTGTCGAGGTTCGAGGTTGACTGACGCTAAGTCCGACAAGGTCTGCTCAATCACCAGTTCAGCAATCGGACCGATACAATCTGCCAATTCCTGCTGACATTTCTCGATAAATTGCGGAGACAGGGTTTGCTTTTGATCGGGTAGGGATTGAGGTTGGGGAGAAAAGTCAGGGACTGCAGGTTGAGGGACTGCCTTGACGTGTTTCCAAATAATCCAATGGGAATCATCTTCCTGGAGCAGACAGGCCTGACCTAAATTGCAGCAAATTTGGCAATATTCAAGGGCGGCATTTTCTAACTTTTTGGAAATTTTGGGTCCAAGACGAAACAGCTGTCCATGAAATAGCAATTGAGTGCTGTTAAGCTTTCGTAGGTCTTGAGCCTGAAGATTTTGAACTTGAATAATTCTCACGGGAATCCTCCTGCCCAGCTGATAGCAAGCTAAGTTCCCCCTCAACCCCTATGGCTACAAGTACCAACCACTACTGCGAGTATAAAGGTTCTAAGGGTCAGTGTAAATTTTTTTCTCAAAAAATCACGTAGTTGCAAAACAAAAATTTCACGTTCATTCTGCCGACAGCCCCCTTGCAAAAACGGTTGTCAATCAGCATTATTATTCTCATTTTTTTGTATTTGCAAGAGAATTCTCGTTAGTCCAAGAAACCCTAGAGGAGTCGCAGCCTAAACGCATGGGCCGCTTTGGGATCGCTAATGTGCTCAGCCAGTGCTTCCACGAATAGCTGAGGCGTAATCTGCCCGGATTGAGCGAAGATTTGTTCAGTGAGAAGATCAGCCATTGGCCCAATGTGAATGGCGAGTTCAGCTCTGCATCGATTAATGAATTCAGGGTCTACTGACTTTGGCAACTTATGGTCTGAAGTCTCTCGAGGCTGAGTAGTGGAGCGGGGATGAGCTGAGTGCGGAGTGGGCTGCTTGGGCCGGGAGTCATTACCTCCTTTAGGCTGAGTAGATTTCTTGGGACGAAACCGACGCCATGTCATGAAGTAGGTGGGAAATTCTATCAGTAAATACTGTTTTCCCTGAACACGAGCCTCTTCACAAAATTCCATCGCAGTTTGTAATAAAGACTTAGTAAATGCGGGACCAGGTTTAAACCACTTGCCCTGAATATTCAAGGCAGAAGATTGATCGTTCAGCAGTCCGCGGGATTCTAAGTCCGTGGATTGGATAATATTCACACATTTCCCCCAGATGTATGATTGATTCACCCTGAGCAATGCCTCTTATTGGGCTAATCGTGACGCATTGCACGATTGATGGTGCGGAGAATCTTTATTGTCAGTTTACCCAGTTAGGAGTGAACGGCAAACGTGATGGATCTGCAATCCTCCTCAACAGCCAGGTAAAATTAGCTATCGCAGGATAGGATATGCACTGAATCCCGCTATTTTAAAATTCACCGTTGAATGGCTATTCCCATGAGTTTTAACCATGAGTTTGAGTTATTGCTGAGAGCTCGATATCCCCTAATCTATATCCCAACACAAGAGGAGGAGCGGATCGAAGCAGTCATCACTCATTCTGGGAAACGTCAGGGCAATCGGGCGGTTTATACTTGGGATTTTGTCGATGGATATCAAGGCAACCCTACGGATGCGGGGTTTGGTCAACGGAATCCCCTGCAAGCGTTAGAGTTGATCGAGCAGTTGCCCGCTTCTGCCCCTGCCATTTTCATTCTCCGAGATTTCAATCGTTTTCTTGAAGATGTGGCAATCTCGCGCAAGCTCCGAAACTTGGCTCGTCTATTAAAGTCCCAGCCCAAGAATATTGTTCTACTTGCCAGCGAGATCGCGATTCCCAGGGAGTTAAGTGAGATTATCCATGTCATTGACTTTCCCTTACCCCATTTAGAGGATATTCGCGCAGAAGTTGAACGGTTATTAACCTCGACTGCTCAGCCCCTAACCGGTAAAGATTTGGATAATTTGGCCCGTTCTTGCCAAGGATTGACCCTGGAGCGGATTCGGCGGGTGTTGTCGCGTGCGATCGCAACCCATGGACAACTGAGTGCTGAAGACGTCGAACTCATTCTGGAGGAAAAAAGACAATCCATTCGCCAAACCCAGATTCTAGATTTTTATCCTGCGCGAGAGAACATTTCCGATATTGGGGGACTAGATAACCTCAAGGATTGGCTGCTGCGGCGAGGCGGTGCATTTTCCGAAAAAGCTCGGCAGTACGGCTTACCCCATCCTCGAGGATTGTTACTCGTGGGGATTCAAGGCACCGGGAAATCCTTAACCGCCAAGGCAATTGCCCACCATTGGCACTTACCGCTACTGCGGTTAGACGTAGGTCGTCTGTTTGCCGGACTGGTGGGAGAGTCAGAATCCCGAACGCGACAGATGATTCAGCTCTCCGAGGCTTTAGCCCCCTGTATTCTCTGGATTGACGAAATTGACAAAGCCTTTGCAGGCATTGATGGTCGTGGAGATTCGGGTACCACGAGTCGAGTCTTTGGAACCTTTATTACTTGGTTAGCAGAGAAGACTTCACCCGTATTTGTGGTTGCGACCGCCAATAATATTCAGGCTCTGCCCCCGGAAATGCTGAGGAAAGGGCGATTTGACGAAATTTTCTTTGTGGGTCTGCCGACCAAGGAAGAGCGAGAAGCAATTTTTTCAGTTCATCTCGCCCGCTTACGCCCCCATAATCTGGATCAGTATGACCTACCGCGTTTGGCCTATGAAACCCCTGACTTTTCGGGGGCAGAACTGGAGCAAAGTATTATCGAAGCGATGCACTTGGGTTTTAGCCAAAATCGAGATTTTACAACGGATGATATCTTGGAAGCCGCTAGTCAAATTATTCCCTTAGCACGAACGGCCCAGGAACAGGTGGAATTCTTGCAAGATTGGGCCGCCTCAGGAAAAGCGAGGCTGGCGTCCAAGCATAGTACACTAAGTTTGCGAATTCAACGCCAGCTTCAGCAGCCCGATTAGAATAGAGCTTGGAAAATTAGTTTTCCTTGGAATATCCGTAAATTAATTTTCCTGTGTTGATTTGGACTCACAGTTCCCCTTAACGCCCATATGAAACCCTCTCAAATCGCTCAAATCATCCTTGGTGTCATCCTGGGCTTGGCAATTGTGGGGGGAACTGTCGTGGGTGCAGGATATTTATATCTGAGTCGATTCTCTCAAATTCCTGAGAAACCTAAGTTTGCGAATGATGCCCAACCAGAGACAAAGCCCGCAAAGCCAAAACCTTATCCCGCCGTCGTCATTTACCCAGATGGCTTATTCCTAAGAAAGGATAAAACGTCGGATGCGGACGTGATTAAGGTCCTGGAATACGAAGAGCCAGTCACCGTGATAGAAGTATCGCCCGATCAAAAATGGCAGAAGATTGAAGCTGATCTGGAGGGAGAGGCGGTTGAAGGTTGGGTTTCCATGGGCAATACGGAACGGGTGCCCGGTGAGGCTGCTCCAGAAGAAGATGAAGCGCCCCTCGAACCTGAATTTTCAGAATAATTTGTCCTATGTCTGATTTTGCGATCGCATCCCCTGACGTGTCAGCTACACCCCAAACGCCGATTCGAAATATTGGCATCCTTGGCGGGGGGCAATTGGCCTGGATGCTGTCGGAGGTGGCTCCATCCTTAGGATTAAACCTATATATTCAAACGCCCAACGTTACCGACTCAGCTCTCCAGCAAATTAAGCATCTGAGAGAAAAAGCTGTCCTAGCGCCGATCGCGGATGCTACAGCGACTGCTCAATTGGCCCAGCATTGCCAGGTGATCACCTTCGAAAATGAATTTGTTGACTTAGAAGCCTTAGAGAAACTGGCCGCAACGGGAGTCTGTTTTCGTCCAAGTTTAGGCAGCTTAGCACCATTACTCGATAAGTATGTTCAACGCACCTTCCTGGCCTCCTTGGGATTACCCGTGCCCGAATTTGCTCCACTGGAGACGCGTGAGTTACCGTCACCATTTGAGTTTCCAGTCGCGATTAAGACCCGACGACACGGGTATGACGGACATGGTACGTTTATTTGTCACATGGTTGAAGACCTAGATCAGTGCTGGCAACAAGCGGAGTCAGATGCTTCCGTCTTGATGGTCGAAGCCTATGTTCCCTTTGAGCGAGAATTAGCGATGATGGCCGCTCGCTCTCCCACCGGAGAAATCTCGTTGTTTCCCGTCGTGGAAACTGTTCAGCGCCATCAAGTTTGTCATTGGACGATGGCTCCCGTTCAATTGTCATCTACCACCCAGAAACAAATTGATCATATTGCGACCCAAATCCTCGAACATCTCGATATTGTCGGCATTGTCGGCATTGAGCTATTCCAAACCGTCGATGACCAAATTTGGGTGAATGAAATTGCCCCCCGCACCCATAATTCAGGTCATCTCACCATTGATGCCTGCGCGACATCCCAATTTGAGCAGCATTTACGCGCCATTAGCGGTCAGCCGTTAGGGCCAACGCATCTCACATCACCGGCAGCAGTGATGGTAAACCTCTTGGGGTTTGAAACGGCCCAAGATGACTATCGACTTAAAAGACAAGCTATCGCTGCACTTCCTCACACTCGCGTCCATTGGTATGGCAAGACAGCAGCTCGCCCCGGTCGCAAGCTAGGACATGCGACAATATTGTTATCCTCTGATGATCCAGCTCTAGCTGTAGAGATGGCCCATAAAGTTGAAGCCCTGTGGTATGGGGACTAAGGTGCAGAGAATACTATGAGTACTCAAGCGGCCCGACGCTATACTCTGCTATCGATTGCCGCTGCTCTAGTGACGATGGGGCTGAAGTTTGGTGCCTATCAGCTTACCTCGTCCGTAGGTTTATTCTCAGACGTAGCAGAATCTAGTGTGAATTTGGTTGCAGCCTTGGCAGCATTCTGGGCGCTAACGGTGGCCGCTCAGCCCCCCGATAAAGAACATACCTTTGGCCATTCCAAAGCTGAATATTTCTCTAGTGGCCTGGAGGGTCTGCTGATCTTGGTTGCAGCCATTGGCATTGGCATCACCGCCCTTCCCCGATTATTCAATCCTCAACCGTTGGCAGCGTTAGAACTGGGTTTAGGCCTGTCTTTAGTTGCCTCTCTTGTTAATGGTGGCGTCGCCTGGATTTTGTTGAAGGCTGGCAAACGGTTACGTTCCATCACCCTCCGGGCTGATGCTCACCACTTATTAACCGATGTGTGGACTTCTATTGGTGTGGTTGCGGGTTTGGTCATTGTCAAGCTGACGGGCTGGTTGATCCTCGATCCGCTCATGGCTTTACTGGTTGCCATGCACATCGCTTGGGTCTCCATTCAGTTATTGCGAGAAACCATGTCTGGGCTAATGGATAGTGCGCTACCAGAAGCTGACCAAGCCATTATTCGAGCCACCCTCACGGCCTACCAAGCTCAGGGTATTCAGTTCCATGCCTTGCGGACTCGCGTTGCGGGTGCACGCAATTTTGTGTCATTTCACGTTCTGGTGCCAGGCAATTGGACTGTCCAAAAAGGCCATGAATTGTGCGATACCTTAGAACAATCCATCATGACTGCTTTGCCCGGCACCCATGTGATTACCCATCTAGAACCCTTAGAAGATCCTGTTTCCTGGGCAGATGCGGAGCTGGATCGTTCTCACAGTCCTTAATTCAAATACACGGCTGATTGGTCCACGCTTCAGGTCCTCGTCCCGGCCAACAAAGCTGTTGTCGCCCGACCCAAACGAGTTGCCATTGCGCTTCGCCATCCGTCAATCCCTGGGGCTCAAATTCTAGGCGGTACCGGATACCTTGCACAGAATCATCTCCTAAACCTATTTGAGATAGCATTACCGCAGCGGATTGCCCTTTCTTAGTAGAGACAGAGGTTCGCTTTTGGGCGTTGCCTTCTGCTGCTGGTAAATCTATCAAGGACAACGCAATGGCCTTCGGATCAGCCCCATGCAAAGGTTTATGGGTAGGGAATGTATCGAGGGCAATGGTCGTATAGCGGTTGCGATCGCCCTCGGTAGCGATAGGGTCAGGCCTTGCAACTCCGGGCCAATCGTCCTGCTCAGCAGACGGGCCATAGTTGTCACACCAAGCCTGTTTGGCAGGACTCCAAACCTCACGGGTACGACAGTTATAGGGCGGCCTAGCGATGGTAGAAGGCGCAGGGTTAGGGTTAGCTTGGGGTATACCTACCATCCCCCCCATACCTAAGCTCAGTCCAATCATCGTTAGGATTGTCCGACCAATCATTACTGTCCTCGTGCTTAAAGTCACCAAATGGTGTTTCTGCTATTTCACTAGACTCTGTTCAGGATTTAAAAGTTTCAAGGGGTTGGATGATCATCCAACCCCTTGAAAGAAACATTAACGGTCAGACGGGCTAATCACGACTGTTGACGGCGATCAAGAACCGAAGAATGAAAATAAATAGATTGACGTAGGTCAAATACATGGACAAAGCCGCAGAGAGATATTGTTCATCCTCATAGGTTCTGGGTAGAACAAAGAAATCAACAACGGCTGACCCAACAAATAACAAGACGCCAATGCCTGAAATGCCAATCTCCATCCAGCTAGGGGTAATAATACCAAACCACATACAGATGACTTGGGCAAACATTACGACGAGTAACGCAATCAATCCGAGCTGGAATGTTTTAGTAAGGGCGAACCCATCTTCATCAGATAAATTCGCACCGATAGGACGAGCGGCAATAAAGGTAATTCCACAACTTAAAGCAGCAATAGCTAACCCCGTCTCGCCAACTCCAGGTGTTTTCAAAGCAAGCTCCACCAAAAAAGACAAGGTGTAGCCACTCACTAAACTGAAGGTTGCCAATAGCGGGAGGGCAACATCGTTATTGCCTTTTAATGCAGCTCTTTGCGAAATAAAGGCAAGGACAAAGAATAGAATCATGGCTGGCAGACTAGTGGCCCTGTAAGTCTGAAGACCAAAGTCAGAAATGACTTCCAGACCGCCCCATGCTCCGACAGCGGTTAAGACTAATCCCCCACCTAGGAATGGGAGAGCATTTTGAATGACATTAGGGCCAACGAGAGCGTTTTGTCTGGCCTCTCGAATGGCATCACGAAAATTACTTGTATTACTCACGAACTTCCTCTTTTAAACAAACACTCTTATAGGTCTGCTACTGATTATTTTGCCTTATCTCCTCAGAGAGTAGGGAGCAGCGACGGGGTGGGTATCCGTAATCACCACCCATAAAGTTACCTATCCCGAAAGCGAAAGACATCAGAAATCTGGGTATGCTTTTGGAAAGCCAATGGCTAGAGCTTTTGATGGGTAAGCAATCCCTAAAAAGTATATTTACCGAGAGATTCATGCAAAAGCAATGATTTCTCTGTGTTTTTACGGATAAGCCCCAAAATATTACCATTTGTAAACTCTATGCTCGCAGATCTACTTACGTGAATATACGGAAACGTCTTCCAATTTTTTTTATAAAGTCCCGTATTTTAACGATGGTATTCCAAGCCTAGTATCTTGATAATGTTTTCCAGGTACAGGACATCAGGACGATTAAACTATGGCTTATCAAACTTCCTTACAGTCCCAAACAATGGAGATGCTGGTTGCTTATCGCCAAAAACCC
>NZ_JANQOP010000305.1 GCF_028285745.1 Acaryochloris sp. IP29b_bin.137 | reverse complement strand
TCTGATGCCCTGCCAATAAGGATTAGAATGACTTTCTTCCTTACCCTATCAGTCTATTCCCAATGTATTTGATTGACCCAGGCCTTTTGGCCGCTAACTCGAAAAATGATGGTTTATTTTGCCGTGGAGTGTAACCCAAAATCTACTGTTTTTAAACCATGCCCAGGTGGATATTGTACGAACTCTTCAGCTTGTAGCGATCTGGTCATGGGAGTAGCACATTGATCTGTTCAGATTCAAGTCTTATTCGCACCTTCACTAAAACCGTTAGAACAAATGACGAACCTGGAAGTCGTCCATCAAAGCTTCAGACCCTAAGGCTCAAATCACTTACCCCTGCTGTTTCACTACCCCCGATATTACCGTCCATCAAAGCTTCAGATCCTAAGGCTCAAATCACTACTTCTAAAGACGTACACTCATAAGAGTTTTGAAGACAAAATACAAGCACTACCTAACAAACAAATTATTGCTTTCAGATAAAATTTCTGTCAAATTAACAAGGTGTAAACTTAGGACGTGAACTTCCTTCTGGGAAATGCAAGCACCTATTGGGTTTTACGTTCGGCCCGTGGCTTACGTCGTGGACGTTTGAAAGGTTTGGGGCTTTGAGCTGGATTTACAAGCACGGAGGCTTGTTTCGGTCTGTACTTTGTTGAGAAGTCGCTTTTGCTTTCCCCTCGCATAGTGGGCGTTACCGCATCACTTTCCCGTGTCCCTTGCGGGTTTTGGGCTAGCTCCGACTGTGGACCGCCGGAGTGGAAACTTGACGCTTCCAAAATTTTAGTTGGTGTGGCTTCAGGCTCACACGCCACTAATTCTACCACGCGATTTTCTCTGTCACTGGCTTTCGACTGAATTAAGCTAATAAACTGGCCCACTGCGGCTTCCTTGACCAGATTGTTGATGATGCACTGTTCTTCTCTACCATTACGTAGATATCTATCGTTGTCTTCACTCCATAGCGGCATGGGTCGAGCAAGAACTTCTTTCGGATTGACTTTTTTGATTGCAATATGCTGATTTGTGTCCACTAGCCAACCTGCAACATAGTGTTGTCTGCTCCGCTTGGCTTTCGTCTTCTGCCGCTCTGCCTTGCTGATCTTCTTCTGAATCCGGTGCCAGTTTTGAGAACCCAATTTCATCTTAGATTGCTTCTGCTTAAGGCGATTGATTTTATCAGTGAGCCGTGACAAATCAGGATGCTTAACTTGTACACCGTTGGTTGTGTGACACAACAGATTCAGGCCTAAGTCCAATCCAATTGGTTCGGGTCTGGGATTCCCTGGATTGGATACAGAGCGCACGGTGATTTGCAGATAGAACTTATCCCCCCTTCGACAAATCCTGAAAGCTCCAGGGGTACATAGGTCGTCAATCGCCTGGTTTAATTCACGCTTCCCAGCTAACTCCTGTAACTTTGCGATGGCAAGCGTAACCTGACCCGTTTTCTCAATCACCTGCTCAGCATGTTTGAGGGCCTTTTTGATATCTCCTGTCACCTCTTCTGGCATTGGCATTTCCCTCTCTAACCACCTAGCCACACTCAAGAATGCATCTCGCTCATTCAACTTCTTGGCTAACTCAGGATATCGGTCTGGATGCTTCGCCATCTGAGCTTGCTGCCTATCAATCACAATCCCCAATCTCGTTGAGAGGGCAGGAATTCTGATCCAACCTAGGCCAGGGAGCTGTAACTGATCCGTAGAAAAATCGAGTTTGACTTGGGCACGGAAGGATTCACAGGGAACCGTATCTACCCGGTCACGCTTGCCTTTGTAACGAGGTCGTCTCATTTCAGGTCGGTTTGGGTCCACGTAGTTGGCCCAGGCTTTGGTGACAACTATGCCAATGAAATTGTTGACGTAGACCTGAGGAATATCGCCTAATTTGTTGTAGCGTTTGCGGGCGAAGGGCTTGCGCAGGTCTACGGGTCTGTAGCCAGCGGTTAGGGGTTCATCGAACCAGTGAGGCTTGACCAGGGAACAAGCAGGTCGATACTCTATATTGGCCTCATCCCAAGATTTGGTCTTGTCGAGGCGAGTCTTAATGGTGCAGTCGCAGGACATTGCCCACTCTTGCCCAACTTTTCTGACGTTGAGTTGGACAGGAGTTCTGTACTCTGGGTCAACCGCTTGAACTTTTTGGAGTCGGTTGTAGAACTGCCGCCACTCTAATAGAGCAATGCCCCTGTTGTAGACATGCTTGAGAGTATCCATCCATTCATTGACCTTGGCTTGTTGGGATATATCTAAATAGAGTGGGAATTCTATGGTTTTCATGGGTCCTTCGTGGCAGCCTTAATCAACATGTTAGTAGATACGCCACATCCATAGCAGCTTGTGCATAAGAGATATTGGCACTGACACAACTGCGATGTAAACTAAGGCTATTCTGTTAAAAAGTGATTCAGGCTTTGATGATTCTCCAAACCAACCGCTCTAGCAATTGCAGGCAACGATTTGCGTTTGATTTCACTAATTATCCCCAGATGTAGATGCATAAAGACTTCTTAACTGCGGATTTGAGAACCCACCGATTGATGGTGCTTGGATCAACTTCTAATCTTCGCTCCATCATCATATCTTCCAAGTCAAGATAGCTGAGAGTATAACGGCAATACAACCGGTCACTGAGCAGGATGAACTCAGCTTGATAATAACTCCATTTGAATAGAGCAGCAGTTTTCATATTCAGAAGAGAAAAGAAGCAAGGCCTCCTAGATTACCACTGGTTCTCAGCATAGACCCTATATTTAACGACAGAATCCTTACTCTTTTGCTAATTCTTCTAAAGCTTTAAGTAGACTTTCTGCTTTTTTGCGACGCTGAGGGTTTTTCCAGATTGAAACTTGTTTTAGAAGTTTCGATACTTCTGATAAGCGCTTTGTAAATTTCTCTGCTTGTCTTTTTTCTCGGTTTGATATCGATTGTTCTAATTCCTTGATTTTGTGTTTAATCTCGTTGAGGGACAAATTATTAGAAATAGCGGTTTTTAATAGTTCCACTCTCAAAGCTTCATCTTTTACTCTAGATATAGCCCTTGCTTTGGTATAAGCGATGTTGCCCTGTCTTAAGTAATCCAATATATCATCTGGAAGATTAAGTAATGGCAATCTATTTGTCCGAAAACTTTCAGGAGTGAACCTACCAATGGATTTAAATATCTTTTGTATGTCTTCCCAGCCATCGGTGTGGATAACGTTATCCACAGAGTTTCGATCTGGATGTGCCGCCTTATTTAATAGACTAATTATTACCTCGGAATCTACTCCTAATTTTAATGAGAGAAGCTCCAATATCCCTTCCGTTTCTTCAATAGGGTTGAGATCCTCTCGCTGTAAATTTTCAAGAAGAGCAACTTGTTTAGCATCCTCTTCGGTCAACTGTTTGACGAATACAGGGACAACATCAAGTTGGATTGCATGAGCTGCACGTAATCTACGCTCACCTGCTACTAACTCATAAGAGTTAGTAGTTAACTGGCGAACTAATAGCGGCTGCAAAATTCCATGCTGACTAATGGACTCTATCAAATCCTCCATAGAACCAGGATCAAAATATCGACGAGGTTGACTCTGTGGCAGGGTAATCTGGTTTACAGGAAGAGATTGGACACTTGAATCAGCTCCATTTAATTCTCCGAGTAACGCATTTACCCCCTGTATCTGGTAAGGCTGAGATTTTCTTCTCTTAGAACTCATGTCAGGGACTCCATATCTTTAGCAATACGCTCAAGAATTTTCACAACAGGATGTTTAGGGTTAAAGATAGCAAGAGGCACCTGTTCTTGAGATGCATCAGCAAAAGCAACTGCACGGGGAATAGTTGAAAAAACTTTGCCTATCTTACAAAGTTGATCTTGGATCGACCGTAAAGTCATTTCACCCTGAACAGTTCGAGTATCATGTAAGGTAGGAACGAATCCAGCTATTGCTAGTTGTTTATTAGCACGAGAACGAACGCGAGTAACTGTATTTAACAGCAGCTCTGTCCCTTTAAGAGCCTTGTATTGCGTCTGAATAGGAATAAGTACATGTGTTGAAGCTACCAAGCTAATATAGCTAAGAATCCCAAGGCTTGGTGGACAATCAATAAGGATAAAATCATAGTCATTTTGAGTAGGTTCTAGAGCTTCCTTCAGGCGAATATCCCTCATGTCAGCTACTACAAGTTCCAATTCAGCACCGCTAAGATCAATATTTGCTGGGACCAAATCCATTCCATGAATATCAACACTAGTAGGTAACGCATCCCCAAGAAGAATTGATTGATATACCGTATTGGAAATATCCGCAGGTTCAAGGCCCATAAAATTTGTCAGTGAAGCCTGAGGGTCCATATCTACCAAAAGGACTCGCAGTTTTCGTTGGGCCAAATGATAACCCAGATTCATTGTTAAAGTGCTTTTCCCAACGCCACCGGACTGATTAAATAAGGCAATAGTTTTAGACACGGCTTATGGAATTTTCAACACTGGCTAGCTTACATCAGATATGTCGAAAACGATCCTATTGAGTACTCTGTAAGCTAAGTTTGGCGGCACTACAGGATCTCATTCATAGGGTTCATCTGTTGATAATGTCGGGACAACTTTTGACGCGCACCCTGGATAGAAAACTGCCAGTCAATTTTAATACGTTGCTCATGTCGTTCATTCACTAAAGCCAGCACTTCCCGCTCCAATTGCGCTTGGGTTGGAATCCGTCGATGTAAGCAGCCGCGAGCGAGCGCCGAAAACTCAATTTCAATCATATTGAGCCAACTCGCTGATTTGGGCGTGTAGTAGAACTCGAAGCGTTGGGCAAGAGCAAAGGCTTCCTCAACGGGGAGATGTTCATAAAACGAGCTGGCGTTATGGGTGTTGAGATTGTCTTGAACCAGTCGAATTTTACGAGCTTCAGGATATTGGTCGGCTAGTGCTTGAGCGAACAAGGTGTATTCTCGCTTGGTCCGTCGTGCATAGACGTGAGCCAGCCGTTGACCGCTCCAGGGTTCAATGGCAGCCAATAGAGCGCACGACCCCAACTTTTCATAGGCATAATGCTCTTTTCTCACTTGACCGGATTGCAGCGCAATTGGATCAATCACTTCACCAATCAAAAAACAAGGGCGCTCATCAAAACACACCACTGGATAAGCTGGATCATGGGGCAGATCATATAGCCATAGAATTTGCTCCATCTGAGCGAGGAAGCAGCTATCTAAGGTGCCCATGCACCAGGTCTTTTTCAAATGGGGCTTTAACTCGTTTTTTTCAGAATCTCTCCGGCTTGGGTATGGCTCAAATGCTCACAATACTCTAATTCAACCGCTTGATCGGCAAGCAAGCGCAGGGTCCAACGGCTGTGCCCCTCGGGTGGTTCACTACAGGCTAGGGCCGTCACTTTGGCGCGTTGCTCTCCGTTAATCTCAACAGGACGACCTGAACGAGGTTGATCATGCAACATCTGTAATCTCTCATGACGGTAGCGTTTTGCCCAACGGCTGACCGCACTCCTGGACA
>NZ_JANQOP010000284.1 GCF_028285745.1 Acaryochloris sp. IP29b_bin.137 | reverse complement strand
CAACGTATCATTGATGTTCTGTCGGGAAGCGTCGATATTCTATCTGGACAAGCTGTCAATGTTGGCAATGGGGTCTTTCTGTATAGTCTATCTGACATTAAAGTGTCAGATTTTGGAGAGCATTTAGCAGCTTAATCTTCTAGCTCCACTTTTCTAGGTGTGACTTCTAGAGTTAGGTATTAAGTTGTGATCGCTAACCCCAACCCCTATGATCACTTTCACTAGGACGAGCGCAGATCGTTTCCATGAACTTCGCTAACTAGTTTTTCAGGCAAGGTTCGCCAGCGTAAACAAAGGAATAGTAGTTGTATCATTTTAAGACGATTCATCCGCTCTCTGATTAATTAAAGAAGGATGGGTAAAAAATACTTATCAGGATGCCTTCTCAACCCAATATACATAGGATTTACCCATCCTTTTCTTTGTCCTACATAGCTTATAGCCATTAAAAACGACATTGTTTTCAATCATCCTAGGCGCAATTAGAGACGCTATCCGTGACTTACTGAGACCTACCTTTGCGTGAAATGCAGAAACGCCCACTGGGATGTCAAAGTCTATCAAGGCAAGGATAATCCGTTCTGCATCTTCACAAAAAATATGCGAGTTCACTGCGTACTCTGGATTCATTGGATCATTTCCCTATGAATTTCAAGATTCCGGCTTCAACCTCATCGATAGCGTTGACTTTTCACGTTAAGTCTCCTGGGTCGCTAACTGCCAGTCCTCCACTAGAAGATCTAACTTAGCCCATCCTTTCTAAAGTACTTGAATTCCAATCGGTGTGCTGCCACGTAATTTTGCAGATAGTCCTTGCAATCATGAACGCCCTTCCATCGCTGGTTCGATTGGGAGGTCTTACCCACATATAACAGCAATGACAATTCTTGATCGATGACGAAGTAGAGAGTTGCTATGCCTTCTCTGTGTTTTGCTGCATTAAGCTAAAGGGATCGATACTGGCTAGATCTGCCGAGGGTTGGGCTAACTCAAAAAGTGATCTTTGTTGGGCTGGGGCGGATGCATTGATTTGGGTTTGGTATCTGGAGATCCGATATTTCCAGTCTAGGAGAGCTATTTCAGTCATCTGTAGAATGGGTGAGCTGGAACTAGAGAATCGGATTTCTCAGAGTTCTAGGTCAGTGAAGAGTGAGGATTGCTCATCCATACGAGGATATTTCCGATTTCGTGGATTAGCTTAACGTCAGTGACGTACTCCAGTTGATATAAATTAAGATAGAGCCAGGATATAGGTTATGGAAAAAAAGTTTGAGCTGAAGCAGGCGTCCAACGGCCAATTCCATTTCAACCTGAAAGCAGGCAACGGCCAGGTGATTCTCTCTAGCGAGATGTACACCACCAAAGCAGCAGCCCTGAATGGCATTACCTCAGTCCAAAAAAATGCTCCTCATGACAACCTTTATGATCGGCGGAAATCTAAAAAAGAAGAACCCTATTTTGTCCTGAAAGCTACCAATGGGCAGATTATTGGTAAAAGTGAGATGTATTCTTCGAATTCTGCGATGGAAAACGGCATCTCGTCTGTAAAAACCAATGCACCAGGTGCAGTTGTCGAAGATTTATCCACAGCAGAACAATGAACATGAATTATGTCCAACCGTTCGCCATTTGTTGATCAGGTTGTTGATCGCCTCAATCAAGTTGCACCTGTGATGGCCCGTTCCATGTTTGGAGGCTATGGACTCTTCATTGAGGGGATAATGATAGGTTTAATCGCAGATGATGTCCTCTACTTTAAGGTGGATGAGGAAAACCGACAGGATTACCTTGATATAGGATCTGAACAGTTCACCTACGACCGTAAGGGAACTCCTGCTCGGATGTCATACTATCGTATACCCACAGAGATTGTTCACAACATAGAACAGCTTGTAGCCTGGGTCGACTCAGCCCATGCTGCTGCGAAACGGTCTAAGTCAAAATCCAAGCGAAGCCGCAAGGGGAAGAAATTGGGGAAGGGAGATCTGCCTAAGTGAGTGTGGATGGAATATCCTCACGTACCTGAAAGATATTGCCCTCTGGGTCACAAGCGTTACAAACGTGAAAGCCTGGACCACTCCATTGCTCAGTAAATACTTCACCTCCCCATTCTGCTGCAACGTTCCTTGCAGCGGAGATGCTTGGAACTGTGAAGAAGAACTTCAGAGCAGATTGCTCTCTATGTACTGGCGGAGAAGAGATGGTGATGCTATCAGCAATGTGCTGGGGCATGGCATGAATATTAAGTTGAATATCAGGAGACTGCAAGATGATGAATTCATCTGACTGGTGAATAAACGACAGCATCAAAATACTTTCATAGAATCTAGCAAGACGATTGAAATCCTTTGCATAGATGAACAGACCTGCTTTAGCTGGACCTGGCATAGGAAATCCTGATATGGAGGGTTGATTGAGATAGTGGGTATCAACTGTAAGTTTACTGGCTTTATGATGTTTACCCTTTCACCTGTTGAAGCTTCTCCCACAGACCACCTGTAAATTTTTCCGGGTTTTCTTACCCTACATATATTTGAGGGTACTAGAGGTGGTGCCATTGACCATTGAGTTCTACCATTTTCAGTATGCCTAAGGATCGACTGCCTTGTTCA
>NZ_JANQOP010000068.1 GCF_028285745.1 Acaryochloris sp. IP29b_bin.137 | reverse complement strand
CCTGATAGGGAAGAAGTAGACCTCAAGCCATCAATCATTGATGGCTTATTTTGCCGTGGAAGTGTAACCCAAAATCCCCTGTTTTTAAACCATGCCGATTACTTTCAATGCGACCACTGGGGAATTGATCATTGCTGGAACATTCAACAATACCTTGGGAATACTGGATACAGATTCGGGATTTAATGTCGCCACCCACGTCATGATGATCTAATTCTGGGGTTTAGCTACCAGAAACTGGAATTCTCGCCCAGAGACGGTTCCAAGACTCTAAGGTTTACAAGAACACTTCTAATTGTCAGGCTATACTCACCCCTACCTAAAACACCTAATCTTTATCCAAGCAGTTGTATGCTAAGCTCAAAATTTTTTTAGTTTGCTTTTTTCTTGTCTTAGGAAATTATAGACACTTTAAAGTAATATTATTTTGATTAACACTATGTGCTTGCATAGGCAAATTATAGATTTTATTGTAGATGAACTTAAGATACTAGCAGAAAATTCTCAGAGCAAAATTGTTCGTTTAGAAGTATCTATAGATCATGATATAGAACCATTGCACTGGTTAAGCCAACAAAAATCCATCGTAAAAACTTATTGGTCAGACAGGCATGATAGGTTTGAAATGGCTGGTGTTGGATCAGCTGATTTAGTATTTAGCAGGGAAAAAGCAAGCTCCCATGTTCTCTTTAAACGCTTAAGAAAATTTCTGTCCTGCAAATATTCCTGCGTTCGTTACTATGGGGGTATATGTTTTTCGCAAAATCAGATTGCTAGTTATCCTTGGCAGGATTTTGGAAATCATTTCTTTCTTGTTCCCAAGTTTGAAGTTTGCAAGGATAAAACTGGTACCTATTTTGCATTGAATTTACTGTTACATCACAGCGATAATGCAAATAAAAAGATCCAACAAACTTTGCAAGAACTAGCAGCTATCAATTTTAACTTACCTCATCAACAATGCGAAAAACCTCAAATATCTAAGCGAGTCGATTTTCCTAATCAGCTACAGTGGTATCACAATGTCAATAAGGGATTAACTTATCTTGATCAAGGTATACTTGAGAAGGTAGTTTTAGCTAGACAAACTGAGTTTACAATTGTAGACTCTTGTCAGCCAGAACATTTGTTGAGTTTAATCCAAAAGGAGCAAAACTGTTCTTTTCAATTTTGCTTTCAGCTAGATAGAGATAAAGCTTTTATTGGTTCTACACCCGAACGCCTTTATTGGCGACAAAGTAGCCAAATTCAAACTGAGGCAATTGCCGGAACTCGTCCCAGAGGGTCATCTTACCAAGAAGATGATAATTTGGCTAATGAGTTGCTATCTTCCCCTAAAGAAATGAGGGAGCATAAATTAGTATTGAAAGGTTTGCAAGAAACTCTTAGCACTTTATGTCATCAGGTTAATATTGCAGATGGCCCCAATTTATTGCGCCTCAATCAAGTACAACATTTATACTCTCATTGTTCTGGAATCCTGAATCCTGAAATAAGTGATGCGGACATTATTAATCAACTTCATCCTACACCCGCAGTAGGTGGTTATCCTAGACAAAAAGCATTAGAGCTAATCGCTAATCTAGAGACTTTTTCAAGGGGATTTTATGCATCTCCTGTGGGATGGGTAGCCCTTGAAAGTGCTGAGTTTTTAGTTTCAATTCGGTCAGGTTTAATTCAAAGGAATAAACTGATTTTATATGCTGGAGCAGGTATCATTTCAGATTCTCAGCCAGAAGCAGAATGGGAAGAATTAGAAAGTAAAATCAGAAATTTTCTTCAGGTTTTAAATTGTCAAGCTTCGGTAGATGTTGTATGAAATACAGGGAAAATCAGAATTATTATCCTGTTTAAAATATAGGGCAATCTTTAAATGAACTTATCGAAATAAATCAAGGGATTTTAAGGTATCCAAGGAGTTGCGATGGAGTCTCTCAAGCCAAACATTTTCGGTAAAACTTGAGGCTTGAAAGCCCACTTTAAAGGGGAGTTTAACCGCTGGTCCTAAATTCTCACTTTTATGGTTGCGGGAAGCTTATATCCATAACGCGACGTTGTCACCCTGAGGTTGGGCTGAAAGGTCAAGACTTGTGGGTTTGGCAGCACCTAGATTTGTTGGATGCGGCTATGACCATGGTAATGATCGAATTCCCCAATCATATCGGAGACTTACGAAGCATAGTTAATGGCTTAATTGGGTATTCTTTCATTAACAAGGTGCATAGGTCTCTTGTAACCAAGTGACTTCATGCTGAATAGGTTTAATATGACGAGAACTAGCCTATCAATCTGCTAGTTCTGTTCCTTTGTGGGTCTATAGAGCATCTATTCAGTAAAACTCTACTCACATTGAAAATAGAAATGTGGACCCATTTTTACCGTAATACCCGGCTACTAATTCTCACAATATGTATTATTTTAGTGTGGGGACTATCTTCATTTCATGTTCTACCTCGCATGGAAGATCCTGCCATAAGCCAGTGGAGTGGCAAAATAACCACTCGCTTTCCAAGTGCAAGTGCCACTAGAGTAGATTCTTTAGTAACTGAAAAATTAGAACAAAAACTTCAGGAAGTTGAGGAAATAAAATTTATTGAATCTACTTCACAGCTGGGTACATCCTTAATCTTTATAGTACTGAAAGATACTGTTAAAAATCATGATGAGGTGTGGTCTAGCATACGTGATCGAATTGCTGATATTACTCCCCAGTTGCCTTCAGGTGTATTAGCTCCCAAATATGAGGACATGAATGACGGTAGGGGTTATACCCTTATAGTTGCCCTCACCTGGGAATTAGATACTCCACCTAATTATGCCATCTTGAATCGTCTTTCAGAGAATCTTAGACAACAACTACGAGGCATCGGAGGTGTAGAGGAGATTGAGTTTTGGGGTGCCCCTTCTGAAGAAATTCTAGTTGAGATTAATCCAGTCGTTTTAGGAAAATTAGGAATTACTCCCCAGCAGCTTGCTCAACAAATTCGCCTCAGCGACGCCAAAGTATCTTCCGGCAGGTTACTCAGCCCGAACAATGACCTATTACTTGAAGTAAATAGTGAAATAGACTCTCTTGAACGGATTCGTCAAATTCCAATCCGTACTGACAAAAATTCAGAGCAATTAATACCTTTGGGGGATATTGCCCTAGTAAAAAAGAGTAGGCAAGATCCACCGAGCGAACTAGCAATTATCAATGGCAAACCAGGAATTACCTTAGCAGTTTTAGTTGAACCTAACAGGCGGGTTGACCAATGGATGGAAGAGGCCACCCAGACGTTAGAAGCATTTCGCAGCACCATATCATCCGATATTGGTTTGGACATTATCCTTAACCAAAATCGTTATGTCGAGACTAGATTGAATAATCTTTTCAAGAATCTGATGATTGGCGTAATATTTGTCGTTGCCAGTACAACCCTTCTAATGGGAGGAAAATCTGCACTAGTGTTGGGGTTATCACTACCCTTATCCATACTGATGGTATTTGGAGGGATGAGGTTATTAGAGATTCCCCTACATCAGATGTCATTAACGGGTTTAGTTATTGCTTTGGGGATGCTAATTGACAACGCTATAGTTGTGGTTGATGAAATAAAACATTTATTTGAAGAGGGCTTACATCCCCAAAAAGCTATTTCTCGGGCGGTCAGTTATCTAGCCATTCCCTTACTGGCTTCTACCCTGACCACTGTTCTTACCTTCTTTCCTATTGCTATTTTACGGGGACATATCGGCGAATATGTAAGAACAATCTCCATCAGCGTAATCGTCGCCATCAGTAGCTCCCTATTATTCTCCCTTACAATTATTCCTGCAATCATGAGTAGGATGTATCAGAAAGGGGAGATTCACCATAAAAACATGGTTTGGTGGCGAACTGGTTTCTCAAACCCTCAATTAACTCAAGTTTATCGCCGTATCCTAGGCTCAATTTTAACAACTCCGCTATTAGGAGTAGGACTAGCCATTATCTTGCCCATTATAGGTTTTATGGCTGTAGGTCATATCCCAGAACAGTTTTTCCCTCCAGCAGAGCGAAATCAATTTCAAATCAAGTTAGAACTTCCTCTGTCTACCTCCATGGAGCAGACAAAATCTATCGTTGAGGAAGCGAACAATCTGATCGCTCAGCACTCTGAAGTCACTGATCTCCATTGGTTTATCGGAACATACGCACCTACCTTCTACTATACGGTTGCCCGACATGGGATTAAGGGAGAAGTTCCCCACTATGCTACTGCAATGGTTCAAACAAATACTGGGAGATCTATTCCTAATCTCGTTCAAAATTTGCAAAGGGAACTAGATCGAGGTTTTCCCTCTGCTCGAATCCTTGTCGAGCAGTTAAAGCAGGCCCTTCCTGTTCCCCCTATTGAATTGCGAGTTTATGGCCCAGATCTGGATATTCTTGAGGAGCTTGGAAACCAAGTTCGCTCTGAATTAGTTCAAGTTCCTCAAGTTATCCATACACGTACCAGCTTGGGAGAATTTCTACCAAAATTAACTCTCTCCTTGGATGAAGAACAAGCTCAACTCACGGGGCTAGATAACACTCAAATAGCCCAGCAACTCAATACAAACTTAGAAGGCACTGTCGGGGGGTCTATCCTCGAAGATACAGTTGAATTGCCCTTGCGAGTTCGTCTAGGTAGCGATAATCGTGCTAACCTCGACCAGATTACGACGATTGGTTTAGTACCCAAACCTCCGTTAAACTCAGGAAAATCAACTTCTATCCCTCTATCAGCTCTGGGTCAAATTGACCTGATCCCCGAAACTGCCATTATTACTCGGCGTAATGGTCAAAGAGTCAATACAGTTCAAGGATTCATAACAGCGGGGGTATTACCATCAACTGTCCTAGCTGATTTCAAACAACGCCTAAATAACAGCAATTTTCAACTTCCGCCAGGTTATTCAATGGAATGGGGGGGAGAAGCAGCTGAACGTAATGAAGCTGTCGGCAATTTACTTTCCACTGCAGGAATATTTATTGTTTTGATGGTTTCTGTCCTTGTTCTCTCTTTTAATTCCTTCCGGAGTGCCTGCATCATCTTATTAGTTGCTGTTGGTTCAGTAGGACTTGCACTTGCCTCCTTATGGTTTTTTGGTTATCCACTCGGTTTCATGGCCATTTTAGGCACGGTGGGTTTAGTTGGAGTAGCCATTAATGACTCAATTGTAGTGCTCGCTGCTATCCGCACAAATCCCCGAGCCCGAAAAGGCTTCCGCCCAGCAATGGTAGATGTGATTGTGCGCTCAACTCGCCATGTCCTCACCACTACTATTACGACCGTTGCTGGGTTTATTCCCCTCTTGCTCGATGGTGGAGAACTTTGGCCTCCTTTAGCCATTTGCATTGCTGGAGGCGTGGGTGGGGCTACTTTCCTAGCATTGTTCTTTGTTCCCTGTGCTTACCTCATCGTGTTTGGTCAAACCTATCCCAAATCCTTCAAACTTTTAGGGAACCCAACATCATGAAAGAGCCATTCGACCAGCAACATGCCAAAACGGACTCAGAAGGAAGTTGGGTTGAGCGATTTTTCAAACAGCTCCTGCAGGATACTGATAGACACAACACTCCCAAATTTGCATTTTCCAGTCGAGCCACTATTCTGCTGATATTTGGCTTGATGATTATTGGATTTACACCTAACGGTCGGCAATGGGCATCAAATCTAAGAATGCTGTCAGCTTTTCGATCCGGTCAAACAGCAAATGCGAATGATTCAGACGCAACAACAATTCTTCCTGTTGAAACTTTTCAGGTTACCAAAGTCCATACTTACCAGGTTAAGCGGACCTATACTGGCACGATTGTTCCTCGCCGGACCAGTCCACTAAGCTTTGAGCGAGCTGGTAAGTTACTGAGCCTAACTATTGATCAAGGCGATCAAGTCGAAAGAGGGATGCCCCTAGCCTATCTAGATACCCAAAAACTCCGGGTCAAACATCAGGAACTGATCGCTGGAAGAAATCAGATCGATGCCTTACTCAAAGAATTGAAAACTGGCTCACGCTCCGAAACCATTGCAGCAGAAAGATCATCGGTTAAAAATTTAGACTCTCAACTGAAACTCGCTCAATCTAGACATCAACGTCGTCAGGCGCTTTATACCGCTGGTGCTATTCCCCGTGAGCATCTCGATGAAGCTACTACGGAAGTCAACACTGTGCAAGCTCGTCTGAATGAAGCCCAAAGTCAGCTCGATAAGGTTCTTACGGGGTCACGACCTGAAAAAATTGAGGCTCAAACAGCTGCATTAGAACAATTAGAGGCAAGGTTAGACGGACTAGAAATTGACCTGAGGCAAAGCATCTTGAGAGCACCGTTTACCGGCAGAATTGCCAACCGCCTGGTAGATGAAGGAACCGTTGTTTCAGCAGGTCAACCTATTCTCACCCTTCTAGAAGACCAAGCCCTGGAGGCCCATGTAGGTGTTCCAGTTGAAGCCGCTACTCAGATTCCTATAGGTAGTAACCAACACCTCGTGATTGGAAAAGAACAATATGAAGCCGAAGTTATAGCAACTTTACCCCAAATAGACCCTGTGACTCGTACCCTCACCGTAGTGCTCCAAATAGAGCCATCAGCTTCCAGGGAAGTTCGAAGTGGTCAAATCACTCGATTAAAATTAACTGAAACCATTGATGATTTTGGTTACTGGCTGCCTACAACAGCTCTTGTCAGAGGCGTTCGAGGTCTATGGTCTTGTTATGCTTTACGAGAAGCAGAAACATCCATTCACCCCCCAAATACCTTTCAGGTTGAGAAAAGAGATGTAGAAGTTCTATATACCCAGGGAGATAAGGTGTTTGTGCGCGGTACGCTCCAAAACAATGATCAAGTCATTGTTAACGGAAACCACCGCCTTATTGCTGGTCAATTAGTCCATCCTGTTGAGGTAAATCTATCAGTCCTGCGCAACCAAAATTGAAAAGCCTTCACCTGTCTGATAGGGTAATTGCTTGCCCTAACATATACTCTATATACTTTCCATTTTTTCGAACTGATAAAAATTGAATCTGACCTGAAGACTTCATCAACAAGCTGTGGGAAGATCATTACGGAGAAGGCCTACCTGTAATATTTTCCGGGTTGCATTGCCCAGTCTGAATTTTGGAGGTTTTACAATGGACTCACTCCTCTCAGCTTAAGAGGCATCTGCTTGAATGAAAGCCAAAATTTTACTGTGTGATGACGAACACTAGACGAGATTGAACCAGCAGTTGAAAACTTCCGCTTTCAGGCTCTGCCTGAGGAGGCAGCACCTGCCAAAACCCTTACCTGATCCGGGAACCTTTCTGCTGCTGTTTCTAGATCATTGGGGATATAGCGAAAACAGGGAAGTTGCACTAATGGCTGATTAAGTAAGCCTCTAACCGGCCTTAAACGACCATAACTGCGATTTAAGGCATTTTAGTATAAGAGTACTATACTGATAAACCTATTTCGGCCATTACAGCGCTTGCACGCTAATCTGATTATCAATAAGTAATATTTAATGAGAAGTACTAAAACTACTGCTATCCATAGCTCAATGGCACTGACTTAAGCTCAATCAAACAGCTAGCTTAGCTTTGAGAGCAGAGCGAGGTTGTCGCATTCGCGGGAAAGATTTGGGTCTGCGTTTGACGACTCTCGGTTCGTGCCGATTCGGTCGAGAGGGTAATAGATCGGCTGCCATGGTCTCAAGTAGATGAGTAAACAACCGCTTTCTGGTCGCACGCTTGGCTGTCGCCAACAAAGCAAGCATCTGATTGAAGTGTTGTCGTGCTCCTTGCACAGACAGTTGAGTTCTAGCATTATCTGCTAGCGGTGCCGCAAGTTCCATGAGACTTCTGAGTAGGTTATAGCCCAACAAATGTACCCAAATGTCCTTGCGCACCATATCCGGAGTTTTGGCACTGAGCATCTCCATTTTTAAGGTGGTTTTGAGATGGCGCAGATTGACTTCCGCCACTGGCCAACGCCAGCCATACA
>NZ_JANQOP010000224.1 GCF_028285745.1 Acaryochloris sp. IP29b_bin.137 | reverse complement strand
CGTCATTCGATAGGAGGAGAGTCGATTGGCGACCTTCTGGGATTGGACAGTTTCTGGCCGGGCTTGGACAATAAATAAGTCTCCCGTTTGGCCGTCCTTGGCCCATTCGATATCCATGGGGGTGTCCATCCCCCGGACCTGGGAATAATGGTCTTCAATAATGCAGGCCCAGCGGGCTAAAGTGAGGATTTCATCGTCGTTGACGGCAAACTTGGCACGGTCTGCTTCTGGAACGGCAATATTTTTGGTGAGTTTACTGCCCCCTAGGTCGTAGACCATTTTGATCTCTTTACTGCCTAGATGTTTGCTCAGGATGGGACGAAAGCCGTCGAGCAAGGTCGGTTTAAAGACCAGAAATTCATCGGGGTTGACCGCGCCTTGAACGACATTTTCCCCTAGGCCGTAGGCGGCAGTGACTAAGGCTGCGTTCTTAAACCCGGTTTCCGTATCGATGGAAAACATCACTCCAGAAGCGGCTAGATCCGAGCGCACCATCTTTTGTACCCCCACGGATAGGGCCACCTGGAAATGGTCGAAGCCTTTAAGGGTACGATAGGAAATCGCTCGGTCTGTGAAGATGGAGGCAAAGCATTTGTGGCAGGATTCTAAAACCTGCTTGACGCCATGGACATTGAGGTAGGTTTCCTGTTGTCCTGCAAAGCTCGCATCGGGTAAGTCTTCTGCTGTTGCACTGGATCGAACAGCGACGTCGACGTTGTAGTGATAGGCTTGCAGGCGTTCTTGAGCTTTGGAGTATGGAGTGGGGCTACCCACGCCATACTGTTCACATAACTGACAATAGGCAGTGGAAATCGCTAACTCCAGATCCTTCGGAAATGGGGTATGGAGAATCAGCGATCGTGCTTGCCGACCTCGCTGGCGTAAATTGTCAACATCCTCAACATCTAAATCGGCAAAAATCTGCCGCAGTTGGGCTTCAATCCCTGCCTGCTGAACAAAATACCGATAGGCATAGGCGGTGGTGGCAAAGCCATTAGGGACATTCACGCCCAGAGGAACCAGATGCTGGATCATTTCACCTAGGGAGGCATTTTTGCCACCGACTAGGGGAATATCGGCAATGCCGACTTCATCAAAACCTAAGATTAATGCTTGCTTGCGGTTGGTTTCAGGGGTGGGACGAGGGGCTGTACGAATATTCATCTCAAACCTCCAGAGAACTCGAAAGGGAGGGAAGCTTCCCCTCGAGCAAGGGGAAGCAGGGGTAGCTAGAACCGACTGTGAAAGGTGCGGCTGACCACGTCTTGCTGTTGTTCGCGAGTCAGCTTGATAAAGTTCACGGCATAGCCAGACACCCGAATGGTCAGTTGGGGATACTTCTCGGGATGTTCCATGGCTTCCAGTAGGGTTTCACGGTTAAGCACATTGATATTGATATGCTGGCCCGTATTATGGAAGTAGCCATCCAGTAAGCCGACGAGATTGCGGTCTTGGTCAGCATCCCCTTTACCTAAAGCCTGAGGCACGATGGAAAAGGTATAGGAAATGCCGTCTTGGGCATGTTGATAGGGGAGCTGGGCGACGGATTCGCAGGCTGCGATCGCACCTTTAGTATCACGACCATGCATGGGGTTTGCCCCTGGCCCGAAGGGTTCGCCTGCCTTGCGACCATCGGGGGTACTGCCAGTCTTTTTGCCATAGACGACGTTGGACGTAATCGTCAGAATGGATTGGGTGGGCACTGCATCCCGATAGGTTTGATGCTGGCGAACATGATTCATAAACCGCCGCACCACATCCTGGGCAATCGAATCTACCCGTTCATCATTGTTGCCAAAGGCCGGGTAGTTGCCCATTAACTCATAATCGATGGCCAGTCCTGCGTCATCGCGAATCACCTTGACTTGGGTATGTTTGATCGCTGAGAGAGAATCCGCTACCACCGATAGCCCGGCAATGCCGCAGGCCATAGTGCGATACACATCACGATCATGGAGGGCCATTTCCAGGCGCTCATAGCAGTACTTGTCATGCATATAGTGAATGACATTGAGGGTGTTGACGTAGAGTTTGGCTAACCAACCCATCAGCACGTCAAACTTGGCCATCACCTCGTCGTAATCCAGGATGTCTGCGGTAATCGGTGCATAGGCAGGGGCAATTTGCTCTCCAGATTTTTCATCCTTGCCGCCGTTAATGGCATACAGCAGTGCTTTCGCCAGATTCACCCGAGCGCCAAAGAACTGCATTTGCTTGCCAATGCGCATGGCGGACACGCAGCAGGCAATGCCATAGTCATCCCCATACTCGGTTCGCATCAAATCATCGTTTTCATACTGGATGGAGCTGGTATCGATGGACACTTGAGCACAGAAGCGCTTAAAGTTGTCGGGGAGTTGTTCCGACCACAGCACAGTTAGGTTGGGTTCCGGTGCAGGACCCAGATTGTAGAGGGTATGGAGGAAGCGAAAACTGGTGCGGGTGACCAAGGTCCGTCCGTCCAGGCCCATGCCCCCAATGGATTCTGTGACCCATACGGGATCACCGGAAAACAGTTCGTTATAGGCCGGGGTGCGCAGAAACCGGACCATCCGCAACTTCATCACAAAATGGTCAATCAGTTCTTGGGCTTCCACTTCCGTTAAGGTGCCTTGGTTCAGATCCCGCTGAATATAGATATCCAAAAAGGTGGAGACTCGGCCTAAGGACATGGCCGCCCCATTCTGCTCTTTGATCGCCCCAAGATAGCCAAAATAGGTCCACTGCACCGCTTCTTGGGCAGTGGTGGCGGGCTGACCAATATCAAACCCATATTGATCCGCCATCTCTTTTAGCTCTTGCAGGGCACGAATCTGCTCCGAGAGTTCCTCCCGCTGCCTAATCACAGTTTCATTGATCGCGTCTACTTCCAGAGACTGAAGCTGTTGCTGCTTATCGTGGATCAGGAAATCAACCCCATACAGCGCCACCCGGCGATAATCGCCAATAATCCGTCCTCGACCATAGGCATCAGGTAACCCTGTGATAATGCCGGAGTGGCGGGCCAACCGCATCTCGCGAGTATAGGCATCAAAGACCCCATCATTATGGGTTTTGCGATATTGGGTAAACGTCTTCAGGGTGTCTGGATCGAGCTTATAGCCATAGGCTTCCAAAGATTTCTGCACCACGCGAATCCCCCCAAGGGGCATAATGGCTCGCTTGAGGGGCTGATCCGTTTGTAAGCCGACAATTTGTTCGAGATCAGGAGCAATATAGCCCGGCGCATGGGCCGTTATTCCAGCCGGAACTTGAGTGTCGGCATCCAGAATGCCCTGTTGCCGCTCCACATTCATCGAAAAAGAGACTTTGTCCCAGAGTAACGAGGTGCGATCGCTCGCTGCTGCTAAAAAAGTCTCATCTCCGACATAAGGAGTGTAGTTGTTTTGAATAAAGGCACGGACGTTTACCTCTTGCATCCACTGTCCGGCCTGAAAACCTGTCCACTGTTTAAACATCGTGCAGGCACCTCCAGCTATCACACAAAAGTGATCGTAAATAGTGAATTATTGTTACTCGCGACTCCTTTGTAAGTCGCGCATTTATCCTTGTTTTCAATATACAAAATTTGATTCCAAAGATCCGTGATTTGAGCAACAAAACACTCACTTTAAATTATTTCTTAATTAACAACTTTATCGTTTTCAAATGATCGATTAAAACAATGGTTTTGTTGTTTTTATAGCCAGTTTATTCTATGAACAAGAGCATATAATGATTTTGTTAAGCTGAATTTCAGACACTGGGAGAACCGTTCTAAAACTGATAGACGAGTTATCTTAAGAGGGAACTGGTATAGCATCTTGCAAGCACGAAGAGAGCAGCTTGAATAGAGTTGATTATGGTATTGCTATAGAGTTTCCATGATGGCCCTCTAAATTTTAGATCTTAACCCTTTGTTAAAAAGGGTGATCTATATGTAAATCAGTGACTTAATTGACTTAAGTCAAAAATGCTTTCGCCTAATATTTATTTGCTTTTTGAAATTGTAGAGGTAATTGTATTTTTACTGACACTAAATCTTATTAGAAGCGATTATAATTCGGCCCATCCATAGTAATCGCCATGAAATAGACTCTAGACTCACTGATGCTCCACAACGCTTTCATCCAGTGCCCGTTGAAGCAGCCATCGCCTCTATGAGTTGCCATCCCTAGCTTCTGAAGTCTATCCAATCAAAGCTTCAGTCCTGGTTTCACTCAGCTCATCATTCCTTAAACCCACCTTACCGACCTCTTCATTGCGTGACATAAGCCCATGATGACAACGCCCTCAGTTGATCCGGCCCATGATATTCTTCGCTACGACTACACCCCCCTACAGCCTTTTTTTGCCCCTCGACGGGTTGCTGTGATTGGCGCCACGGAAAAACCCAATAGTGTCGGACGCACCCTTCTGTGGAATCTAATTAGTAGTCCCTTTGGCGGCACTGTCTTCCCGGTTAATCCCAAGCGCTCTAGTGTGCTTGGGATCCAGGCTTATGCCGATATTCTCTCGATTCCTGAGCAGGTCGATTTGGCCGTTATCGCCATCCCTGCCCCTCACGTACTATCTGCAGTCCAGCAATGTATTCAGGCTGGCGTCAGAGGAGCGATTATCATTTCTGCAGGCTTCAAGGAAATTGGTGAAGCGGGACAGCAATTGGAGCAGGAGATTTTACAAACGGCTCGGCGGGGCAATTTACGAATGATTGGTCCGAACTGTTTGGGCCTCATGTGTCCACCCTATGGTTTGAATGCCACCTTTGCCAGTCGGATGGCGCGACCTGGAAACGTTGGGTTCTTGAGTCAGAGTGGCGCATTATGCACCTCGATTCTGGACTGGAGCCTGCGGGAAAATGTGGGGTTTAGTGCCTTTGTCTCCATTGGCTCCATGCTGGATATCAGTTGGGGCGACTTAATCTACCATCTGGGTGACGACCCTCATACCCACAGCATTGTTATCTATATGGAATCGATTGGGGATGCCCGGTCCTTCCTCTCAGCAGCGCGAGAAGTTGCCCTCAGTAAGCCCATCATTGTGATCAAAGGTGGGCGAACTCAAGAAGCTGCCCAAGCGGCTGCCTCCCATACAGGAGCGCTAATGGGCAGTGACGATGTCTTAGACGCTGCCTTTCGTCGATGTGGGGTGTTGCGGGTCAACACCATTGATGAACTGTTTAATATGGCTGAGGTTTTGGCGAAGCAGCCACGGCCCCAGGGCAATCGTCTCACGATTGTGACCAATGCTGGAGGGCCAGGTGTATTGGCAACAGATTCCTTAATTCGGGGAGGTGGCCATCTCACACCCCTGGCACCCGAAACCCTCCAAGCCTTAGATCACTGTTTACCGGCTGAATGGAGCCACCATAATCCCATCGATATTTTGGGAGATGCCACGCCCGAACGCTATGCCCAAGCCCTCCAAATTGCCGCCCAAGACCCAGGTAGTGATGGTCTACTGGTGATTCTCACACCCCAGGCCATGACCGATCCCCGGCAAACCGCCCAAACCCTGATCCAAACGGCCCAAGGCATTACCCATAAACCCCTCTTGGCAAGCTGGATGGGCGGTGAGGATGTCGCGGCAGGGGAAGCCCTACTCAATCAAGCGGGTCTGTTTACATTGCCCTATCCCGATACAGCGGCTCAGGTCTTTAACTTAATGAGCCAGTATAGCTATCGGCTGCGTTCTCTCTATGAAACCCCTGTGATTGAAGACGCGGAAGAGCTGGATCGGCAGCGTATGGAGCAGATATTAGGGGATGCTACGGCCTGCGATCGCACTCTCCTGAGCGAATGGGAATCCAAGCAATTCCTCCAGGCCTATGGCATTCCCACCGTTCCCACCTATTTGGCCCAGACCTCAGAAAAAGCAGTGGAATATGCTGAGAAAATTGGCTATCCCGTCGTCCTCAAACTCCACTCCCACACCATTACCCATAAAACTGATGTGGGAGGGGTTCAGCTTAATCTCCAAAACGCTGAAGCTGTCCAAGAAGCCTTTACCGCTATCCAGCAGAATGTTGAGTCCTATGGTGAGCCAGCCTTCCTGGGCGTAACCGTCCAACCCATGCTAGACCTCGATGGCTATGAACTGATACTCGGCAGTAGTCCCGATCCGCAGTTTGGTCCGGTTATTCTCTTTGGATTGGGTGGACAGTTAGTGGAAGTCTTTCAAGATCGAGCCTTGGGATTGCCACCCCTTAATTCCACCCTGGCCCGCCGCCTGATGGAACAGACTAAAATCTATCAAGCCTTACAGGGGGTTAGAGGGCACCGATCCGTTGATTTAGCGCAACTGGAGCAGATTTTAGTCAAGTTTAGTCACCTGATCGTTGAGTACCCCCAGATCAAGGAAATCGATATTAATCCTCTTCTGGTCTCAGAGCGTCAGATCGTCGCCTTGGATGCCCGCATTATTCTCTATCCCCAAACTGAAAAGCAGCCAATTCATCCCGCGATTCGCCCCTACCCTTCTCAATATGTCCATGAATGGACCATGAGAAATGGCTGGCCAGTGACGATTCGCCCCATCCGTCCTGAAGATGAGCCTCTGATCGTTCAATTCCATCAAAATCTGTCAGAGGAAAGTGTGTATTTCCGTTATTTTCATTTGATGAAGCTCCAAACCCGCGTTGCCCATGATCGACTCACCCGCATTTGCTTTGTTGATTATGACTGTGAGATTGCTTTGGTCGCTGAATATGCAGATTCCCCCGCGCCCCAAATTTTGGGCGTAGCCCGTTTGAGCAAGCTGCATGGTACTCAAACAGCTGAATTTGGCATGCTGGTTCAAGACCCCTATCAGAAGCAAGGATTGGGAACGGAACTTCTAACGTCACTGATTCATGTGGGTAAAGCAGAAGGATTAGCAGCCATCAAAGCCGATATTTTGCCAGAAAACCGAGCGATGCAGCATCTATGCGAGAAATTAGGGTTTCAACTCAAACGCCAGTTTGATGGAGTTGAAGCGGTCTATTCAACATTACAAGCGCCCATTCAGGTCATCTGAAGCTCGGTAAAGATAAAGATTTCTGTTGAGGTCTTTTTAAGGCTGACTCAGTCCCATCAAATTACAGAGCTTATAGAGAATTCGCGCTCCGACATTGCCATCCCAGACGCCATTCCCTACTTCACAGATATCGCAGCCAATCAGCGATCGCCCGCTACGCACAATCATTCGACAGAGATGAAAAGCCGCTTCCAATTCCAATCCACCCGGCACCGGGGTACCGGTCTGAGGACATAACTTAGGATCTAAACCATCCACATCGAAACTAATGTAAACCCGCTCAGGAAGATATTCGACGATCTCTTGGCAGAGGGAGTGCCAGGTTACCCCCTGAAATAACTGTTTTTTTAGGTCTGGATCGTAGTAGGTCACAATTCTTCCCTGGGACTGCACGACAGTTTCCACTTCAGCCGCACAGACATCCCGCACTCCCACCTGAACCAGCTTAGTGACTTGAGGTAGTTTCAGAACATTGGTCATAATCGATGCATGGGAAAACTCAAACCCTTGATAAGCTTGGCGCAAATCAGAATGGGCATCGATTTGGAGAATGCCAAATTCGTCATACCGCTCAGCCAATGCCTGTAAATAGCCCAAGGGAATACTATGGTCCCCGCCTAATAGCACCAGCTTTTTCCCCTGTACCAAAACAGTTTGGGCTTGCTCAAAAATCCACTGATTAAGATAACGGCATTCTTGATTAATGTCCGTCAGTGCTGCCATCAGGGTGGGGGAATCTGCGACCGAGTAGCCTTGGCTAGTACGCTCAATAACGGCTTGAGCCTTGGCTTTTAGTGCATTATTTTTAGTTTTGATAAAGTCCGGGATGCCTGCCAGATAAATGCCTTGCTGCCACCCTCCAGGATGATCAAAATCGTACAAATCCAGCTGTGGGGACTCTCGTAAGATCGCGGCAGGCCCTTGGGCCGTGCCAGAACCATAGGAGACCGTCACTTCCCAAGGAATACCCCAGACAATTATCTGGGCACTATCAAAGTTAAAGGGTAGGCCAAACAGATTGCCATTCTCCAAGCCCACGCCATTGGGGTCGAAGGCTGCCATCGCTAGACCAGCACAGGCTGTTCCACGGTAATCATGTCTTTAACGAAAGTGGGCAAGCAAAAAGCAGCCTGATGAATGCCAGGATTATAGTAAGCCAGTTGATGCTCTTGAGAAAACTGCTGCGCTTTTGTGTGGTCGAAGTTGTGGAGCGGATGCGGCCCATTTTTTGAGCAGTAGGCAAAGCTCCACATGCCGGTGGGATAGGTGGAAATAAAGGCCAGATAGCAGTGCACCTGGGAGACGCCAAAGAGGGTGTGTAGGTCCTGATAAAGTTCCACAAACTTGGGCTGATTGAACCGGGGGGACTCACTTTGGGCAACCAAAATGCCTCCTGTTTTTAGAGCCCGATGCACCTGTAAATAAAAATCCTTAGTAAATAGGGGTGCAGCACATCCGACGGGGTCGGAGGAATCAATAATAATCAGGTCGTAGGACTCGTCGGCTGCGGCCGCTAAATACTCAATCCCATCCCCAATCAGTAGATTCAATTTGGGATGGTCTAGCGCAGAGGACAGGGTGGGTAGATGTTCTCTAGCAGCCTTAATGACCACCTCATCAATTTCTACTAAGGTGACCGCTTCCACTTGGGGATGGCGGAGAATTTCCCGCACGCTCCCGCCATCGCCACCGCCAATCACCAGCACTTTTCGAGCTGGGTACGTGAGCATGGGCACATGGACAATCATCTCATGATAGGCCTTTTCGTCCCCTTCACTGCACATCACCATATTGTCGATCACTAGCATTTTGCCGTATTCAAAGGTGTCGAGGACCTCTACAGTTTGGTAGGGCGACTTTTCACGAAAGATCCACCCGCCTCGGTGACGAATGGATAAGGCAATATTGTCGTTGCGATCCGTAAACCAGACAGTCCTTTTTTCCTGTGGATCAGAATATTCGTAGGCCGCCACCTCTTCAGGTCGCTTGAAGTCCACATTTTCCGTTTCCAGCAAATGCAGTTGCCCACGGTTTAATTCCAAGGCTGAACCGTGATCGGCTTGAAAGGCTTCCTTGAGAATTTCGTAAGCGATCCAAGGGTTAACCGACATTCCACAGGTAAATAGATCCAGCGCGGCATAGCCATACTCCGGCCAGGTGTGAATGGCAAAATGGCTTTCCTGAAGAACAATAAAGCCAGACACGCCAATGGGCGGAAATCGATGAAATTGGGAGGTAATGATGGTCGCACCTGATTCCTTAGCCGCGCTCAGCATATTGGTTTCGATCAGAAGAACATCGTTCAGGACTTCGGCAGAACCACCGTAAAACTCAACTAAGATATGTCTTCCAAGGGAATTCATAAGGTTTGAAGAAAATGGAATGAACATTGGAGAATCAGTGAGGCAGCAGTATGGATCACACCCGCTTCTTTAGTCTCAACAGGTAGAAATCCGCTATCAAGGCTGCTTACATCACTTTACTAGGGCAGATTTGAGAAATCGAAGTGCTCAACACCTACCCCTGTTTGTTTCAGTTGAATCCTGAACAAAAATGTTTTGACTGTCGTATCAATGGACTTAGCTCCTCCCAATCTGCGACGGGGTTAGCCCGATCAGCGCTGATGCGTTGCCGTTATTTTGCCCCCGGTAATATGCTGATGATCAAAATCCTGTTCTATTTTGTCATGAAGCGGAGAAAGATTTTGGCTTGAAAGCGTTAATTTGGCTGATGTTCTAATCTTCTAGCTTAAGATCCCGCCAACGATTCAGCGCTGCTGCAAGTTCAAATCTGCGAAACGTCACAAAATCTCCTTCGGGAAAGGGATTAAGGGTAGATAGTCCGTCTGTAGCGAGCTGTGACAAGATGGCCTGGATCGCATGGGCAAAATTTAGATTAGGGGGTGGGAATTGGTGAAGGTAAAGGATAGCGGCTGCGATCGCACGCAGTTGCCCCGACTCCACTAATTGTTCGACCTGGCTGAGATCAATCGCGTTCCTACCTAAAATAATTTCCCGCAATTCATGCACCTTCACTTTGGCAGGTCGCCCCTTCCACTCCAGAGCACTGGGATGAAGCTGCAGGATGCGGGATTGCTTTGTGCCGATGGGTTGGCCCGCTTCGCAGGTGCGATCGATTGGGTATTGGGCTGCGATCGCATGGGCTTGCTCCGTCACGTTCTCAGGGCGATAGGCTGACATAGCAATGACCGTATCCGCCACTTCAAAGTAATCCCCACTGCCGCCCATTACCAAAATACTGGAAACTCCGTGCTCCTCGGACAGGGGGCGGATTTGATCGATCAATGGGGTGATCGGTTCTTGGTCTTTGGCGATCAGGGATTGCATTCTGCGATCGCGAATCATCAAATTGGTAGCGGTGGTGTCTTCATCAATCAGTAAGACCTTAGCTTCCAGTTCGAGCGCCTCGATGATATTGGCCGCTTGAGAGGTACTGCCACTAGCATTGGTTGTCCAAAACTGAGTTGTGGTCTGTTGATGGGGCAGATGGTTAATAAATGGCGATAGGTCTAAGTTGGTGACTGGACGGCCTTCTTCTGCCCGAATCTTGACGGCATCAGCATCCGTCACCACAAACTCGCGGCCATCCCCAGGAATATGGTTATAAATGCCTAACTCTAGAGCCTTAAGCAGCGTCGATTTACCGTGGTAGCCCCCACCGACAATCAGGGTAATTCCTGTAGGAATGCCCATCCCTGTGATCAACCCCTGATGGGGACAATCGAAGCTCACCCGTAAAGACTCCGGTGATTGAAAGGAGGTTGCAGCCTCCAAAGGGCGGCTATCTATCCCACTCCGACGCGGCAAAATCGCTCCATCAGCCACAAAGGCCACTAAACCTCGGGTGGGCAGTTGCTGTCTGAGCCAGTCGGCATCTTCGTGGGTATCAATATGGTGCTGAAGTGCTTGAGTTGGCAATTGAGCATAAAGCATCCCTTCCACCAGCTGAGGGATCTGCTCACAAAGCAAATCCACTGCCTGCCCCCCCGCGATTCGCCGTCCCCGAGCAGGTAAACCTATCCAGAACCGAACTTCTACCTGTGCATCATCAATAAAGGCTGCGGTCCGCTCTAGAATTTCTGGCCCTGGCGGTGCGATCGCAATCAATCCGCTATTGCCAGTGCCGGAACGACGCTGTTCTCGCTGGGCGAACTGGTGAAACTGTCGGGTCAGGAAATCCCGTAGACCCACTTCTCGGCTGAAATTTCCGTATAGATCGGCAGGGAAACCAGCAATATCTTGGGGAATGAGGACGCGACATTGACTGGGTTTCGCAAACGGATCCCCCTGGACCCGATCAATCATTAGCGTAAATTGAGGAAAATCATACCCTCCTCGAATGGCTTTATAGGCTTTATAGCCTTTGCCGTCTAGTTGCTGTAACTGTTGCACCAGACGGGTATGGTTGGTCATCTCAACGCCTCTCAAACTGAGTAGAACAATCCTCGCCCTGTTCAGTAACGTCTCACAGGGTGGTTACCCAGCGCTAGGCTTATCCTCAACAGCAATGTCAAAGTGTAAAACGTCTTCGCGTTTTCCGAGTTGGGTATAGAGTGCGATCGCAGGTTGATCCTCAATGCTGGTATCGGCCTGTACAAAGATCACATAAGCTCCGCGCTCAGCAGCGATCGTTTTGAGGTGTTCAATTAAGGCTGTGGCAATGCCTTGGCGACGATAGACCGATGCCACAGCAAGATCATAGATATAGATCTCGCTGCGCTCTTGCTCAAATTTCTGCAGTTCGTAGGCAGCAAGACCTCCAACCACTTCGCCGTTCTTGACAGCAGCTAGGGCAATAAACAGATCACTATTCAGTAATCGCTGCAGGTAGTCCTGGCTGGGACGCTTTGTCGTATAAGTTTCCCTGTCGTTGAAGGCCTCACCAAAGGTTGTTAACAGCGATTCCATCAGCGGAACATCTTTTGAAGTAAGAGGGTAAATATCTACCGACATGCACGATTTACACACTGACGAACAACCATCGATGCATCAGAATGTTGCATCAATACTTCTTATCAGGATAGTAAAAGTTATTTTTGAATATCAATTTGTTATGAAATGCGACTATTTATCCTACACAGTAACGTAGACGCCATAGGCGGTAAACTGCGTTTAAACCAGCGCAACTGCTTATTTCCTCGCTAATTTGAGGGTTGTGATGGATGGTTTATCTCAAGAATTTGAGGATGTGGCAGTTGCTGAAGCGCAATTTTAAACAGTGGATTGATGCAAGAAGTCTCACTTTGGCTGGTTCCCCAACGCGAAGATGGCCAATATCTGCAGGCCATTATCAACCAACTGGCCGATCAGTACCAAGCCCCTCGCTTCAGCCCTCATGTAACGGTGGCTGGTCGGCTTCAGGTACCTGAGCAGTATGAGGTATCCCTATCAAATTTGGCGACTGTCACACCGATCTTGCAATTGGCAAATCAAGGGTTAGACCATAGCTCAGAATTGTTTAGAACGGTGTATATCCGCACTGCTGCAGCTGAGCCACTGTTGGCCTTACGCCAACAGGTGTATGAATTATGGCCTGAGAATATTGCCAAGCCCTTTATGCCCCATATCAGTCTGATCTACAAAAATCTGGCTACACCCGAACGACAAGCCATCATTAACTCCTTAAACATTAAAGCCAGCTTTGTTTTTAATCCATTGGCAGTCGTCTGTCCCCAACAACCTGGAGGTTGGACGGCAGTGGACACTTGGCAAATGCTTGAGCAGTGGCCTTTAAAGAAGGCTCGCTAAAATGGCAATACTTACTACAAAGGTGAGAGTTGCTAGGTCAGATTCCAACTTCGCAACCGCCACCATCAAGATTTCTTCAACGCCCTCCCTTCTCTGATTCCTTCACCCATCATGCTCCGAAAACTGGTCGCAGTCCTGGTTTGGATCCCTCATATTCGCAACCTCCGTAAAACTAAAGGCCTAAAGTGCCAAGTACTTTCCCAGAGGTGGGCGTTGCTCTTTTAAAACCTGACTTTTCACGGTAACTCCTGTAGCCCTTTTCCCATTGAGGTTCTAGGAAATTGTTCCCCATTCAGCTACGATGACCAAAACCTTTTGGAGATGATTAGGATGTAAACATGGTGGGAGAGAAATTTTGCTGAGTGTCAATTCAGCGATCAGCGCTTGGCGCGTAGAGTCCTAAGAATTGGTCAAGCTAGCAATGACATAAGGCATGAAAGTAGCGCAGCTTACATATCATCGCTCATTCTTTAAATGAAATAGCCCTGGCAAAACCTGCGGTGCGACGGGCATCTGGCAGGTCTAAAAAAGCATCTACAATTGCCAACGAAGACATAAGTTATGAAAAAAGCACAACCTGCACATCATCGCTCGTTTTTGAATGAAATAGTCCTGGCTATTAGTACTTTATTTCAATTAATTTGACCGTAAAATTTAATTTTGATTAAATTCAAGATTAACATACGGTTCATGCCTTAATTTAATAGTTATTAAATTATAATAGCTAAGTTGTTAATTTTTTAATCAAAACTCCAATTAATTATCGATTTCACTTTAACATAGATCAACCAAAATCTTGATATCCGTTGGAGAGTGGATTTTAAATTAAATAGGGATATTGGCGGTCTATAATAAGCGCTTAATTATTCACAGAAATATTGCGGCCCCTATTTTCGTCTATGTGTATTAAGTCAGTAGAAGCTTGTATAAGAACAGATAGGCTTCTACTTATTGGGTGCTCTCAACGTAAGCGTAATGATTCAGGGCTGTTGACTGCAATTAATCGCTATGATGGTCCTTCATTTCGTGTTCTGCGTCGCTACCTTCGAAGTTCGAATCCACCTGTCGACATAAGAATACTTTCAGCAGAACATGGGCTGATTCCTTCTGACTATCTTCTTCCTTATTATGATCGAAAAATGACTGTAGGAAGAGCAAGGTATCTGAATCCCATTATCATATCAAGTCTAGAAAAAATATTGAGTAGTCAGTCATACAAAAGCTGTCTAATCTCCTTAGGATGTTATTATCTAGAATCAATCAAAGGCTATGAGGAATTTATACCTCTACAGTTAAAAGTTCAAGTAGCCAATGGTGGAATTGGGAGGAAATTATCTATTTTATATGATTGGCTCTATGGTAAATCCAGTAGTCTAAATAGTTTTGAGTCCTTTCCTACGTTTGACAAAAAAGTTTATCTCAGGGGAATTGAAATTAGTCTGACTCAACAACAAATCATTGAAGTTGCTCGCAAAGCCATTGCATCTGAGACAGGTAAGGCTATGCAATGTCAGTCTTGGTACGTAAAGATAGATAAGCAATTAGTTGCTCCCAAGTGGTTAGTTAGTCAACTAACAGGATTGCCCGTAAACCGCTTTGTAACCAAAGAGGCTTGCCGAGTTTTAACTCAGCTAGGGATACGGGTGCAGCGTATATGAATGACCCAAGTATCGATAAACGACGGTTTACTGAAAAGGGAGTTTGTGAGGAGATTAAACGTCAACCTCATATATTTACCAAGCTTGCTGAAAATGCTTTGATCGCCTCAGAAAGCTTACGGAATAACTATTTCAAAAATACTGCGCAGTTTGTTGCAAATTTACGCTTAGCAGTACAAGCATATGAGAAAGGCAAACGTACTGAGCCGATTTTAACTGTTAATTCAGTTGGCGATATTTCTTGGTCAGATCTTCAAGGGGAAGTGGTGACCTTTATTGATGGAGGCCTTGGCCAGGTTCAACTGTCGAGTCAAGTTCCCATCCTTTTACGTGTTGGTTCATATTGTGTTAGGACTGGTGAACGCCAAATAGCCGAACGGGAACAGTTTGGTTATTATCCAGTAATTTTGGGCGATATCGAAGGTGGCAGTAAAGAGCGTAAGGATTTTCCAGATATTGTTAGGATTACTGCTGAACTACTTGGGGGGCTGGCAGCATTAGAAAGGACTCCAGAACTCAGGCTTCTCATGTTTCACGGCCCACTTATGTATTTAATGAATGCTTACGCCGGCCATACGCCTTTTACAGAGAAGGATATTGATCTTTTTCTCACCCATTATGCACAAGACCAAGGTTTATCTCAGAATCTCAAGAACGATTTTCTCCGAGAAGCTAGACGGAAGATTTATCCAAGCATTGCTCCTGAACGGGCTCATGAGTGGTCTAGTAGAAAGTTATTTGAGCCTCTTTCATGGATCTCATTTTTGTACCGTCGATTAATTAAAGAAGCAAAAAGACGCTTTGGGGATGACAAGGTACTTCAAATCTAGAGTCAGCAGTAGATAGGGCAGTGTGATTTCAAAGAAAATAGGGTGGCCGAAACGACTACCCTAT
>NZ_JANQOP010000223.1 GCF_028285745.1 Acaryochloris sp. IP29b_bin.137 | reverse complement strand
TAGCAACTCCCGAAGTTTTGGGATAGGACTATGACCGCAGGGAAGGTTAAACCTTACGAGTCCTCCGGTCAAACCGGAGGCTTAAGAAGGATAGTTATTTTCTCCTTGCCGAAAGTGTGAAGCCGGACATATTAATTGGGAGTCGTCCGGCTTCAAGCTTCATAACAGAATTGGGCAGATTAATACATGTTGTCGATTAATGTGCTGGATAAGGTATTTGCACCTCGCCCAAACCCACTTACCATCACAGTGACACGCTTGTTAGCACGATGTCGTCTAGCGAATTGAGAACAATCAATAATCGCAGAGTAATCTGCATTATCAGCGAAAATAAACGGTGTATTGTTGATATTTACATCCGGCTTCCGTACATTAAGCCCTTCTCGGCGGAGGGAAACCGTGGCTCTGCGCATACATTCCCATTGATTTAACCGAACATTCCCGAAGCGATAAAAGAGGGCTGGACCCGCAAAAGCACCAAAGGTACTGACTGCTTGGACACCCACGGCCACAGATGCCATCACGAGGGCTTTTGCAGAAATCTTTTTGAACTTAGACATGATGTATTCTCCTTTCTGTGACTCAAGCAGAAAGCATAAATCCTCTATTCAAGAGTTGTTTTCACCTGCTCTGTATGAGTCCTTTGTTATCTCTAATTTAGGCAGGGCTAGTTGACCTGAACGTGACTGTTATCACGGGTTCCTATTGTTTTGCGTCATGCGACTGCCGTGTTCTGCAAAAATTCGGCATTATAAAAAGGCAGCCACCTCTTCAACTTGATGACCGCTTTTGATCTCCATGCTCCCTTTGTGCCAACCGGTGACCAACCCCAAGCCATTGAGAAATTAACCGCTTTGCTTCAATCTGGCCATCCTAGACAAACCTTGTTGGGGGCTACGGGTACAGGAAAAACCTTCACAATGGCTAAGGTGATCGAAGAGATTGGTAAACCCACCCTGATCCTGGCCCATAACAAAACCCTAGCTGCCCAGCTCTGCAATGAAATCCGCTCCTTTTTTCCCAACAACGCAGTGGAGTACTTTATTAGCTATTACGACTATTACCAACCGGAAGCCTATATTCCCGTCACGGATACCTATATCGAAAAAACGGCTTCTATTAATGAAGAAATTGATATGTTGCGGCATTCAGCGACGCGATCGCTTTTTGAGCGCCGGGATGTAATTGTGGTGGCTTCGATTAGCTGTATTTACGGTTTGGGGATTCCTTCTGAATATCTCAAGGCTTCAATTCCTCTAAAAGTAGGGACTGAAATGGATCAGCGCCAATTGCTACGAAGTTTAGCCGCTGTTCAGTACACCCGTAACGATGTAGAGCTGGGACGGGGGCGGTTTCGAGTCAAAGGGGATGTGTTGGAGATTGGTCCCGCCTACGAAGATCGGATTATTCGCGTGGAGTTCTTTGGGGATGAGATTGACGCTATTCGCTATGTCGATCCGGTGACGGGAGAAACCTTACAAAGCCTAGAGGGGCTCAATGTCTATCCCGCTCGCCACTTTGTCACCCCAACTGAACGGTTGGCAATGGCGGTTGAAGCGATTGATGTGGAACGAAAGGCCCAAGTCGAGCACCTAGAAGAAGCGGGGAAACTCTTGGAGGCTCAGCGCCTAAATCAACGTACTCGCTATGACTTGGAAATGCTGCGAGAAGTAGGGTACTGCAACGGCGTGGAAAACTATTCCCGGCATTTGGCGGGCCGACAGGCGGGAGAGCCGCCAGAATGTTTGGTGGATTATTTCCCCAAGGACTGGTTGTTAATGGTGGATGAATCCCATGTGACCGTGCCCCAAATCCGAGGCATGTATAACGGTGATCAGGCCCGTAAGAAAGTCCTGATCGATCACGGGTTTCGCCTCCCCAGTGCAGCAGATAATCGGCCGCTTAAGTCTGAGGAGTTTTGGCACAAGGTGAATCAGTGTGTGTTTGTATCCGCAACACCAGGTTTGTGGGAACTGGAGCTATCGGAAGAACGGGTGGTTGAACAGGTGATTCGGCCCACGGGGGTGGTCGATCCAGAAATTTTTGTCCGTCCAACCACGGGCCAAGTCGACGACTTGCTAGCAGAGATTCAAGAGCGGGTCGGTCGGCATGAGCGAACCTTGATCACCACTTTGACCAAACGGATGGCGGAAGATCTAACGGAATATTTTGAAGAGCGGGGGGCGCGAGTTCGTTATCTGCACTCAGAAATCAATGCGATTCAGCGGATCGAAATCCTCAGGGATTTGCGTCAAGGCGAATTTGATGTTCTTATTGGGGTCAACCTGTTGCGAGAAGGCTTAGATCTGCCTGAGGTTTCCCTAGTCGCCATCTTGGATGCAGATAAAGAAGGGTTCCTGAGAGCCGAGCGTTCCCTGATTCAAACCATTGGTCGAGCAGCCCGCCATGTGCGGGGACAAGCCATCCTCTATGCCGATAATTTAACGGACAGTATGGAGAAGGCTATTTCCGAAACAGAGCGGCGTCGTACGATTCAGCTGGCCTACAATAAAAAGCACGGCATCACGCCCCAACCGGTCAGAAAAGGTTCTGACAATGCCATCTTGGCTTTTTTGGAGGTTTCTCGCCGCCTCAATACCCAAGAACTCGAAGATGCCTACGAACAGGCAGATGATTTGCCTTTGGAGAGTGTGCCCGAGTTGATTACCCAGTTGGAGGCACAGATGAAAGAAGCGGCCAAAAATTTAGAGTTTGAGGAAGCGGCGAAGTATCGCGATCGCATCAAGCATCTAAGATCGAAACTCCTCGGTCAACCGCCTACCTGATTCGATTAACGCTGGGGGGAAATACCCACTTGGGTCTTTAATTTGAATTCAGCTTCATCTAATTCCGATCGGCAAAGAACGCTGGCAATTAGTGAAATAATAGGTATAGCCAAAATGGTTCTTGATTTTCTTGCGATTTCTCTATCCATCTCCCTTTAAATATTCTTTTGCGTCTCAATATCTGCCGATTTTTCTTAACGCCCCCCTTGATATCTCATTGTTCAGTATTGATATTGGCCGATCTACCCATCCGATCATAAATTGAGCGTATTGCCGTGTTATTCGAGCAAACCACTGTTGGTGAGTTTTCGCAGCAGACCTTGGTGTGTCAGACCGAAACTCCCATTCAGGAGATATTAGACGTATTGCAACACCAGAGTATATCCTCGCCAACGGATCAGTTGGCAGGAGATTGGGGTGAGGGGATAGATTTGTCTAGATTAGTGGTGGTTAATCAACAGCAACAACCCGTTAGTCTAATTCGCTCAGCCCAATTTATCTACCTATTTTTTGCTGAACAACACTCCACGGATGCGGTTTCTCCTCAGCAGCCTATTGGCGAGTGGGTTAATTTACCCAACAATCCCCTGTATTGCGTGGTAGCCTCGGAATCGCTTAAGCAATTCTGGCAGTCTTTGCAGGCCATTGCCGAAGACAGGCTAATGTCTTGGGCCATTACTGAAGACAAAACCGGCAAATATTTAGGGTTGTTGGATACGCCTAAGTTAGTTCAGTTCTTGGCCCATCATGTTCCCCTGAGCGTTGCCATTAAGTTTTCCTCGGATTTAAAAAGCTCTGTTTCTACCCCATGGGAGCTACCGAAGCGCCCCCTAGCCTCAACGGAGTCATCGACGCCAGAACAACCTTCTTCTTCCGCTCCCCTGAGTGCGGAACTGTTGGCGGAAATTAGCCATGAACTTAAATCTCCCCTGACGGCCATTTTGAGTTTGTCCAATGTTCTCAGCCATCAGGGTATTCAGAATTTGTCTGAGCGTCAACTGCAATATATACAGTTAATTCATCAGAAAAGTCAGCAATTGATGAGTATCCTCAATACGCTCCTGGATTTAACGCGACTCCCTATGGAAGTTCAACCAAAAGCGCATAAAGCTGTTAGTTTAGATTTACTCTGTGAGGATGCGATCGCCCAAGCGAAACGATACTATCAACTGGAAGAAGGCACAGCCAATCAGGCCGCTCTGCTCATCCGGCGGCATCCCCAGGGAAGGCTTGGCTCAATCTACACCGATGAGCCGAAGCTGCGTCAAATTCTGGTCCATCTTTTGCATAACGCCTTAGGGCTGACTCAAGGACAATCCCCCGTTGTGCTGAACGTGACGTTGTGGCAAGGCTGGACCATCTTTACGATTTCTGATCAGGGTGAACCAATTCCCCATCTTCAGCAGCCGCTAATCTTTCAAATTCCCCAAACCTGGACTCAGTCTGATCAAGCTATTTTGGGTAAAACTGGACTGGGTCTGATCTTGGCTCAACGATTAGTAGAACAGTTATCTGGCGATATTTCCTTTATTTCTGGACCAAAGCAGGGGAATACATTCTCGTTGTATGTACCACCAGAGAAGCATCGTAGCCAGCGAGCTAAAATCACCAAAGGCTTGGTTCTCCTCATTGCCACAACCCCTAGTCTGATCGAACAGGTGAGTCAAGAGCTTTCTGAGCAATCTCTACAGGTGGTGGTTGCCCGCGCTGAGTCAGAAGCACTCCAGAAAGTCGCCCTGCTTAGGCCCCAAGCCATTATTTTACAAACCCTGCTCACCACTGGTTCAGGATGGGAAATCCTCTCAACCCTCAGACAGCAAACTGATACTCTTCCCATCTTGCTGATAGGCAGTCCCGAAGATTGTCAGCAAACTACAAAAATGGGAGGGGATGACTGCCTAACCTTGTCCGCGCTTCAGCCTGGTTTAGGACAATGGTTTGAGAAGCGTTTCAACACCCAAACTTTCCTGTCGGTAATTGCTCCTCAGCAGAGCCATATGTCGGTTTCTAAAGCTGCCAACCCTCAAAAATTAACTATTCTGCATCTAGACCAAAATCTCGATCCCTCGGGGAATGTACTACCAAGTCCTATCGATCAATCTCTGTATGAACATCAGTGGAGAGTGATTTCGACCACAACCTTAGATGAGGCCGAGTTATTAGTAAAAATCTGGAAGCCCGATGTGATTCTTTATACCGATGATAATCCAGCCCCCTTCTTGAATATGGCGGATGAGTCCCCCCTACGCTCATTTCCCTTCGTTATCCTCCATCCCGAAGTCCAGCATGTCGCCCTTGAACGGAAAGATCTAGAGGTCATTACTCGCGCAAGTTTAACCGCCCCTACCGCCACTTCTGACTTATCAGAGGTGTCTTCACTGTTGCAAATACTCACTAACGCCACCGCATCAGATGAGTGCCTGAATTGAGTGCTTGAGCTTTGGGGATGACAAGGTACTTCAAATCTAGAGTCAGCAGTAGATAGGGCAGTGTGATTTCAAAGAAAATAGGGTGGCCGAAACGACTACCCTAT
>NZ_JANQOP010000222.1 GCF_028285745.1 Acaryochloris sp. IP29b_bin.137 | reverse complement strand
ATAGGGTAGTCGTTTCGGCCACCCTATTTTCTTTGAAATCACACTGCCCTATCTACTGCTGACTCTAGATTTGAAGTACCTTGTCATCCCCAAAGGCTTTACCTATACAATAATCAACTGACCACGATTCCCGATGCGATTGGACAACTAAAAAACCTGCAAGAGCTTTATCTGCATGGGAATAAATTGCTGAAAATTCCGGCAGAGGTGTTAGGCCCAAAATCTAACAATGTTGGCGCCGGAGCAGAACCGGCTAAACCAAAAGATATTCTGGAATACCTCTTCCGTATTCAGGAAAAAGCCCAACCGCTGAATGAAGCTAAATTGATTCTGGTGGGCTATGGTGCGGTTGGTAAAACCTCTCTGGTCAACCGATTGGTTTATCAAACCTTTGATGCGGGTGAAACTAAAACTGAAGGTATTCAAATTACAGATTGGCCCCTCTCCTTAAATGATAATGAAGAGGTCAAATTAAATGTTTGGGATTTTGGAGGGCAAGAAATTATGCACTCCACCCATCAGTTTTTCCTAACCGAACGGAGTCTTTACCTCCTAGTCCTCAATGGTCGCCAAGGCCATGAAGACGCAGATGCAGAATATTGGCTCGAACTGATTCAAAGTTTTGGTGGCGACTCTCCCGTTATCGTGGTCCTCAACAAAGTTGAAGAACATCCCTTCGATGTCAACCGCAGCGGCCTCAAACAAAAGTTCCCCAATATTAAAGACTTCGTCCGCATAGACTGTGAAACTGAACGAGGTCTTGATGAACTCTGCCAAGTCATCCAACACGAGACAGATCGCCTCGAACATCTGCGCGTTCCTTTCCCAGCAAGCTGGTTTTCGATTAAACAAAAACTGGCAGATATGGAGGACAATTACATTTCCTTTGAGCATTATCGGGGTATTTGCCAGGATGATGGTGAAACTAATCAAGACTCTCAAGACTCACTAGCTGTTCATCTTCACAGATTAGGGATCGCCCTCAATTACAAAGATGACCCTCGTCTGCGAGATACCAATATCCTTAATCCCCTTTGGGTCACAAATGGTATCTACAAAATTCTCAACGCCCATAATTTGGCAGACCACAAAGGGGAACTAGATCTTGGCTGCCTTCCCCAACTATTGGATGCTACAAACTATCCTCGTGAGCGCCACGGCTTTTTAATGGAGTTAATGCGCAAGTTCGAGCTATGCTTTCCTTTTCAGTACAGACAGGATTGCTATCTTATTCCCGAGTTACTGGATAAACAGCAACCATCCGAAGCCCAAGACTTTATCCTTGAAGACTGCCTTAACTTTCGCTACGAATATCCCATCTTGCCCGAAGGTTTATTGCCCCGGTTTATTGTTCGCACTCATGTATTAAGTCACAACCAATTGCGTTGGCGTACAGGCGTCATCCTCGACTTTGAAGGCAATCATGCCCTAGTCAAAGCAGACCGCCAAGACCGACGTGTCACTATTAGCATCAACGGCCCTCGAGAAGGGCGACGTCGATTGCTCGCCATTATTCGCTCCGATTTTGAGCGCATTCACAGCAGCTTCAAATCAAAGCCAAAAGAGAAAGTTCCCATTCCCGACCATCCGCAATTGAGCCTCTCCTATAGTGATTTGCTGGTGATGGAAAAACAGGGTCTCACTGAAATCCCTATGGTCATTGATGACAAAGTCATTCAAATCAATGTTAAAGAACTCCTCAATGGTGTTGACTTGGGTATACCGCAACAGACCGCCAAAAACTCTGAACGCTCTACAGGAGCTTTAAAACTTTTCTACAGCTACTCTCATAAAGATGAAGCCCTACGTGAACGGCTCGAAGTTCAGTTAGCACTACTTAGACGATACGGTTTCATTCAAGATTGGCATGATCGGCAGATTACCCCCAGTACGGATTGGAAAAAAGAATTAGACAGAAATTTAGAGCAGGCCGATATTGTTTTGCTGCTAGTTAGTCCAGACTTTATAGCATCTGATTACTGCTATGAAATCGAAATGAAGCGTGCCCTGGCACGTCACAAAGCCAAAGAAGCAATCTTAATACCGATCCTTTTGCGTCGAGTAAATTGGGACTTAGTTCATTTCAACAACATTCAAGCTCTACCAAGAGACTTGAAACCTGTCGCCAATTGGTCGAATAAGGATGAAGCTTGGTTCAATATCGAGCAAGGGATTATAGAAGCTATTCAATCTTTTCAAAGCCACTAAGCCCATGGATAATCTCTAACTATCAGCATAGAACCAGTGCACTCAGTTGCATCTTACAATCTGAGTACTCCCTGACCTTATAATCGCCTTTTTGAGTTTTGATTCCCCATTGAACATAAAGATTGTGGCCAAACCAATGTTAGCCCACAATCCAATAGGTACGTCTCCTCACAATAGGGCTAGGTCAGTGTCAACAACCCTTTAATATGAATCTTTAGACTCATGTCTAATAAATTAAAACTAGACTCTTCCGCAGTACAGAGTTATCTGGGCATTTTGCAAGACATCATCACTCGCATGGCCAATAACAGTAGTAATTGCAAGAACTGGTGCATTACCTTGGTATCGGCAATATTGGTGATCATTGCTGACAAAAATCAACCTAACTACGCTTTAATTGCTCTCATCCCAGTTGTACTCTTTCTTTTCCTCGATGCGTACTACTTGGGTTTAGAAAAAGGTTTTCGTAACTCTTATAACCATTTCGTCCATAAATTGAAAAAAAATACTGCCACCACTACAGATTTATTTGTGGTCACCCCCCCCGTCGTGTTCGCAACTTTTTTGCAATATCTTGGAATCACTACGTTCACCCTCCATCTATCCCTTCTACATAATTTTGGGTGGAACAATCGTTTTAGCTCGTCATCTCATTTTCAAGTCTTAAACTATTTGATTTGTGGGTTTTGCATAAGCGCATTGACCTTGATTACAATCCGATGATTTCAACTGTCTCCCCCCAAAATGACGATTAGCCTCTGGTGCATCCTGGCCGCTCTGCTCGCCCCTTACATTCTGTCAGTGCTAGCCCGTTCTGGCGTCACCAAAGCCGACTATGTCCAAAACCCGCGCGCCTTTAACGAAACCCTCACCGGATGGCATCGTCGCGCCCATCTCGCCCAACTTAATGCCTTTGAAACCTTCCCCGGCTTCGCCGCCGCCGTGCTCGTGGCCCATATGACCCAAGTGCCCCAACTTCAGATTGATATCGTTGCCTTGGCCTTCATCCTGTTTCGCATCCTACATGCCAGCTTCTACATCACCGATAAACCCAACCTCCGCAGCCTCAGTTGGCAAATGGGCATGCTCTGCATCGTCAGCCTATTTGTCCTGGCAGCCATCCCCCAGCAAACTTGATGCTCCATCGAACAGCGCCATTCCTTAAACCCAGGCCAAGCCTTATTGGTAAAATGCTCGTATTTCAATCTAAACAGCCCTAATACTACAACATTAAAACCATCTTTAGCCCTACTCAATTATGCTCGCCCAGAATCGGCAACCGAGTCCGACCCGGCAACCCCAACCCTTTATTCCCTACCGACCCCAATATTCACCCCTCAGCTGGATCAAACGTAACTTCATCGTTGCCAGAGCCTTTCTGGGGGCTCTCACCATCGTCCTCAAATCGAGACGGCAAAAACAGACCCTCCCCTTTGGGGCCTCCATAGAAATCACCGATCGCTGCAATGCGGGTTGCCATTATTGCTACGTCTATCCCTCAGACTGGAACCAAACCCAACGCGTTCGAGGGTATCTGCAGCTTTCGCCCGCTGAGCATAAAGCCAAAGACCAAGCCATTTACCAAACCCTAGACCAGCTCTCGCGCCAAGGCATGGTCCTCGCCACCCTAGTAGGCGGTGAACCCACCCTGGCACCTAAAGTGATTCAATATGCTGCCCGCAAATTTCCCGTCGTTTGGGTCGTGACCAATGGATCTGCAAAATTCCCCCAAGTACCACGTTCCGTAGTGTATAGCGTCAGTATTGATGGCCCTCCAGACCACCATAATCAAACCCGAGATCCCCTGGGGTTCTTTCAAAACCATACCTATCAAAATCTGCACGGGATGGCAGCCGCTATCGTCCGCAATATCAATGAATCTGAACGGGGTGCCTACGCCCACATTACCCTGACCCAATCAAGCCTCAAGTTATTTCCAGAAACCGTAGAATGGCTGGTCACCTCTGTCACCAAACTCCGAGGCATTATGGTATCTGGTGCAGCCACCCATTCCCCTGCGGATCCGAATTCCCTGACCCTGGCCAATCGGCAAACCATAAAGGGGATGATTGAGACAGCGGCGGCAAAATATGGCTGGGACTTGTTTCCCTTTAACCAACCTGCAGTTAATTCCTACCTATTTGATGCGCCCTTCGTCATTCAAGATCCCACGAAATGCACCGTGGCACGGCGAGTCACCAGTTTAGGTTTTGATGGAACCAGCGTCGGTAAGTGCATCCTGCGAGATGATACGGACTGTCAGACCTGTGTCTGCAATCTGACGGGGTTAATGCGAGGAGTCGCCACAGCGGATCGCCCCAGTTTGAAAGGACTCTATCAAGCTTGCTTAGGCTAGGGTGGCCTTGCTGAGATAACGTTGGTATCGTTCCTGCAATTGATCTACGCCCACCTTGCCAGTCCATAACTCGACCATGGTTTGGCCAAAAGCCCAAGCATCCTCCTGAATCGAAGGTGCAGTCTCTAGCAACAGGGGCCAGAGAGATAAAAAGTCAAAAACAGGATGGGCGTCGGGTTCCGCCAGCAATGTAAAGAGTTCATAGCCCATCTGCAATTTCCCCATAACAACGGGGGCTTGCTCAATGGGGAGCTGGGTTGCCAGGGCCGTTGCTAAAGCCGGGGAACCCGTTGTCATCGTCGACAGGAAGCCTAACAGGGGGCTTTTCAGCAGTGCGGCCAACCCCTGAGTCGTGCTCATTTGGGACGCATACTGATTAATGATTTTGGCGGCAGTGGTGATACGGGTGGTGCGATCGCGCAAAAATCTCGCCATCCGGGCCTGCTTGGCTGGGTCAAATTCATCCACCATCGCTGCCGACAGTTCTGTTCCGCCCCAGGCTTGCCGATTTTGGCTCGTATCGCCCGTGACCATCGGCAAAATCGCGGTCGATACCTCCCCTAAAATTTCTTGGCGATAGGCAATCGCGTCCCGAATCGAGGTCTCCTTGGGTTGGTCACCCGAACGCCAATCGTAGGGCGGGGACCATTCTCGAATGGGGCGTAGCCGATCCACCTGGGTGACAATGCTAATCACGGGCAGATCGTCCACCTGAGTTTTAATCTCTTCCAAAAACGCTAGATCCATTTGTAAGGCCGGATCCGTGGCAGGCGTAACTAACAACAGCAGATCTGCCTCCGCCGCTTTTTCAATCACGGACTGGCGTAAATCGTCTCGCCCACTTTGCTCATACCCCGGTGAATCCCAGAGGGTCAGCGTTTCGTCTAGCTTATTCTCAAACCGATACGACTGCAGCGTGTCCGTGCTGGGCAATACGTCTACGGCTGCCGTCTCTCGGCCAAATAGGGTATTCACCAAACTACTCTTACCCGCTCCCGTCCGTCCCACCAGCAGGACATTGAGGGGAGCCTGCTCTACCGCTTCGGCAGGCGCAGCTGCCGTAATAATTTCTTGTAGGGTTTGGGTCTCCGCTTCCGGTAGTTTCGGCTCCAGACTTTCCAACGTGCGGACCGCTTCACCACTGTAGAGGGCAATCGCTCGTTCGCCCAGGGCCTGTAGTGTCGTCTCTCGAACAATCTGCCCCAAATTCGCCAACAACTGCTGATTGGCTTGATTGCGATAGGTTTGAGTAGACGTACGAGTCAAAGCCGCCACGGGATTAAAAATCCACCGTGACCATTGCCATACCTTGACCGCAGTGCGAGCGGCAGGCTCTAGTTTTCGGTAGGTTTCATAGGTTTCATAGGCCTGACCCACCGTCACCTGCCCCAGCACCGGAGACAATTTCTGCATCCACTGATCTACATCATCCACAGTGCCCCGCAACAAACCATAGGCATCCGGAACGTAGATATTCAGAAACGGACGTTTAGCAGTGGGGTAATAGACATGGGCAATCGCCTCAATCAAAGTTTGGCAACGACGAAAAAACTGAGCCCAGTCTTCCCAAGGCAAGACATCCCCTCGAGCGGCCACCAGAATCGTGTGGATTTCGGCTTCGGCCTGTTGTCGACGGGGTTCACTCGATGGGTTTTCTTCAGCCTGATCTTGAATAAAGGCTCTGGCTTCCGCTGCAATCTGATCCGGCAGCCGCAGCCAGCGCACCAGTAAATACTGCCAGCCCAAAAACACTAAAATCACAATGGCCCAAATCCAATTCAGTCCCCACTGATGGATTTGTAACCCAGCCGCAGCCCCCAGAAATCCGAGCACGCTAACAACGGGTAGAGCCAAAATGATCCACTGCCAGACCTTGAGACGAACCATAGGGCGGATTTATGTATGGAACAAAACGATACCAAGGGCAATATAGACCGCAGATGACCTAGATAGAGGATCTTTACAACCTAAAGCTAATGATCTCTGCTATGACCGCCTTGAAACGTAGGAGAAGACAATGGCTTGAGCATACAGATAGGGAGTGCCCACAAAGAGGGCAATCAGTCCAGTCACTAAGTCACCAGTGACAATACAGTAAATTCCGGCACCAATGTTCAGGACTAGCCCCAACCAGATGAGTAATAGCGCAACTTGCAACGAGAACTTGGCTATCGGAGAGTGACGCCCTCCGAAGAAACTAGCGCCGCGAGCCCCTACTCTGCCACACTTAGGGCAACTTGGTCAGAATCGTATCCAGTGCTGCATCTAGAACAAATAGGCATGGATATATTATCTCACTGCTGTAATAACCAGCAGTGAGGAATTCCCTATTAATTATTCAAGGTAACTAAACGTCTTCAGAATCCTGATCAAAAGAGAGGCTATTGCCCAACAGACTGGTATCCAATTCCATCCGCTGTTCCATCTTGCGGAGGAAGTAGCCAGTCATCATAGCTGAAGCCAGTAAGCCAGCTAAATTATCGCGATCGGTGACCACTTGAACGCTAAAGGCTTCGCTAGGCAGTACACCTACTAGCCCTTGTACATTTTGCGAGATGATTTGTTTGATCTCAGGGCTGACGGACTTGGCAACCCGAGCCAGAACCTCTGGCGGTTGATTTTGTAAATATTTGATTAAGAGATTGGCCTGAGCCTCCTCTGAATCACTCATAATAAAGTTGGCGTTTTCGGGGTCAAA
>NZ_JANQOP010000221.1 GCF_028285745.1 Acaryochloris sp. IP29b_bin.137 | reverse complement strand
ATAGGGTAGTCGTTTCGGCCACCCTATTTTCTTTGAAATCACACTGCCCTATCTACTGCTGACTCTAGATTTGAAGTACCTTGTCATCCCCAAAGGTTTGTGGGTCAATGCTGGGTCGGCGGTGGAAGCCGATGCCATCAATGGTATGGCTCATTTCTTGGAGCATATGGTGTTTAAGGGCACAGAGCGGCTGCCTGAAGGCGAGTTTGAGCGTCAAGTCGAAGCCCGAGGCGGGGTCACCAATGCCGTCACTAGCCAGGACTATACCTGTTTTTATGTGACGGTTGCGCCTCAGGATTTTGCTGCGATCGCACCCCTGCAAATCGATCTCACCCTTAATGCCCGTTTAGATGCCGAGAGCTTTGAACGGGAACGGCTGGTAGTTTTAGAGGAAATTCGTCGCTCTGACGATAATGTTCGCCGTCGGTTATTTCAGCACGCCATGACCCTGGGGTATGCCCACCTCCCTTATCGGCGACCTATCCTAGGTCCTGCTGAGGTGATCCAATCCCTAGCTCCAGAGCAGATGTATAACCATCATCAGTCTTGGTATCACCCTGAAAATCTGACTGCCGTTGTGGTGGGGAATCTGCCTGTCGAGCAGATGATCGGAACCGTTGCCCAAGAATGTGCCACCCCCGCTCGACCACCATCCTCCGCTCTAGATCAGGCTCTCGACCCCCCTTACACGAGCATCACGCGCCAAACCGTCGTTGATCCGAAGCTAACTCAAGCCCGGTTAGTATTGCTCTGGCAAGTCCCAGGCATTCAACACCTCTCTCAAACCTATGGCTTAGATGTGTTGGCAAAGATTTTAGGGGGTGGCCGAAATTCCCGTTTGGTCAAATCCCTCCGGGAGGAGAAACAGTGGGTGGAACGGATTTCCGTTAGTAATCTCACCCAAGTCTGGCAAGGGCTCTTTTGGATCTCTGTTCAGCTCTCTACCCAAAATTTAGAGCGGGTAGAAGCAGAAATCATCAACCACGTGCAGCAGCTTCACAATGAGGAGGTGCCCACATCGGAGTTAGAACGACGACAGCGGCAAATGATAAATCAACATTTATTTAGGACGGAAAGCCCATCCAGTCGAGCCAGTTTGTATGGATACCATCATGCGATCTCCCATAATCTAGAGGCAGGACTCCTTTATCCGCAGGCCATTCAGCAACTCACCCCTGCCAATCTGCAACAGTCTGCTCAGACCTACCTCTCCGCCACTGCTTATCGAGTGTTAACCCTACTGCCCAAGCCCTCTTAGCTAAGTGACCCTAACTCACCGATAGTTTCTTCAACAAAGCATCGACTTTCTTAACCCCATCTGCTTGGCGCTGAAGTTGGTAGAGTTGCCGCGCTTTACGTAACTCAGGAATTGCTTCTCGATGCCGATTTCGGGCAATCAGTGCTTTTGCCAGCTTATAGAAGGCACTGGGATTGCGCTGTGCCAATTTGGTGGCCTGACGAAAGGCAACGACAGCTCCTAATGCATCCCCTTTCTGCATCAGCAGATCACCAATCCCTTCGTGAGCAGCCCCTAAATCTTTGTCATGTCGCAAGGCCTGTTTATAGGCGGCTAAGGCTCGCTCATGATTTCCTTGGCTCTGCAATAACTGTCCCGTTCGCAAATGAACTTTGGGATTTCTCGGATCTAATTTAACGGCATTGTCTAACGCTACTAATCCTTCTTGAGTCTTGCCTTGAGCGGAATAGGCCAAAGCCAAATTCATCTGAATTTCGCCATTCTTGGGAGAGAGGGCAGCGGCTTTTTCCAAATTAGTAATGGCAGGCTGGACCTGATTTTTTTTCAAGTGAATCAACCCAATAGAGTTATAGGCCTCCCCATTTTTAGGGTTAATTTCAATGACCTTTTGGAAGTTTTGGAACGCTTCGTCATATTTCTTTTGGCGACTGTAAATCACTGCCAAACCTTCATAGGCTCGAACATTTTTAGGTTCCAACTCGATCACTTTCTGATAAGCAGCAGCGGCCTGCTCATTTTGGCCTGAGTTACCCAAGCTATATCCCAAGGCATAGTGAAAATTGGCATTTTTGCCATCGAGTGCGATCGCTTTTTTATAGGCCTCTACAGCCCGGGGATAATCCCCTCGTTGGGCTTGAATATAGCCAATAGCCGAAAAGATGCGGGGATTTTTAGTATCCAGCAAGGAGGCTTGTCGGTAGGCTTGCAAAGCCATATCAAAGTTTTTGGCATCCACCAACTCTTTACCTTTTTTAAAGAGCTGAAACAGTTGGCGATCTTTGTTGACCTGAGCGATGGGTTCAGCTTGAACGGGGATATCACATACAGGGATAATGAATCCAACTCCCAGCAGTAAGAAAAAACGGGTGCTGAGGTGCCGAAAGCTTAACATTCATCTCTCCTGGTTACGAAAACGTCAACATACTTCACTGTTGTTAACCCTGCCTTAAAAGAAATGGCATTTTTGCCTAAACAAACTGAATCCTGAGTTACACCAGAGGTAAGTCTCAAGTCTCTACAGTCTACGAGCAGGAACTCCTTCATTTACGAGACTGAGATTTATCTCTTCTAGTTTCAATTTTCATCCTTTTGCAAGCTGCGCTTGATCGCTAAAATATCGTCCATCAACGAGGTAACTATGACTAGTTTCCGTAATATTGCCCTGGTGGGTCCCTATTCCAGTGGCAAAACCACACTCCTCGAAAGTTTACTCCATGTGACGGAGGTCACGACCCGTAAAGGGTCCATAAAAGAAGGCAACACCGTGGGGGATGCCAGTGCTGAAGCCCGGGAGCGCCAAATGAGTACCGAAGTAACGGCTGCCAGTTTTGAACATGGCGGCCTTTCTTTTACCTTTTTAGACTGCCCAGGTTCAGTTGAGTTATTGCAAGAAACCCTAAACTGCTTGGTTGGGGTCGATGCCGCTGTGGTGGTTTGTGAGCCAGAGCCTCAGAAAGTCCTCACCTTGGCACCCTTGTTTCAAACCCTAGATGAATGGGAGATTCCCCATCTCGTGTTTATCAATAAAATGGACCGCGCCAATTCCCCTTTTAGCGAGGTTCTGGATGCCTTAAAACAGGTGTCCAGTCGTCCCCTGGTCCTTCATCAATACCCCATTGGTCAAAACGAAGATCTCCAGGGATTTATTGATCTGGTCTCTGAACAAGCCTTCCATTATCATCCTGACTCTCCCGCAGATCCGATGCCGCTGCCTGCAGAGCTCGCGGATCAGGAGAAGGCTGCCCATACTGAAATGTTAGAAACGCTCGCTGATTTTGATGATCACCTTTTAGAAGAATTATTAGAAGATATAGAGCCTCCGCAATCTGAAGTTTTACAAGATTTGAAAACAGACCTCGGCGCTGACCTGATCGTGCCAGTATTTGTCGGCGTTGCGGAGCAGTGCTTTGGGGTGAGACCTCTATTGGAAGCCCTAGAGAAAGAAGCCCCAGACGCCAACGACACGGCTCAGACAAGGGATCTAAACCCCAGTTCTGATCGCCTGGTGGCTCAGGTCCTCAAAAATTACTTTTCGCCTCAAGGCGGCAAACTATCCTTGGTGCGAGTCTGGCAAGGAACTCTGACGGATGGTATGACCCTAAACCAAGTCCGGGTGGGCGGCATTTATCGGCTTATGGGCCAGCAACAGCAAAGCCTTACCCAAGCAGAAGCCGGAGATATTGTTGCCCTCAGCCGTCTGGATGGCGTTAAAACGGGGGATACCCTAGTGGTGGTCAATGGATCTGCCCCTCCAGAGTTGCGAACAGCCCAGCATCTTGAACCGGTGTATTCGCTTGCGATCTCACCCAGGAATCGCAAAGATGAAGTCAAAATTAGTAATGCCATCAGCAAGCTGCTCGAAGAAGATCCGAGTTTGAGTTGGGAACATCGAGAAACCACCCATGAAATGGTGCTGTGGGGACAAGGGGATATCCACTTGCAAATTGCCACCGATCGGCTAGAGCGTAAGCATAAACTGCCGATTAAAACCCATACCCCTCACGTTCCCTATAAGGAAAGTATCCGCAAGTCAACGTCCAGTCATGGTCGCTATAAGCACCAAACTGGTGGACATGGCCAATTTGGGGATGTGCGTTTAGATATCAAACCCAAAGCCAGAGGGGAAGGATTTAGCTTTAGTGAAACCATTGTGGGGGGTGTTGTGCCCCGTCAGTATATTCCTGGGGTGGAAATGGGGGTTCGCGAATTCCTCCATCATGGGGTGTTAGGTTTCCCGATTGTCGACATTGATGTCACCTTGACGGATGGGTCCTATCATTCTGTGGATAGCTCAGAACAGGCCTTTAAGCAGGCTGCTCGGATTGCTATGCAGTCTGGACTCCCCAACTGTCAACCTGTACTTTTGGAACCCATTGAGCGGGTAACCCTCTCAACTCCCACAGAGTTCACTTCCAAAGTTCTGGGCTTAATTAGTAACCATCGCGGGCAAGTCTTGGGGTACGAGGGTAAAGTCGGTTGGGATGGCTGGGATGAAATTTCGGCTTACTTCCCCATGGCCGAGATGCAGAGTTTGATTATTGAGTTGCGATCACTCACCCAAGGCATCGGATTCTTTATTTGGCGAGACGACCATTTAGAAGTTGTTCCCGACAAGGTTGCCGAGCGCGTTCTCGCGAGAGTAGAAACGGAAGTCTAGGGTCATTCCATCTTTACTCCAATTCTTTGTGATGCGGTTTTCATGCATAAACCGCATCACTTTTTTTGAACATGCACCCAAATTGACTCACCTATTTCTTTTAAATACTGATAGATTATGAACACCTTTTACCTATCCTAAGATCAACCTCTTACTTTTTATATAAAGCAGGCCTGTCAAGCCTGGTCTTCACGGTAGGTGCTTGGATCACAGACTTAATCTGCTGACAGTCACCGCTAATACTGATGCACGAAGGTTACATTTTTCTTTAGAAGGGAGGAAATCTATTAACCCTGGGTAATATTGACAGGAGCCTCTAGGCAAAAATGCATGTTCTAAGCAATAATGCGTAGTCAAGTGTGTGTGTTTGAGTTTGTGTTTGTGAGGAGTGACGCTCGTTGTGCTGAAAAAAAGCGAAGGTGATCTCGACAGCATCCCAAGACAAATTCGCAGAAATGCGATTGCATTTTCTCCCCAGGCCCTCCCCATTGGTGTTTTTGACAGTGGTGTGGGTGGCTTAACCGTTCTCAAGGAACTCCAGACTCAACTGCCTCAGGAGTCTTTCTTATACTTTGGGGATACCGCCAATGTTCCTTATGGAACCCGCAATCGTGCTGAGATTCTTGGGTTTGTCCGCCAAATTCTGACTTGGATGACATCACAACCGATCAAAATGGCCATTATGGCCTGTAACACAAGCTCAGCTCTAGCCCTGGATGAAGTTCGCGCTGAGTTTGATATTCCCATCTTAGGGATTATTCTGCCTGGGGCGCGTGCCGCCGTTAAACAAGGGAAACGCATTGGTGTGATTGCCACGCCCGCGACAGTCGCCAGCGACAGCTATCTCCAAGCCATTCGAGAAATTGACTCTCCTTCGCAGGTTTTTCAAGAAGCCTGTCCAGAATTTGTGCCTTTGATCGAGCACAATCGCATTCGTGAACCTGAAACGCTGCATATTGTTCACCAACACTTAAAACCATTACTCCAACAAGAGATTGACACCCTTGTCTATGGGTGTACCCATTATCCTCATTTGTCTGATGTTATTGGGCAACTCTTACCTTCACGGGTCAAAACCGTTGATCCAGCGGTACATATCACTGCTGCAGCTAAGCAAGAGTTGGAGCTATTACAGCTCAATTATTTAGGTGCATCTCCATCCACTCGTTTCTTTGTCAGTGGTTGTCCCGAGCAGTTCGCTGAGTTATCCTACCAATGGCTAGGGTTTCTGCCAGTCGTTGAGAAAGTCATCTTGCCTAAACTGGCCTCACCACAATCTGTTGAAGCGGTTGAACAGATTTAAGGCGATTAGCCAGCTCAAGATTGCTGTCCTTCATGTTCGGCGGAGACTCGCAAACGCGTTACAGTCACTCCCGTTGACGGATGTCAATCGTCAATGATCGGTTTGACTCGGTTGATGGGGTTTGTTCCAAGCAACAATCCTCGCCTTGTTCAATGGCTCACGGTTAAGCTGGCTTTATTTAAGTTGCAATTTTAGGATCTTATGTATAGTCTCCAATCTTGGTTGAAAAAAACAGCATTGTTGCTGCTGACCTGCGCCTTCTCTCTTAGTCTGAGCGGGCCAGCCTGGTCTGCACCGTTTCTGCCCTTCTCTGTGTTACCGACGGCGAATGCTGTAAAAGATGGCAGCAGCATTCTTCGTTTTGCCCTGCCCATTAATGAACCCTACATTCGGGAGATTCAAAACGCCATGGAAGGCACAACACCTCAAATCCGGGGTAAGCGGTGGCCCGAGATTCGTAAGGGGTTAGGGAAAGCGAAACGAACCATTGAAAAGCATCGTTCTGACATCTTGGCAGCGGTTACAACAGATCAACAAGCCGTTGCATCCGAGCAACTGGATTTTATTGCCCAAGGGTTATTGGAGCTTGAAGACGCGGTTGCGGCCAAAGATATTGACCAGTTCAATGCAATTCGTAGGCCCCTGGCTGATCGAGTGGGCATTATCGAAGAAGCCATGATCACGGAGTTCCCCTTTGACGTCCCTGAAGCATATCAAGATTTACCGCAGCTCAAAGGGCGAGCAACGATCGCCATTCAGACGAACAAGGGAGAGATGACGGTTGTGGTGGATGGCTATACCGCACCTGTCACCGCAGGCAATTTTGTGGATCTCGTACAGCGTAAATTCTATGACGGTTTAGAGTTTACGCGAGCAGAAGAATCCTATGTTGTCCAAACGGGCGATCCAGATGGTCCCGATGCCGGTTTCATCGATCCCAACACCGGGGAATATCGCGCTATTCCCCTGGAGATAATGGTGAAAGGAGACTCTGAACCTATCTATGGCATCACGCTTGAAGATGCTGGGATTTATCTCGATGAGCCCGTATTAACCTTCTCTTCTTATGGCACAATGGCGATGGCTCGACCGGGAGATGATCCAAACGGTGGCTCTTCCCAGTTCTTCTTTCTATTGTTTGAGCCCGAATTGACGCCTGCCGGTTCGAATTTATTAGATGGCCGTTATGCTGTCTTTGGCTATGTAATTGAAGGGCAAGATGTCCTTGGAACCGTTAAACCAGGCGATAGAATTGAATCTGCGCGGGTGATTCAAGGGGCTGAAAATCTCGTCTAGTCTCTTAAATCCAGCTTGAATGAGTCATTAGTCATTGTCATTAGGCTTGGGGATGATCAAGCAAGCTCCCCAAGCCTAATTTACTAGGATTAGGCGATGGAGAATCCCAATACCGATCTAACAGTTGCCTCCCTCGGAGAACAGCAACTACTTAGACGCTTATTTCAGTTTTGCTCGTCAGACCAGGTGGGGGATGACGCAGCAGTCCTGACTCCCCAACCCAATCACCACGTGGTGGTAACAACAGATATGTTGGTGGATGGCGTTCACTTTAGCGATCGCACCACTTCTCCCACTGATATCGGCTGGCGCTCTACTACGGCTAATTTATCCGATTTAGCCGCGATGGGGGCCAAACCGTTAGGTATAACCGTTAGTTTAGGTCTTCCTCATCACCTCAAAGTACATTGGCTGGAGCAACTTTATGAGGGCATTGCGAGTTGTTTAAGGGCTTATGACACCAGCATCGTTGGCGGAGATATCAGTCGCGCTACATCGATTACGGTTAGCATAACCGCTTTTGGCGAAGTCTTACCGGACGAGCAAATATTGCGCTCTACCGCTAGACCAGGTGATGCAATTGTTGTTTCCGGACCCCACGGTGCGGCGCGCGCTGGATTGGAGCTTCTCTTACATCCAGAATTAGCAGAGGCGTTAAAGCCCGAAGAGCGCGTCCATCTCTATACTGCTCATCAACGCCCTCGACCGAGATTAGATGTAATTCCATTACTCCAACAACTGACGCCCAAGCCCAGAGTCACAGGCATGGACAGTAGCGACGGTCTCGCCGATGCCATCCTCCAAATTTGTAGAGCAAGCGGGGTTGGCGCTATTATTCACCAGAATTGCATTTCCTTGCCACAAGCTTTACAACACTCTTCAGTCTTTTCTCAGCAGCAAGTTCTACAATGGTCGCTTTACGGCGGAGAAGATTTTGAGCTGGTGCTGTGCCTCCCACCTCAATCAGCCCATGAATGGGTTGCAAAGCTCAACTCTAACGCAATGATTATTGGAGAAATCATATCTGAAGAGTGCATCCAACTATTAGATTTAGAGGGTAAAGAACAAACTTTAGAAATGCACAAAGGCTTTCAACATTTCGGGTAATTTTTTTAGTTTTTAGCGCCGTTAGCGACTACGCCCAAGATGGGAATTTGGGCAATTTCCAGCATGCGTAGACTTTCTTTTAACAGGCTTCGAGGAACACTTCCCAGGTGAGCCACCACCATTAATCCATCTGTTTGAGGTGCGATGATAGTTGAATCTGCGAGATTAAGGGGTGGGCAGTCATAAATGACCAGGTCAAACTGCTCATCAAACACACCCATCAACTTCTGCATCTTTTGGCAAGCCAAAATACGGGTGGGGTCTGAGGGCAACATTCCAGCAGTGAGAACAAAGAGGTTCTCAGAACCAGGGAGGGGATGAATGGTGGACTGGAGATTACCCTCTGTAGCCATTAGGTCACTTAAGCCTGGGCTATTGGGCAAATCGAGAATGCGGCTAAGACTAGGAGCCCTCAAATCTGCATCAACCAGCAATACCTTCCTTCCCATGGCTGCAGCAGACTGGGCTAAGTGGATAGACGTCGTAGATTTACCCTCTTGAGGAGAACAGGACGAGATCACCAGAGAAGAAACAGGTACATCAGGATTTAGTAGGTGAAGTTGAGAGTAAAGAGAACGAAAGGCTTCTAGAAATGGCGAATAGGAATATTCTGACCCTTTTGTCTGTTTTAAACCTGCCCAACCCCCTAAGGGAAATTGTGGGTCATTATTCGTCAAGGCAGCAGGGGTTTCCCGACTTTCGAACAGTGAAAGTCGCATCTCGCTGATCTGCCCATCATCCCCTGCAGGGAAAAACGGGGATTCCTCGAGTTGCTTGTGGAAAGGGATAATTCCCAAAATGGGACGATTGACCTCCGCCCGTAAATCCTGTAATGAATGGATTGCATCATTGGTTTTGTCCAGCAAAATGGCAATCCCCACGCCCAGAAGAAGGCCCAAAATAGTTCCTAATACTAGGTCACGGGGTAAGCTAGCACTGGAGTCTTCAATGATGGCAGGATCACCCAACATCTCCCAAGGAACTTCGTTACGCGCTGAATTAATGAGTAATTGTTCTCTTTGTTCTAAAAACTTACGATAGGTTTCATTGGCAATCTGGAGTTTTCGCTGCAAAGTCTCGTATTGACGAGTGATTCCAGGTAATTGCCCCATCTTTTGCTGGAGTGAGCGTTGGGCTCCCAGAATACCCTGGCGTTGTGCTTCCAATACCTGTAGTTGGATGGCTGCCTCAACGAATTGCTTACTCAATCCTTTACGAAGTGAGTCTTGATAAGGAAGGGCTGAGGTATCAGAAATTTTATTGGACAAGCTGCGACCCAAGCTGTTTCTGGCGGCTTGATTAATTAACGGCAACAATTTGTTCCGCTGTTCATTCAGCTCAACGACCTCAGGATGATTACTGGTGAGCTCAGCAGATTTAATAGCTAGCTGAGATTCAATATCTTGTAACTGATCCCGTAATTTTTGGTAACTGGGAGATTCGGTAAGGACCGTTGCAGCCTCAGCAGTAGATGGAGAAAGCTGCAGTTGCTGTTGCAACGAGGTATACATCTGCCGAGTCTGCATCAACTGAATCTGGTTCTCCGCCAGTTGCCCTTGAATCGCACCCGCCTGAGTAGAAACCTCCCCACCAAACGTAGCAGGATCTAGCAGTTGATACTTTTCCCGAAACTGTTGCAACAGTCCTTCATACTGGCGGACTTGGCCTTCAACTTTGGGTAACTGCTTATCCAAAAACTCAAGGGCTCGACCTAAGTTAGTTTGCCGTTCTTCAATACTGTATTTGATATATTGCTTGGACACGACATCCAGAACTTTTGTAGCAAACTCTTCGTCTGGAGCATTAAATTCAACGGATAAAATCTTGGTTTCGTATTTACCTTCAGCAACACGTTGAATTTTTAAAGTTTCGGATAACTGCTCATAGGTTAACTCAGGGTATTTTTCATGTAAACTTCTAACAACAGGTTCTAAAATTTGAGGACTAAGGAGTATTTGAATTTGGGTAGGATAATCTAGGACTGTTTCAGAGGCCTGTGCCCCCCCTAGCTCTTGGCTTTCAACGGATGGTTGATCTCCACTAATTGCTGAGACGACTTCACTCTCTGCCGTCACAGGTTCAATTAAGAGTCGAAACTCTCCCTTGTAGCTTGATGGACGGGTTCGGCTCCAATACAATGTTCCAACGGCTACGACTGCAGTTACAAGAACAACGATGGGAAGACGACGACGGATGGCTCCCAATAACTGACCCAGGTTCAGTCCGCCTTCTTCTTCAGCGCCTGCGGCAAAAGACTGGGGCAGAAGGGTTAGGGCGGGGGAAGGATTTTCTTTGGCACTTTCCAGTCGCTGTAGTCGGGTTATTCTGGAGTTAGGGCTAGGGGTCATCGCCTTAGGATTGGTTAGAGAGGAACAATAGTTTTTTGGTCAGTGGGATAGTCTAGAACTATAAAGTCAAAAGAAGTAATGTACAGGCAGGAAGCTTCTACACATTTCTACAATAACTCGTTTGCGAGAGAATGTAATTGACTTGGATCACATGCAAAACTGGATCAGGCTCAGCGAAGTCTGCAATGAATTTGCAGGTTTGAATGGGTTCAATATAGTTTTTGAGAAACCGCGCGAAAATCAGACATTTAGAAGGCTCTAGAAACATCATCGATGAAAACCGCAGACATCTTTATGGGCCTGACTTTCGGAATAACAGGATATGTGATACGCCCATAAATCGACCAATTCAAAGGTTTTAGGTCAAACTAGTGAATCAAAAGGCCAGATTTTTTGGTTGAGGCAAATTATATTATTTGATAAGTAAATCCAATAGGTTTTTGTCGATCAAAATTACCCTAATCTGCAATGGCGCTGTATGTTGTGATAGCGACATTTTTCGTGTGAGTCGTTCAATGAGCTAAACCAACATCGGGCCTATCCAAAGGTTAGGAAAGTGGACTCTGGGACCTCATCCAACAGTCGGGTACGCCTACCATTATCCTGGCCGTCTTCATCAGCTTTGTCCTCTCGGACTTCTGCTGGTAGCTAATCACCCTGGGAAAGAACCAACATGAGATCGCAGCGAGTCAACCAATGTGTAGTTCCTGGAGGTTGGTGGACCTGAGATTCGCTTGTTGCTGGAGGCGGTTGAGCACCTTAGTGAAATCTGCAGGTAAAGGCGCCTGTACTTTAATCTCGAAGCCAGATACAGGATGTTTAAGGCTCAAACGCCATGCATGGAGGACTTGCCCTGACACATTAACCCCCACCGATCGGCCCCGACTATAGAGGGGGTCACCAACAATGGGACAGCCCATCTGAGCACAATGAACCCGAATTTGGTGGGTACGTCCGGTCTCTAGCTGAAACTTAACCAGGGCATAATTGCCCAAGGGTTGGAGCATTTGCCAGTGCGTTACCGCAGCTTTACCTCCATGATCTTCAGGTACGACCGCCATTTTGATCCGATCAGTCGGATGGCGGCCAATCGGGAACTCCATGCGTCCCATGGCGGCGGGCGGACGGCCATAGACAATTCCTACATACTCACGTAACGCTGTTTTTGCTGCAATCTGGGCCTGGAGATGTCGATGGGCTTGATCCGTTTTAGCCACCATAATGGCCCCGGTGGTGTCTTTATCCAAGCGGTGAACGATGCCCGGTCGCTCTACACCACCGATACCCGATAGGGTTGAACCTTGCTCCGCTTGGCAATGGGCCAAGAGTCCATGAACCAGAGTTCCATGGGGATGACCGGGAGCTGGGTGGACCACCAGGCCAGCAGGCTTATTGACAATCAGAAAATGTTCATCCTCAAATAGGATTTCCAAATCCATCGGTTCTGGCTCCAGCGCTAAGGGCTCAGGCGCAGGAATGCGAACTTGAACTTGGTCACCGATGTGCAGGGGATATTTCTTGGACGTGCAAACCTGATGATTGATTTGGACATGGCCCTGTTCAATCAGTTTTTGAATATGCGATCGCGACAAGGAACTGATCCGGGTCGCCAGCCAGCGATCAATCCTGCCAGCAGATTTCTCAAGGGAAAATTCCAGTTTCTCCATTGTCAAGGGAGTTCGAGTCAACAGCGGCGGCAAATATCTAAACCATGGGTATCGGTACCACAGGTTTGTAATAAATTGTACCGACTGGCTATGCGCATCAAGGCATTAGTTTGGGAGGGAGTGGGTTCCCAGGGGTCGTTGTTACCATAGCAATAGAACGTTTCAATCCCATCAATCCCGATCTGAATGGCTGCACCAACCAGTTCTTTAAAAGACCGGCGGTAGCGGGCCGGGTGGGCCAAAATCGCTAGCCCACCCGCTCGATGAATTGCATAGATAACCTGCGACGCTTCGGCAGTCAGCCCCAATGGAGCTGACCCACAAAGATAAGGCTGAAGCGCCGAATGAAACGGGTTGAAGCCATAGCCTAGAATATGAACCTGCGTTTCTATTAAAGCGGACGTGATTTCAATACCTGTCCACAGTTGCGGTAGAGGTTGAGACCTCCTTTTGGCTTGGACTTGAAGACTATCTGCAGCTTGCCAATAGCCATCGACACTGTGGTGATCAGTAATAGCCAAGCCAACCAGGTTGATGTCAATAGCCTGTTGAATCAGATCTTGGGGGTCCAATCGTCCATCCGAGTGCAGGGTATGAAGATGGAAATTATAGGTATGAGGACAGCTGGCAGCGGTAATGGACTGAAAAGCTGCTTGCAATCCCTCTAAATCTGTTTGGAACTTACTCTTAACCGTCACGAAGCATTTACTTGAATGCGATTCCCCCGGACTCCAACTATATCCCAATATTTTTGAGATGTTCAGTGGCAAATTTAGCAAACATCCCTTGGGATATGTGTTCACCCCTAAATTCTGATGCTTGAAAAGCCTGGTGTGATCAGCAGCCTTAAACCTCAGAAGTGGGAGGAGCCTTGTAAATCGGGGTTAAAAAAGCAATTAGGAAGCCAATCAAGAAGCCGGCTACGTTGCGGGCGATGGGCAACCATTCTGAAGTCCGAGCAACCACAGGGCCAATCCCAAAGGAGAAGAAGCAAATACCCCACAGAGGTGAAAAGATCAACATCCACTGCCATGCAAACACTTGATCTGGCTTACGAGGATGGGCGGAAAAGCCACAGATAATCCCGCCAATAACAGATGTGATTAAGGTAAAGATCCATTGCTCCTTGGGAAGGCCAGGAACAACTCGACAGCCGCCTTGACTGAGACAAGTTTTAACGGAATTAATGGCTTGAATGATCGATTCATCTTCGCCATTTTCCTGCACGAAGTACTGGTTACCGAACCGAGTTTGCAGCTCGACCCAAAAGGTTCGAGGTAATAGTTGATAGACAGAATCACCCACATTGAAGTTAAGAATATTCCCCCCCCGCGAATCGGCAACCAAGAGCACACTTTTTTCATCCAAGCTCCAAAAATCCTTAACGGCTCGCCCAGGTGTGCGATCGTATTGCGTTAAGATCCGCAACTTCCAACCCGTGTTTTGTTCAAAGTCATCCAAGTCTTTGTCCAACTTGCTTTTCTGAGTGTTGGTGAGGGCTTGGGCTAGATCCACGATAGAGGTCGGTTCCTCGGGTAATAGCTCCGGCGCATTGAAGGCTTGGGCCGGTAGCGCATGGACCCAAATTCCCAGGCCTAGCAGGAGACCGATGCAAGCTGCGAACACACGATGAACAGAAGGATATCTCATTGGAACTAAGGTGTTATGTGGTCAAAAGGTGATAAAAAGCAACTTTTTAGGTTAATAATTAACACTTATTCAATTTACTTATCTTAATACGGATATTGAGTCTTTGACATAGACCTCACGCCAATGCGATCAAGGCTCAGCCAAGCACTCCATTTAGACCGCAGCCCATCAGCTCAATGCTTGTTGAGATTAGTGTCACATGACGTCAAACAGTAAAAAATGCATTACGCTTGGGTACTCTATGCCGTATATCTGCCGCCATTGCATTTGGGAAATTGCTGGGTGCCAATTTACTTGACCATCGCTTCCTCTCAGGGTCCTTTCAGGAAAATAGGAGAGGATGTAGTAGCTTTGAAACTTAATAGACTACAAAACAGTCTTCAGATGGAGAAGCGCATTAAAGTTTTGCTTATTGATAACCAATATCAGGGGAAAGCAGGTAAACAAAAATAGGGTGAGCAGATGCGGGAAACCGCACGCTTTGCAACTTTACCAAGCCCAGATAAATGGATTAGTATGGAAGAGCAAACTCATACTGACTTCGTTTTTAATTTATCTTACCGATTTTATTGACTCGCATCACTCAACTATCGTCTTCATTGCTGATAGTCCTAACGCCAACATCACCTTCTGAAAGGGGGTAGCTCAAGTCCATGTCCAATACCAAAACTCAGCAACCCGCTATCTCTGTGTCGACAACAACAGACATGGTTCGTACTTATCTTCATGAGATTGGTCGAGTGCCTTTGTTGACCCATGAGCAAGAAATCGTTTTTGGTAAGCAAGTACAAGCCATGATGGCACTGTTTGACCTACGGAAAACGTTAATGGATGAATTCGGATATGAGCCTTCTCAAGCAGAATGGGCCCAGAGAGCCAATCTAAGCCCATCCCAGTTGGAACTCACGTTGCATACCGGACAGCAAGCCAAGCAAAAGATGATTGAAGCCAATCTCAGGCTCGTTGTTTCCGTGGCCAAAAAGTACCAGAAGCGAAATCTAGAACTCTTGGACCTGATTCAAGAAGGAACCTTGGGATTGGAGCGAGGGGTTGAGAAGTTTGATCCGACCCGAGGGTATAAGTTTTCGACCTATGCCTATTGGTGGATTCGACAAGCCATCACCCGTGCGATCGCACAGCAAGCTCGCACCATCCGACTCCCCATTCACATCACCGAAAAGCTCAACAAAATCAAAAAAGCGCAGCGGGAGTTATCTCAAAAGCTAGGTCGCAGTGCTACACCTGCAGAAATAGCAGAAGCCTTAGAACTTGAACCCAGCCAAATCCGGGATTACCTCACCATCGCTCGTCAGCCCATTTCTCTAGATCTCAGAGTCGGTGACAATCAAGATACCGAGTTGCGAGATCTATTGGAAGATGATGGGCAATCACCTGAGCAATTCACCACAACCGAAGCTCTCCGGGATGACGTTAACCAGTTGCTTAAAGAGTTACCCTCCCAGCAACGAGATGTCTTAATGTTGCGGTTTGGCCTCAACAACGGCAAGGAATTATCCCTTGCTAAAGTCGGCCAACAGCTGAGCCTGAGTCGAGAACGGGTTCGACAGTTAGAGCGGCAAGCCTTAGACTACCTGCGTCGCCGTAAAGGCGAAGTGCGGGAGTATATCGCCAGCTAGACCGTCTCTTTAATGCCTTTCATATCTCCTAATACCCTCTTGGGCATGCCCAAGAGGGTATTTTTATGGGACTTCTGACAATTCTAAGGGGACGCGGTACATTAGTTCAGCCCATTATCGCGGAGCGAAAAGACCGATGTCGGACTGGTTGTACCAATACCCTCCCTTGCTGGCAGGCAAACTGATTAAACGATATAAACGTTTTCTGGCCGACGTTGAATTAGACACCGGTGAGGTCGTCACTGCCCATTGCCCAAACACGGGTCCCATGACCGGGCTATCCGCTCCCCATAGCCGCATACAAGTCTCCAAAAGCAACAATCCCAAACGCAAATTAGCCTACACCTGGGAGCTAATTGAGGTCTGCGACACCCATCCCACCTGGGTTGGGGTGAATACCCAAATTCCCAATCTTGTGGTCAAAAACCTCCTGCAAGATCGTCTCTTACCGGCTTTGGGGGACTATGATCAGATTCAATCCGAAGTTCGCTACGGTCAAGAAAAAAGTCGCATTGATTTTTTGCTGACCGGCACAACCCAACCCACTTATATTGAGGTTAAAAGTACAACTTGGGCCATAGGGCAGCAAGCATTATTTCCAGACACCGTTACGACTCGTGGGCAAAAGCATATTCGGGAGTTGATGTCGGTACTATCTGAAGCCCGAGCTTGCTTATTATTCTTTATCAATCGGTCTGATTGTACGACTTTTGCCCCTGGCGATCAGGCGGATCCAGAGTATGGAAAGCTTTTAAGGGAAGCCGTTTCAGCAGGTGTAGAGCTTTTCCCCTGCCGATTTGAAATTACACCAGCAGGAATTCGCTATCTGGGATTAGCAACTGCCGATGGGATGTCCCTAGCAAAATGAATAGTGTTTTACATTAGTATGGGTATATTTCGCTGTTTTTTCTCTCAAAATCGAATTGACTTTTAGGAGGAAAAGCATGAATACCATCCGAGGATGTTAGGGTAAATACGATTTAGTTGTGGGGTAGACAGTAACGATGGTCGATCGCGATCGTCTATTTAGGGACTTACTCAAAAACTTCTTTCTAGAATTTGTCGATCTATTCTTTCCCAAAATTGCGGTCGCTATCGACCCCAAATCGATTCGATTTCTAGAAGATGAAGCTTCCCCTAAACCACAGGAGCAGGGAGAGAATGCTCCTGCCCCACCGAAAGAAGGGGCCAGTTCTAATGTCTTGGTACAGGTACGGTTGCGAGGCCAAGAATCATGCTTTTGGGTTCATCTAGAGAATTCATCAGAGACCACTATCAAGTTAGAGCGACGTATTTTTCACACCTTTGCTCGCCTCGATGAAAAATATAACTTACCCATTTACCCCATTATTTTACAGTCCACAGAGTCTTCCCAACGCTTAGAAACCAACGGGTATCGAGTCGAGTTTGTGGATCGGAAAGTTTTAGATTTTAGCTTTGTTGCCATTCAACTTCATCGCTTAAACTGGCGGGATTTTTTGCAACGACGCAATCCTGTGGCAGCCGCATTAATGCCCACCATGAATGTCCAGACCTTTGATCGCCCAGTCGTTAAGGCGGAGTGTCTACGATTGTTGACCAACTTGCGCTTGGATGCCAAGAAAGTCAAGGTCATCTCTCAATTTATTGAAGCGTTCCTGCATCTCAATGCTACCGAAGAACAGGTCTTGCAAACCGAGATGGAACGGATGGGCCTGCTTGAGCGGGAGCGGATTACCAATCTACTCACCAGTACAACCCAAGCCAATCAGCAACAGGGGGCCGAACGAGAAGCACTGAGCCTGGTATTTCGGCTGCTAAAACGGCGAATTGGGGATCTCAATCCAGACCTTGAAGCTCAGGTTCGAAGCTTGCCCGTCAATCAAGTCGAGGATTTGGGAGAAGCCCTGTTAGATTTCAATCATGAAGACGATTTGAAAAACTGGTTACGCGGAAACACAACTTAAAGCTGCCCTAGAAACTTATGGGTTTGGGGCACGACACGGATCTGTTGGCAAATCTGTTTTAAATTCCCTTGCCATGCTAACACTTGGTCCGGTGTTGGAGGCTGAACAGGGTGCTGAGCAGACAAGGGAGTCACAGGCTGTAAGAAAATCGCCATGGTTGGGCTAATCTCAGCCACTAGTTGAACAGCTGTAACTAAATCTGTCCAATCGGTTTGTTCGCCAACAATCAGCTTACAAAACACCTCTACATTGGCTTGATAGCACAACTCTAAGCATTGACGATGTTGAAGCCAGTGAGTCTCACCGCTGACGCTAGGCAGTTTCAAATCCATGCCAACACTATCTAGGTCAGGTAAAAGTTGCTCCAGGGGACCAGGATGATGACCGCCAGTCTCTAAATAGATGGGTAATGAGGTCTGCTGCTTCAGCAGCGGTAACAACTCCTGTAAAAATGCCACCTGTAATAGGGGTTCTCCCCCTGTCAGACTAATACTGTCATGAATCCCAGACTGATCCTGATCCTGAACCCACGCTAGGATCTGAGCAAGAGTGACTGGATTGGAATAACGGACAAAATCACGACAGCCCGGTGTTCTTTCAATTTGGCAGCTACTTTTGGGCGTCCAGGTATGGGCACTATCGCAGAAATGGCACCGTAGATCACAGCCCGCAAAGCGAATAAAAATCTGACGGGTACCCACATTCAGCCCCTCCCCTTGAATCGCGGAGAAAATTTCAACTAAGTTGACGGTGGGTAAAGCGTTCATGGAAATCAATACTGAGGGAGTAGGGGCCAGCTCCATCGGGCGACTACAGCGTTAGGGGCTGACGTCAGGTCATATAGGGTAGCGGATCGGGTAAACCGAGCTGGGCAAATGCCGCTAATCGCAATTGACAGGAATCACATCGGCCACAGGCTCTTGGAGGCGAGCCACCGCCATCACTGTAGCAGGACCAGGTTTGCTCCCAAGGCACGCCTAACTCGTTGCCTAATTCGATAATGGCAGATTTATGTAAGTTAATCAGAGGGGTACAAATTTCGATAGCTTGGCCCTCACGGCCGAGCTTGGTCCCTAGCCGGAACACCTCTTGCATGGCTTGAATAAAGTCAGGGCGACAGTCAGGATATCCTGAGTAATCCAGTTGGTTGACGCCGATATATACCTGCTCTGCTGAAATGGTTTCTGCATAGGCGAGCGCAAAGCTTAAAAAGATTGTATTGCGGGCCGGGACATAGGTCACAGGGATATGATCGGCCATCTCTTCTATAGAGCGAGACGGTAAATCCATTTGAGTATCTGTCAGGGCTGACCCGCCCCAAAGCCTGAGGTCGAAAGCCACAATTTGATGTTGCGTGACTTGGGCTGATTTTGCGATCGCAACCGCTGCATCCAATTCCTGACGATGACGCTGCTGATAGTCAAACGAAATGGCATAACAGTCAGCCCCACTGGCTTTGGCTTGATACAAAACGGTTGAGGAGTCCAATCCACCTGACAGCAAAACAACTGCTTTCATGCTCAATCTTCCTGGAGTCTAAAGTTATGGATAGTCGCTGGATCGTTTGGCCACGGGGGAAATCGATCAAAAAGCAAGTATCCAGATCTGGTCCTTTACATTGGCTATCCAGCCTGGGACAGCAATAAAGACTGGTGACCTATTGTATCGATTTCAGGACTGTGATGGAGATTCCTGTCATCAGAACTTTGTCAACGCAAAACTATAAGACTTTGTTAAGTTCGGTTAAAAAATTCGCTCTTGAAACATGCATTTAGCCGTTCCTGGCTACTAGAACACCAGCAAGCTTAAATCCTTCAATACCGCCAAAAGTCTTACAGAGTAAAACTTACAAAAAATACTGTTTATATAAACTGAGCTTGCATGCTTCATGAAGCATGAGTTTGGGCATACTAGCAACAAGAATTAAAATATGTTAAGTTAACTTTAGTTAACAACCTTCGTAACTAAGGGAGCAAGATTCATGTCTTCTGATTTCAACAAAGGCATCATGAAGTTTGACAATGCTGATAATCCCATCACGGTTGCATTGTCTGCAATCATCATTTTTGGCAGCATCGGCCTTTTAATTGGCTGGAGCTTGGAAACTGCATACCTAGTAAGCCAATTGGGCTAAGCTTTAGCAACCACTGCAATGCCATAAATCTGTATGCCCGCTTGACTTAGCGTCTCGGCAGCTGAGTGAATCGTTGCACCCGTAGTGTAAATGTCATCCACCAGCACAACAGATTTTCTACAGACGCTTGAATTAAAGTAAGCTCCTAGTCTGAAAGCTTGAGCAACGTTAGTGAAGCGCTCACGTGGCGATAAACTAAACTGAGCTGCTGTATCCCTCACTCTGACTAGCCTATTTATCGCCAAAGCAAGACCTGTTACATGGCAAAAGCTTTCAGCAAGTAAGGCCGACTGATTATAGCCTCGTGCCCTCTCCCGTTGATGGTGTAGGGGAATAGGAACAACGACTAAGTCCCGGCGGTCAGACTTTACGTCTAACCACGCCACTCCCAACTTCTGCCCTAGGAACTGACCCACTTGCGGCCGACGATCATATTTTAGGTGTGCCAGTGCCTGTTTGAGCGGCCCTTGATATCTTCCCCATGCCAACAAAGGTTTGTGATCGACCCATATGATAGGGGTGGATAATCGACAAGACTCAAGTTGATGATGACAGTCTAAGCAAAAGGCCCCCGCAGCAAATCGTTCACACATTGAACACCGTGGCCTGAGAATCATCTGCCACAGTGTTTCGAGAAACATATTCTTCACTTCGACATCCATATTTTGTTCTTGAGAGTCATTGGGCCTCTGACAAAACGTTTTGCTTAGAGATATTATTCAGATTGTTTTTCATATTACGATCTGGAACTCAAGATATCGATATATTGCTTCATGGGTTATGTGATATCTCCTTGACATTCAGGCGTTTGGATTAGGATGAGATCGTCTGTTCAAGACAATTTTGTGGAAAGCCTGTATTGGTTAAACAAACCAGAGACTGCTCACTCATCATGGATGGGGCAGATTTCCTTAGGGTTAGCTCAGTTACACAAGGCGCAATGTCCTGTTTTAACGAGTGCGGTCTTAAGCCCAGAGTCTTTTCAGCAATTTTGTCGTTCAATTGCCTGGTCTTCTCCTTTTCTGAGCGATTTTCCACATTTAAGTTTACGCCTACAGGCCGCCCAACCCTTTCAACTACAAGCAGTTGCGAAAGAAATCTCTTATAGCTTTGAGCAAACCCCCATTCCTCCACTTTGGTTACAGACAGTTGTAGCGGATTTACAGCATTTGTCCAATGACTGGCGATTGGTTCCATCTGTAGCGCTACCAAAGCCTTGGGCCAAATTCACGCCGCACTTAATGGAAATATTGCCTATTCAATATGGTTCATTACCTGCCCTGGGCAACCTGATTAAACAGGCATGGAAAAGCTTATTTACAGCCCGGTTACTTTTACTGATGCAGGAATGGGCTATCCCCCTTGATCAAATTCGGCTGGGTTTACTGTTACAACCCGTCCATTCAGCACAGGTGTCTGGATTTTTGAAAATCACTGAGACTCATCTCCACATTCAAGCAACCCACGGTCTCAGTCACAACATCCTAATGGGCGAGGTCTTGCCGGATACGTATATCTTTGACCGCCAGACACAACAGTGGCATCGAGACGCGGGACATATTACGTGCACTTACCAGGCCCATCCCTCCATGCCAGAAACGCAGGGACTGAAGCAGCAAGGTCTTGTCCAAACCCTCTTGAATCCTACTCCTGAGCATCCAGTATTGGATCAGCACCAATTAGACTACCTGCTGGGCTTAGCCCATGATTTACCGGATTTAGATACCTCCTGTCCGATCGTAGAATGGGTATTCCCTGAGGGAGAGTCCACGCCTCTGACCGTGGCTGGATTAAGACCCACACTACCTTTATCGGGACTACATCGCTCACCGAAAGGCCCAGACAAAGAGCAACCGTCTTACCTTGCAGCAGGGCTAGGTGCAGCGGTTGGACAAGCGACCGCTCCTATCCTCGTCTGCCAGGACAGCAGTCTACTCCAGCCCCAGGACGTGGCTAATCGGATTGTGGTACTGAAACAAGTTGTACCTTCTGATTTAGCCTGGTTACAACGAGTCGCTGGATTAATTTGTACCACTGGAGGTCATACGTCTCATGGCGCTATTATGGCCCGTGAATTGGGGTTACCTGCTGTCGTAGGTATTGGTGAGGCTTTAGAGACATTCCAATCAGGTCAACTGGTCTTGCTAGACGGCAACCAAGGTAAGGTGTTTGCTGCGTCCCTATCCCAAATAACCGAAAGCACCACACCACGCGCTACGGATGCTCAGTCCAGCCCAAATCTAGAACTGCAAACAACTCAGTTGTGGGTCAACTTAAGCCAATCTCAACGATTAGAGCGCGCTTTGCAACTCCCTGTCCATGGTGTCGGCTTACTCAGAGCGGAGTGGTTTCTCCTCAATATCTGTCAAGGACAATTCCCGTCTGACTGGTTACGACAACGGGGTACTGAAGCGTTCGTCAATCATTTGAGCCATCATTTACAAGGGTTTGTCCAAGCGTGGCATCCCCGACCAGTCTTTTATCGTTCTCTAGATGGTAAATATGATGTGCACACTCAATCCAAGGGCCGCCCTTCCCAGACAGCACACTCGATGTTGGGGTTACGAGGGGGAGCACAGTATATGTTTGACACTACGCTTTTTGATCTGGAGCTGCAGGCCCTAGCACGCCTTCGCCACCATGGCTGCCGGAACCTATGCTTGATTCTCCCCTTCATTCGTTCCGTCGAAGAATTCGTCTTTTGCCGACATCGGCTTCAAGCTGCAAATCTGTGGGAACATCTGCAGGTCTGGATGATGGCGGAAGTTCCTGCGGTTTTATTTCAGCTCCCAGAATTTGTCGCTGCTGGTGTTCAGGGAATTGCGATCGGCACGAATGATTTAACACAGCTGCTCCTAGGCGTTGATCGAGATAATACTTATCTAACGGAGCGATATACGGTTGATCATCCCGCCGTCCTTGCTGCCCTCTCCCAATTAATCAAGACAGCTAAAGCATTGGAAATTCCCTGCTCCATCTGTGGCCAGGCGCCTGTTCAACATCCCGAGTTGATCCCAAAGTTTATTGAATGGGGGGCAACAGCAATTTCGGTGGATATATCTGCAGTGCTGGAAACTCAGGCTGCGATCGCAACGGCTGAAGCACAACTCAAATCATCTTCAACTATCCAAAACGGTTGATGGGCTGAGATAATGGCGGTGGGCGTCCCTCAATACGTCTTCGTTCATTTGTCTTTTCTCAGCCATGCAAACCTACCACTACGCCCTTGCCAGTCAGCACTATCTCTTTGAAGAAGAGCCGTTTGAAGAAGTTCTCAAAGAACGGCATCGCTACTACCAAGAGAAAAATAAAGAGATCGATTTTTGGGTTGTTAAGCAGCCTGCCTTTTTAGAGCTGCCGGAAATGCAAGACATTAAGGCTAAGTGCCCTCAACCCTGTGCGGCTATTGTCTCCACCAATCCCACCTTTGTGACCTGGTTAAAGCTGCGTTTGGAATATGTGTACGTCGGTGAGTTTCAAGCCCCCTCAGAAGCCATCCCTGATCCCCTAGCGTCTTTGGCGTCTGTCTAAGTCTGAGGGTTGAGGCTACTGAGCGTTTGGTAATGGCGGTAGCCTTAGCCCACCTCATAAATCCCCGTAAATACTTTTTCAGCTGGACCGGTCATATAAACGGACTGGCCTGCTCCATCCCAGCTAATTCGCAAAGGCCCGCCTGGAAGCTCAATCGTTGCTTGCGATTGGCTTTTGCCCGTGAGAACTCCTGCCACTAGAACCGCACATGCCCCAGTGCCACAAGCTAGGGTTGGACCAGCACCGCGTTCCCACACCAGCATTTTTAAATAATCTGGACGGATGACCTGAATAAACTCAGTGTTGATCCGTTGAGGGAACACAGGATGATGTTCGAACTGAGGACCGAGGGTCTGAAACTCAAGGGTTTCTAAGTCTTCAACAAACGTGATGCAATGGGGGTTGCCCATACTCACACAGGTCACTAACCAAGACTGTCCCCCCACTTCTAGGGGTTGATTGACGACTGGCTCGGTGCCTTGCCCTAAGGTCGTTGGAATCTCTTGGGGAACGAGATAGGGGGGGCCCATATCCACCTGAACTAGACCATCAGCTTGTAGGCTAGGGGTAATCGTTCCTGCCAAGGTATGGATGCGATAGGTAATCTCTGTTTGAGGTGGCTTACCTTCCAAGTGGGCTAGGAAGCGAGCTAGACAACGAATGCCATTCCCGCACATCTCCGGTTCAGAGCCGTCGGAGTTATAGATGCGCATCGTATAGTCCGTGTCGCCTTCGGCAGGCAAAGCGAAGATAACGCCGTCACCACCGATACCAAAGTTGCGATCGCACATCTGTATCGCTTGTTCTGGCGTCAAACAGGTCTGAGCGTGGTGGCGATTATCAATCAGGATAAAATCATTTCCCAATCCTTGATATTTTGTAAACTCAACCCGCATCAGCATTCCTTCGGCACAAACAGCGTCTCTCTATACTACTCCGGCAACTCAAGAAGTCTATGCCAAGATTTTATGGGTATCATGGCAGGATAAACCATCTCTATAATGGCTCCACGGATCACCTCCGCATTGACTTATTTGTCCATTTATCCATCTCGCAACGAAAATAATGTCAACCGAACTTGATGTCAAACTGCCTAGTTTTCGGCAAATGCAAACCCTGATTCAGGAAGAATCGGAAGTCGAAATCAAATTGATCACCAATGATTTACTCGTGGGCAAAGTCCGTTGGCAAGATAATTTCTGTATTTGCTTATTGGATCACTATGATCAGCCAACCATCGTCTGGAAGCAAGCTATCGTCTTCCTCAAGCCTAAACCTTAGTCAAGTGCCCAGGTGTAAGATGATGAGGTTAAGACCTGAACTCAGCCTGATACCATCGAGCCTTTAATTTCCGCCAGCGCTCGCTCAACATCAAACCCAAACGGTTGAGGGGCAAAATGTTCAGATTGGTTTGCAGTGGAAGGAAACGAACCATGAACCAGGGGGTTGACCGCCGGAAGTCTCATCCCTATCAACCGATAGGGGCTTATTTAGTGGAGGCAGGCTTGCTGACCGATGCTCAAGTCGGTGTCGCGTTAGCCGACCAAACTGTTACAGCGATGCCTTTTGGGGAAATTGTCGTGGCCCGGGGGTGGGTGAAGGAGCAGACCATTGAATTCATCATGAAAAGGGTCGTGCTGCCAGAACGTGACACAACAGTTGAAGCAGACATGCAAGACGGCTTGACTCGGCGTCAACGGCCTTTATCGGGTCAACCCCCTCAATCGCCCATCCCAAATACTTTACATGAAGGCGTATCCTGGCTGGGATAACCGCTAGCGGAACTCCAGCCATTACCATCTAGACTATGTATTTCATCTAGACTATGTATTTATAGACTGCATCGTTTATCTCTGCATGACTTATAAAAACCTTCGTTGGCTGAGCTTTCTTCTTTTGGCAACATTAGAAAGTGCTACCTCCCTACCCGCCCAAGCCTTAGACGTCACTGTAACCCCTAAGAGACCCAATCTGGGTGACACTCTGGCCATTACCATCAAGCCAGATCCAGGCGAGCAACTCACTCAAGCACCCGTTGTCAAAGTTGCAGGGAAAAAACTGCCCGTCTATCCCATCGCGACCAACCGCTGGCGGGCTTTTTTACCCACCATTCCCTTAGAAAAACATGGTCGTCGCAGCCTAATCGTGACCGGGAATCAACGCACTCGCAATATGATGCTGTGGATTGGTAAACAATGGTTCCGGACCCAGAGCATTTGGTTACCACCAGGTAAAGGGTCAGGCACAGACTTCGAATTTGATCGTGTGGATGCCTTTAAGGCGATTGTTTCTCCCAAAAAACTCTGGAGCGGCAAGTTCCTGCGTCCCAATAATGGGCCCCTCACTGCTGGGTATGGGATTACGCGCATTTACAATGGCGATTACTCTGATCCCGATTACCATCGAGGATTAGATTATGCTGGTTGGGGTGGCTCTCCGGTTAAAGCCTCAGCTGCAGGACAAGTTCGACTTGTTGGATATGAATCCAAGGGATTTCAACTTCATGGCAACATTGTGGGTATTGACCACGGTCAAGGGGTTAATACGGTCTATTTACATTTGCGAGATATTAAAGTCAAAGAAGGTCAAATGGTGCGGGCAGGCGAAATTATCGGCACGGTGGGTTCTACCGGCGCTTCAACTGGTCCTCACCTGCACTTTGGGTTAAATGTGAATGGTCAAGCCGTCGATCCCACTCCGTGGCTGAAATGGGGATTCCAGTAATAACGTCCGTTTTTTTCTCTGCTTTCTGATTCAGGGCCGTGATCTGAGAGGATAGGTCTCAGATAGATGGTGGAGGTCCCTAGAAGATTGCAGAAGCTGTTGCGACTATCCCAGATCATTGATGCGATCAATGAAGGCGTAGGCAAATTTACCATTTTGCTGATTCCTTTGATGATCATGATTGGGGTTTGGAATACCTTGGGGCGGAAAATTGGCAACTTGATTGGCCAAAACCTCAGTTCTAATTCCCTCATTGAAGGACAGGAATATTTATTTGCCCTCACCTTTTTGCTGGGGGCCGCCTATACCCTTAAGCACAACGGCCATGTGCGTGTGGATGCATTTTATGATCGCTGGCCCCCCAAACGACAAGCTTGGGTCAACTTCTTAGGGGCATTACTGTTTGTCATCCCCTTTTGTAGTCTGATGATTTACTATGTGTGGACTCCCATCGTCCAATCCTGGGAGGTCTGGGAAGTCTCGCCGGATGCTGGGGGTCTTCCCCTTTATCCCATTAAATCAGTCGTCTGCATATTCTTCGTCTTGCTTTTGCTGCAAGGGATTTCGGAAGCGATCAAAAATGGCGTCAAAATTAAGCGACTCAGTTTAGGCCAAGAAGGAGAAACCGACCATGGACTATAGCTGGCTGAGCCTAGCCATGTTTGGGGTCGCCTTAGTCCTCCTGTCGGCAGGTTATCCGGTGGCCTTCACGTTGAGTGGTGTGGCCCTGTTATTCTGCATGTTACCCACCGCGATCAGCTGGGTGGATCCAGAAATTTTGGTAGATCCCAATCTGCTGGCGATGCCTCAGGAAATTTTCGCCACCATGATGAGCAATACGCTCCTGGCAATTCCCTACTTTATTTTTATGGGAGCCATGCTGGAGAAATCAGGCCTGGCTGAAAAGCTGCTAGAAACCATTGGCATTCTCTTTGGGCCAATTCGGGGCGGACTCGCTTTAGCCGTGGTGTTTGTGGGGGCTTTGCTGGCAGCCACAACGGGTGTTGTCGCCGCCTCTGTCGTAGCGATGGGTCTGATCTCGCTGCCGATCATGCTCCGCTACAACTACAGTAAGGAGCTGACTGCCGGAGTGATTGTCGCCTCGGGTACTTTGGGACAAATTATCCCCCCCAGCGTAGTGCTGGTGGTATTGGGCGATCAACTCGGTGTACCTGTGGGAGATTTATTCCTAGGGGCTTTAATTCCAGGCTTAATGATTGCCGGACTGTTTGCTCTGCATGTTGTCATGATTGCCATCTTTAAACCGGAGGCTGCTCCGGCCTTGCCCCTCACCGTGCGGGAAATGCAGGGAAAAGAACTGGCAGCTCGAGTGATCAAGGTTCTCATTCCGCCCTTATCCCTGATTTTTTTGGTCTTAGGCAGTATCTTTTGGGGAATCGCAACCCCCACAGAAGCGGGAGCACTAGGGGCGTTAGGCGCTATTATTTTGGCCGGGGTCAACGGTCAGTTGTCCTTAAAACGACTGTTGGAAGTGTCAGAGTCCACCCTACGCATCACCAGTATGGTGATGCTGATTCTAATCGGTTCTCGGGCCTTTAGCTTAGTGTTTATTGGGTTGAACGGGAACATCCTTGTCTCCGATGCATTGCAAAATCTACCCGGTGGGGAACTCAGTTTCTTACTGGTCAGTATGCTGACGGTGTTTTTGCTAGGTTTCTTTATCGACTTTTTTCAAATTGCCTTTATTGTGGTGCCCATTTTTCGACCCATTGCCCAAGCCATGGGCATGGACTTGCTGTGGTACGGCATTTTGTTGGGAGTGAATTTACAGACATCTTTTTTAACCCCCCCCTTTGGCTTTGCTCTGTTTTATTTACGGGGAGTGGCTCCACCCGAGATCAAAACGTCAGATATTTATCGCGGCGCCATACCTTTTATTATCTTGCAACTGCTGGTATTAGTGATTTTGGTGCAGTTCCCAGAGATTGTGACGTTCTTACCTTCCCTAAAAACATCTCCAACGGGTGGCGCATGATGAGATTTTTATGCTGAAAAGGGAAAAGACAGGCCATGTGATGACCAATGGTTGGTATTTGGGAATACTAGGCGTTAACAAGCGAAGCGGTTAGGGGACGTTGCGTATTTGTGACCTCTTGTTGCGATAACTTCTATGACACTCCCGGGACAGCCTGTGACTCAAAATACATATTTTTTAATCAATAGAGCTATGATGGCCCTGACAGTTATTCCTCCATTAGGGGTTTAACGGTCATGTCCCATCTTGATCCTGCTATGAGTGTCTCTTCCCTAGCGGTTAATCCAACTCAATCTCCCCTCTCTCCTCAACAAATGGTTGATCTATTGCAAGGTGAAATCCTGTTAGATATTCGTTCTCACACGAGTTGGGGAGGTGCGGTAACGGCAAAGATGTATCTGCCTCGGGTGCGATCGCAGATTTGGTCCCAGCTCACCAACTATAGCCGTTGGGTTCGGTTCTTCCCTGATATTGTCAAAAGCGAGATACTGGAAAATTCTTCCCACACAACGGATCATACTCATCGCCTCTACCAGGCCGCCCGTAAAACATTTTTCCTACTGTCCATTGATGTGGAAATCTTCCTGCGAGTGTCGGAACAGTGCCAAGAGCAGATCCAATTTTCTCTAGAACGCGGCAGCTTTAGTGACTTTTCTGCTGACCTCACCTTGCAAGATTGTGGGGAAGGCACCATTCTGACCTATTCCGTTGCCGCTACACCGCTAATACCCGTGCCTTCTATCTTTATCCAAGAGGCCATCCGCGCAGATTTACCGGGGAATATGAAGCATATGCGCCAAGCGCTTTGCAGTTAGTTTTTCTAGTGTCGGACGACCATCGATTGGGAGACTGAAGTCAGCGTTTTGAGGGCAAAGCACCCCACAATTGTAATCCACTCTACCTGCGATCCTCTCAATCTCCCTACTAGTGGGGTATGTTGTCAGGTGATCAAACCTGAATGAACCCGACCGTCGGTTCATCGCATCAGAATTAAAGCCTGACCCTGCACTAAGGTACGAATCATTCGTTAACCTTAAGGTAATACCTCTCTATTCTTTCGCATCGAATTACGGATCATCATGTCTCTTTTTGGATTATTTGGGAAAAAGCTAACCTTACCTTCGGCAGACGAAGCCTTACCTGGTCGCTCCACTTCTATGTCTGTCCCTGATCAGCATTATGTGAATGGCAATCCTTTGACTCCCCCTTTTCCTGAAGAGATGGAGCAGGCAATGTTTGGTTTGGGATGTTTTTGGGGAGCAGAGCGACGTTTTTGGCAACAAGAGGGGGTTTACGTCACTGCAGTTGGTTATGCAAGCGGCTTAACTCCTAATCCGACCTATCAGGAAGTCTGCACCGGGATGACGGGGCATAACGAAGTGGTTAGGGTAATCTTCGACCCATCAGTCATTAGTTATGAAAAACTGCTCCAAGTTTTCTGGGAAAGCCACAATCCAACGCAAGGGATGCAGCAGGGGAATGATGTCGGAACCCAGTATCGCTCAGGAATTTACACGTACACCCATCAGCAACAGGTGCTAGCGTTGGCTTCCCAGAAAATCTATCAGGATGCACTAGCCCAAGCAGGGTTAGGTGGGATTACGACTGAAATATTGGACGCTCCTGAGTTTTACTATGCTGAAGCATATCATCAGCAATATTTAGCCAAGAATCCAGGGGGCTACTGCGGCCTTGGCGGCACTCGCGTAACTTGTCCTCCCCTCGTTGAAGCATAAGACTGAAACGGTATTGCTCTGGCAATGCTCATCAATACGGTGACGAAGTAACACAGATCTAGGACATTCTCCAGACTAATCAAACCCACCCAACTTAAGACGAGTCATCCCTGCACATCGATGAGGGGCACCCTTAATCTTTAAGGAAGATAACGCAACGGCTGTTCCCTCTCCTGCCTGGGCAAGGGTAGTTTAGGATGGATTTTAGGTTGTTTGCGGTGTTAGCACAGTCATGGCTTACTTTTGGTTTAAGGCATTTCATATTATTGGAGTGGTCGTTTGGTTCGCTGGACTTTTCTACCTAGTCCGCCTGTTTATCTATCATGTGGAAGCCAACGACGAACCCGAACCCGCACCGGCTATCCTCAAACAGCAATACACGCTGATGGAGAAAAGACTCTACGGGATCATTACCAACCCTGGCATGATGGTCACCGTTGCTATGGCGATTGGTATGCTAGGGACCCAGCCAGAACTTCTGAAACAAGGATGGCTGCACGTCAAACTTGCATTTGTCGCCCTGTTGCTGATTTATCACTTCTACTGCCGACGGTTGATGAAAAAGCTGGAGGAAGGCACCTGTGGATGGTCCGGCCAGCAATTGCGCGCCTTAAATGAGGCCCCCACCTTGATGCTGGTGGCAATTGTGTTACTAGCAGTCTTTAAAAATAGCCTCCCCACCGATGCAACGGTTTGGGTTATCTTTGCCCTGGTTATTGCCATGGCCGTTACCATTCAGCTTTACGCTAAGAAGCGCAAGCGGGATAAAGAGCGATTAGCACTGGAAACAGCTTCAGAATAACGCTTACAGTATGTTCCAAACTACTCGGCGACGGTTAGCACTCTGGTACACCGGAGTCACCGCCATCCTGCTGCTGGTGTTTGCTAGTGGTTTTTATCTATACGTTCGGGGCACGCTGATCGAGCGGGTCGATGACACATTGAGCCATGTTGTAGAAGTGGTTCAACGATCCTTAGTCGTGGAAGCCAGTCATGCCGAGTCTTCCCTGGTAGCGTCTTCACTAAAAGTCAATATTGAAGCGAGTTTTGGCGATCCTCCGGATGAAGTGGATGATGATCGGATTGATCTGGAGTGGTTTAATGCAGAGGGAAATTTATTATGGTCTACCCTATCTGAACCGCTAGATGTTCCGATTCGTTTGGGCTATCGGGGTGAAACGGTCGAAATTGCGGAAGATTACTTGTTGCGTCAGTTGACCCAACGGGTTGTGTTTAACGACAATGTATTGGGCTACCTGAGAGTCAGCCATCCTTGGTTTGAGGTCACTAAACCCGCCCGACAATTATTTATTGATTTAAGTTTGGGAACCAGTTTACTGGTGGGGTTAGTCGCAGCAACGGGTTGGTTTCTCTCTGGATTAGCCATTGAACCCATCCAAGATTCTTACCAACACCTTAAACAGTTCACAGCCGATGCCTCTCACGAACTGCGCAATCCCATTGCCTTGATTCAGACCAATGTCCAGGTCGCTTTAGCAGACCCAGAACTCAACGTCCCGGAACAGCGTCAGCAGTTAGAAGTGATTGAGCGGCTGACTCAGCGGCTCGGTCGCCTGGTGGATGATCTGCTATTTCTAGCCCGTCAAGATAGTGGAATGCTCCAGCTTGATCTTCAGTCCTGCCCTTTGGATGCAGTATTGATGGAAGTCATCGAAGAGCAACAAGCCTTAGCAACGAGTAAAGGGATCCATCTGCGCCTGAGTTTAGATGAAGCTAAACCACCAACGATCCCAGGCGAAGAGCCTTTTTCTGTCATTGGTGATTATGATCAGCTGGTCCGGTTGTTTACCAATCTGGTTAGTAATGGCATCCAATATACTCCCTCAGCAGGGACGGTCAGTCTTGCTCTGAAACAGCGTCTCCACCAGGGCATCCCATATCTCGAAGCTGCCATTCAGGATGAGGGGATGGGCATTCCAGCGGACGCGCTGCCCCACGTTTTTGATCGGTTTTATCGAGTGGATCCCGCCCGACAGCGGTCTTTGGTCCCTGCAAGGGAACATCATCACCCGTCTCCCTCAGGGAAAGTTATGGGAACGGGGTTAGGACTTGCGATCGCACAAGCAATTTGCCACAATCACCAGGGTCAGATGACGGTTAACAGCGCCTTGCAACAGGGAACCACCTTCACGGTTCTGCTGCCTAAACAGCGATCGAAGAAAATCGAAGCCAAATCCGTTCCCTCGAAAGGGATAAATCAGCTACCCTGAGAAAGGCAAGATCAGCAAGAAGGCTCAGGCATGAAGGATTGGAATCCAGCAAATCTTGGAATTATTATTGCACTACTCGTACTGTTGGGTCTCAATTCCGTTGTGATCATTAACCCAGGCCAAGCTGGTGTTCTCAGTATTTTGGGTAAAGCGCGCGATGGGGCCCTCTTAGAAGGTATTCACATTAAAGCGCCCTTTATCTCCAGGGTCGATATCTACGATTTGACGGTCCAAAAATTTGAAGTGCCTGCACAAAGTTCCACCAAAGACTTACAAGATCTAACAGCGCGTTTTGCTATTAACTTTCGACTTGATGCCACAGAAGTGGTAGAAGTCAGACGCAAGCAAGGATCGCTACAAAATATTGTTTCCAAAATTATTGCACCGCAGACGCAAGAGTCCTTCAAAATTGCCGCCTCCCGTCGCACGGTAGAGGAAGCCATTACTGAACGGGAAGTGCTGAAATCGGATTTTGATGAGGCATTGAGCAAGCGTCTGGAAAAATACGGCATCATTGTTCTGGATACGAGTGTAGTCGATCTGGACTTTTCTCCCGAATTTGCCCAGGCCGTCGAAGAAAAACAAATTGCCGAACAACGCGCCCAACGCGCGGTTTATATAGCTCGAGAAGCCGAGCAAGAAGCCCTAGCTGAAGTAAATCGAGCTAAAGGTAAAGCAGAAGCCCAACGCTTACTAGCCGAAACTCTGAAAGATCAAGGGGGAAAATTGGTGCTGCAAAAGGAAGCCATCGAAGCCTGGAGACAGGGAGGTTCCCAAATGCCTCGCGTTTTAATCAGTGGGAAAGACGGGGGCCAAGTACCGTTTCTCTTTAACGTCAATGCGGATAGCAAGGGATAAACCCGCTTGGCTCCCATTCCTCTATCGGTAATGATCTACCCTCCCCAAGTTGAATAGGGATGAGCAGCCAAATAAGAATTAAAGTATCTGGGATCATCAGACACTTCCTGGCCCACCCAGTCTGGTAAGATGACCGATTGATCGGGAGCGGACAGCTCTACTTCAGCAAGGACTAACCCCTGATTGGTCCCTGAAAATTCATCAATCTCCCAGATCAGATCCGAAACAGCAATTTTATAACGCGTTTTTTCAACGACTCTTGGGTAGCAAAGATTCATCATCGCTTGAGCATCAGCGACTGGAATCTTATATTCAAACTCTTGTCTCGTTAAATTTTGGACTTTGCCTTTTATAGTGAGAAAAGCTTTCTCACCTGCGATACGAACTCTAACCGTGGTTGGATTGCTGTCAGCTAAATACCCTTGAATAAGAGGGACTCCAGACCCCATCGATCGCCATGTTTCACTGATGACTAGAAATTTGCGTTCAATCTCGATTCCCATCGTGGTTGACCCAAACCCTAGCTAGGATTCTGCGCGGGTCTTTAGGAGCTTACGAATCAGTTCCAACATCTCTGTAGGATTAAAGGGCTTGGTAATGTAGGCATCCCCTCCTTGTTTCATCCCCCAATGACGATCAAATGCCTCTCCTTTGGTGGAGCACATAATGACGGGTAAGTTGAGATCTTTCAGATCGTTTTTTACCCAACGGCACAGTTCATAGCCATTCATCCGGGGCATCACAATATCGGTGATTACCAAGTCTGGGTAACGACTGGATTGCAGCATTGTTTTGGCTGCTAATCCATCTTCTGCTTCAATGACGTCTAAACCATTCCGCTGCAACATATCTGTTAACATGGCGCGCATGGTGGGGCTGTCATCAACTACCATTACTGTTGTCATGTCTCTTTTCCCTTTTACCTCCATGAGACCCACAGCTCTTCACTTAAGGATTCCCTGCTAGGACTATCTAGCTAACTTTGGATACTCCGTATTTTCACGAGAATTTCTGTTTAAATCAACCAGGTGCTATTATTTCGGGTTCATGGTTAGAATTGCAAAATCACAATGAGAACCAGGAAGCTCGTAAAGTTTCCCTTTATTTTGCTTGGACTAGATCATAGACAACATGAAAACTCAGACGGTCTAAATCTACCTGCATATTGGCCTAGTCTTTATCTTAAACGAAGTAAGCACAAGACTTCTGTAATGGCCTAGGCTAAGCATAATTCAAGAACTGTACCAAAAAATCAGGGGATTTACGTAGATCATTAAATGACTTATGCAATCTCAATAATACACATGTTTTAATTTGAGCCAGGAGAATGCGGCGGCCTTGAGCCTGGATTATTCATGAATAGTTTCACTGTTATAGGGAAAAGAGCGTGAACCATAGTAGACTTAAGCTTTCCAAAGAATTTGTAGCGTTATTGTGGCATGACAACCTGTGACAGTGATGTAACCTTCGACTTTTACCAGCAACATCCGTATGTGTGTAAAATTTGCAGACCTTGACTTGAGTTCAGATGTGGGGATCTTAGTTGTCGCAACTTTACGGCTAATCAGTTTCGCCTGTTTTTAGCGCAAGTAGCTTATCTACTGATGATCACTTTACGTTAAGCGGCTCGTGGAACTGTGTTGGCAAAGGTCCAGAGGGAACGTTTGCGATGTGCCTTGATTAATGGTGCAGCCCAGGTAAGAGTATCTGGCCGACGGGTGTTGGTTGAGCTAGCAACATTTTGTCCCCTTTGCTCAGGAGATTCGGCTGATTGCTCAACGATTAGGTAAACCGATGTCACTCAAATTAGCCTCCTATCCCTGACTGCCTGACAGATCTTCAATAAAGCCTTGAGCTGTAAAGAGCGGATACGGAAGAGTCAAATTTTGTTGTAGTGTTTCTTGTGGGCTTTTTTAGAGGCAAAGCACAGTTGTGGATCATTGATGAATAGGAGAGCTGATCTCAACAACTCCCGTCCTTTATGGTCAGCCCCTTTGAAGCATCGCAATCCAATCTTGAGATAACTCATGCCTCGTTGTCAATGCAGATCAACCTGTTGGCACAGCCCTTTAATGAGAACAGCCATCCCCTGAGTAGTGCTAGCAGCAACCAAGTAAAGCCGTTCAAGGGCATCAGCACAGAGAATTGTCAACTCTTCTAGCTCAAATACTCCAGATTTACTATCGAGAAATAATTACTCTACTTGGGACCTCAAAGCGTATTGCCACACGGTCTGTAAAGTGCGTGATTCATCAGTCATCACCACCCATGGTTCCTTCACTCCTCAGATATTTGCCAATGCCAGATTGCAGCAATTTGAACCCTCTTCACTAAAACCATATATTGCGATAAAGCAATTTTTCTCCTCTGATATAGACAGCCAGAGGGATTGAATGTGTCACTCTTTAGCTGAATAGTGCCCAAAGAATACATACTAAAAATCACTAGATAAATTTCTGCGATTTTCCTCGCGAAGAAAATATGTTAGCTATTTAAGTCAAACTATTTACAACCAAAATATAAACAAGTTGTAGAGCTTTTTTTAGTGTAACTAATTTAGTTAAGTTTTATTTCATGAAGCGTATTACTAAGGTTGCTAGCCGAAAAATATAGGTAAGAAGTTTATATATTATGTTTGTTTTTTCTCAATAGTCTTTTGTTTGAAACTACCGATATTTTTCTTGTAGACTTATTCAAGATTTTGAATTGATAAATATATCAGCTCTTGCAGAAGTTAAATCAAAGAAAATAAAGCTAACAAAGCCATAGCGGTTTTCAGAATTATAGAAGCATCAAGCCCTTTCCTAATATGGCTTTAAGCTGATTAGGCGGTTTCCATTGTTATGCAATTCATTAAACTACTAAGAAATTAGTTTGAGGTAATCAAAAAAATAAACCATAAAATATCAGATATAGATACTGTAATAAGAGGAGATTATCAGTGGCTAAATCAATAAATCATTCAATTCTTTCTCTAAGCCGAGACCTTTTAGCTAGCGCCTGTTTAGTACTGATTTTAAATATTCCTAGTTTGGCTTTCGAACGTGTAGATTTGGTAGAGATTAAAGGGGATGTCCGTATAGGTAGAGGAAAAAATTGGTCAACTATTCCATCTAGTAAGCAATATTTATTAAAAGAGGAATGGGTACGTTCTGGTGATAGGAGTGGACTTAATTTATTTCTTAAGCTTCGTAGTACGGGATCTCGTAAAACTGGATATTTCCAAGGAGTAAGAACTGAAACCCAATTCGCACCAACAAAAAAATGTAAATTACATTTAGCCCAAGGCGAAGTTGTCTATTTGCACAAAGGGCCGGCACCTGATTCAGCTTGCGAGACAATTACGCCATCAGCTACAACACGATCATCTGGAACAGCGTTATATATCATTCACGATAAAACGCAAGGAACAACTGTTGGCGTTCTGACAAAAGACAGTGGTGTTACTGTCACAAGTAATAGGACAGGTGAAAGAATTCTACTAGGAGTAGGGAAAGAAGTAAATATTACGATCGATGGAGAAATTAGTACGCCAATAGACATTAATTTAAGAGCATTCTATCAAAATAATCGTCTCACTCTTGGGTTAGGCCCTACTCAAGAAGATATAAACTACATCAGGCAGCAACCCAGAGATATTCAAGAAATGCTTTTTGCCGTTAGAGAAGAAACTGTAAAGGCAATTCCTATCAGTGGACCAGAAAGTGATTTAAATAGTCCAGGCCCAGAAGGCAGCCCTTCCAATAATGTGGGTCCCGACGATCCACTCCCAGGAACAGTGGATCTCAATGGTACAACAGCTCCTTTAGAAGATCAAAATCTAGATGGTACAACAGCTCCTTTAGAATAAATAAATCTCAATAACAAGGAATACTCTAGATACTTTTTAAAAAGCTAATAAAAGCCTTTTATCATGTGTTCTTTCTAAATTTAGTGATTTAATTCAAACTTAATCTGATACAGTCATTCACAAAATATTTTTAATAACAGTAGATCTTAGTCTGCGATCATTTCAATACATAAAGACTATCAAAAACGTTGAAAAATCCTATTCTACTAAAATTAGATGGATTAATAATTATTTGGGACAGTAAGCATGCACAATTCGCTTGTTTTAGTTGGCATTGTATCTAGTTGGCTTATATGGGATTTAAATCGAATCACTAATGCTAAACCCAAACCAATAGCAGATCAAACTGAGATAAATTATTCTTCCAAAAAGTCTGATAGTAATTATTCATTTCTCTCAAAAAAAAGATTCCTATTTGAAAACCATATAAGCCCAAAAAAATCTTTGAGACTATATGCAACTGAAGATCCAGGTACTTCATCTACTATTATCAAAGAACTTGACAAAATTGGTAATAATAGTGAACCTGGATCTACTACATATAGCTCTCATAGTGCAGTTGATCTATTACAACACATACCTCTCCAAGCAGATAGCACTTTAACTGAGGAAAGATCAACTGATTTCCCTACTCCACCACCACCTCCTCCTGATCAGCTCTTTACTCCTGGTAAATCTGATGTAGGATTAAGACCAGTTTCTAAGCAGAAAAAGAAATATGTACGGTTGAAATTACGATCTTCCGTCAACACAACCTCTGGTATTGCTGCTACGATTCCCGCTCGCACTCAATTTACTAACAGTGCTACCCTGCAAGCAACACCTAAATTGGGAGCAAAGACTAACTTAATTGGGGAAATAGAAGGCAGATTTATCCGATTTACTAAGTCATCAGGTTTTAATTCAATCAATACAAAGCTTGGATTACAACAACGGTTTGGGAATAAAACAATTGGACAACTGGGATGGGTTAGAAGAGACGTATTTGGAGTAGGTTCAACAAATGACTTAGTGGAGAATGCAGCTCAGCTTACCTTGTATCGAGAAGATTTACTCACAGGAGTTTCAGCAAATAAGTTGACGCTTAATTCTCAATATGACTTTTTAACAATATTTACCAGTACTATGAATAGCGATCGATTCTCTCATCGTATAGGGTTAAACTTAAACTATGATTTAGCACCTAAACTAACTGGACAGCTAGGCTATCGAGTCATCATTGATGATTTTATTGGTGCAGATAATTTAGACATTCGGCATCAACTAAGTGCCAAAGTCACCTATAACTTCAATCGACAGACATTTCTATCTGGCTCATTTTCTTACTTATTTGGTTCGTTGACCTTTGGGGATGACAAGGTACTTCAAATCTAGAGTCAGCAGTAGATAGGGCAGTGTGATTTCAAAGAAAATAGGGTGGCCGAAACGACTACCCTAT
>NZ_JANQOP010000201.1 GCF_028285745.1 Acaryochloris sp. IP29b_bin.137 | reverse complement strand
CCAGATTGCCATCAAGGCACTGATGACCATGTTTGGTAAGACTTTTAGCTTTAGAGCCAACAATAATTTCTATCGGTAATGTCATAAGACGATGACCTTCACAGAATCTGCACTTTAGGGAAGTAAGTGCTATGCTCTGGGTGCATGGGGACACCAAGGACAACGCCTCAGAGAAGGGCGGAATCTATGTAGATGCCACTTGAAAATAACCACCTATAAAAATTACGGGTGGTCTTCTGCGATCGCAAAAAGGATTCCCTCTCTCATAGAGCATTGTACACGGCGTTGACGCTTTTACTATGCTCGGTTTTAGAAATCAGGCGTTTAATGGGCACCAGCGTATGAGGCGAAAAGTTTTTGTGCTCATCATTCTCCTTAACCTTCGACATTGCCTCAGCCAAAATCAACACTCTAATCAATTTTTAGCAGCAGTTTTGGCGGTTATTAAGCGCTATAAGAACGACGACAGCACTATCCGTACATCACATCCTGCAGTTAATAAAATCTGAACGGTAAAATCACCTCAATGCAAAAAACACCAACTAGTTCTTTGGACCGTTAACGCAAAGAACCAGTTGGTGAATTGTTCAATTAGGTTTAGCTGACAGCTAGAAAGCCCTAACCTCAGTCATTGTTGTGGGTAGAGTTAGGATGCCATCAAGCAAAGGCAACCTCATGGGAGGCATAGGCGGGTTCTTCCTGGTAAGACTGAGCGGGTGAATTCCGTTTTTGGCTGGAATGGGATACCTGTTGCCATGCCGCAGCCATCGTAGAAGGCAAGACCCCCACTAGCTTAGCCAAAATATCATTGGATATCATTTGAATTTCTTCTTTATGAAATTGTTGAGACAACATCTCCAGTACCGCAACAGCCCGTTCAACCGGAAGATCTTTTTCACAAATCTGCTGCATTGCTTCAATATCTTCCATTCTTCTTTGGAAGGCATCTTGGCGATCATCCAAGGTCTCAGGAACACTTAGCTCTGCTTGTCCCAAGGGGTGAATTGTGATGCACTGTAAATCAAACATTCCTCCAATGGCAGCACCGGGGCCAATATACTCGGCATAATAAGGCTTTTGCAAAATCAAACCTGCCGGAGAATTTTTAGACAAAAATAATAGCTGTCCGTCTTTCAGCATCTCAATAGGTTGCTTATTCTCAGAGTTGCCGGAATTATCATGTGAATGGATAACTTTCATATGATTGCTGGAGTTAAGTGACGATATGAGTGAGACGAAGGGACTTGACTATTTCTGATCACCCGGATCCTGCTTTACGGTTAAGCAAGATCTTCTTTTTCCAAAAGGGAGTGGGGTCTGGGTAGGCAGTATGTCCAAGAATTACGAATCTACTACTTGTAGTGTGCGCTAACCCATCAAAAAATTCTTCCGTGATATCACTGGAATACTATGTCCGTAGAAATACACAAGCTTCTCACACTAAGCCTTACAGGTATGTAGTAGTTAAATTTCTCAGTAATCTTGCGGAGAAAAAAACAAACAATTTTGTTGATTTTGAGTTGTGCTTATACCAATTTAGCTAGTAAGTCTACATCTACAGTTCGAACACATACTTTTGCATATTTTTTGCCCCCCCAAAAAGCCATTTGTGGGAAATACGGAGGACTAAAAATACTTAAGGAAATCTAAAAGAAACTTTCTAATTCAACGCACGCAACTGGGCAAGATTCACGATGTACTATGCTGATGCACTCACTTGGGGTAGAAGGTACACAACCCCAGAGGCAATGGTCAAGAAAATGGACAGGGCATAAATCCCTAAAGCAACCGTTGTCCATACCCCCGAAAGGGGAGCTATTAGGAGAGCCAGCGCAATCACCTGAACCACCGTTTTTATCTTGCCCCACCCATTAGCCCCCGAGACCTGAGCTTGCTGCACTCGCCACCCTGCAATAGCCAGCTCACGAGTCAAAACAATTACAACGCTCCAAGCAGGGATTTGATGGAGTTCAACCAGGGCAATCAGGGGTCCCAGAATAAGCAATTTATCCACTAGGGGATCGAGAAACTTCCCCAAATCCGTCACTTGATCCAATTTACGGGCAAGATAGCCATCCAGCCAATCTGTGCTGGCAGCAACCAAAAAGATTGCCAAACAAATCCACCGTACTGAGGGTGAAATATCCGCAACATCGGGCCGTAGTCCATATAGAAGAAAAGGGAGGGCAAACAAGCGCGAGACGGTAATCCAAGTTGCGAGGGTCATAAATGCTAAAACCGGATACGATATTCGAGAATGCCAACAGCTTCCCCATCAGTACTGATAGCACTGCGAACGCGCAGTTGATCATTAATGTCGTAACTGGCATTAAACAAAGTCGATTCATCTAATCCCGTTAAGATTTGTAATGCGGACACCGAAAAACGATCGGTTACGTCATATCCCAGCTCTGCACCAAATGCCAATACAGACTCATCTTGGTCGTCATTAGGGATTAACACCGGGAAGAGGCGAAAACTGGCCCGCGTCCCCAGTGCATCCGCAAATAATCCTTCAAAACCGGTTAAGAATGCTGAGCTGGCCAGATTGACGAGGGCTAACTCTGTGTTGCCATCTTCTAGAGAATTGGGGACGCTTCCCCCCAACAAGGCTAGGATTTCGCCTTCTGAGCGGCTAGGAGTACTGGAGAGTTGCACCACCTGATTAAAGTTATTGACCAGTTCACTGGCGCGTCCCTCCACCATGGCCCGAACTCGAACGGATTCAATGGCACCAACCCGACCAGCAGGCAAATCTTCAAACTCATTCAACTCGGTGGCCCGCCCCCCAACGATATCCGTTGCCGTGGTCACCATACCAATATTGAGATACGGATCTAATCCGAAACTAGGGTCGAACTCAGCAAAATTATCTCTGCGTGAGTCAATTCGAAAGCGGCTGGTAAACAAATTAACGGAGCCTTGACGAAAGCGAATCTTACCCTCAGGGCGAGGGGTATTCACGGAACCATTGACGGTTACCTGCCCTCCTGCAACAAAACTCAGCAAAGGGGGCTGTGTAACTCGAACATTTTCGTTGAGCTGAACCTTTAGATTATTAAACTGTAACGGTGCTGCGGTCGCTAATTGCCCCGGAGACTCAGAAGCAGCGACATTAACATCCGCCAAAATGACTTGTCCATTGGTCAACGCCATTACACCGCCCAGTTGAGGGGCAAGCAAGGCACCCGAAATATTCAGATCGCCATCGATTTGTCCTTTGTACAACCCTTTTACGTTGAGTTGGAGGCCCTTGAGAGCGACTTCTAAGGATGCTGAGGATGGTGAGCCTTCCGGCAAGAGAATGGGTAATTGACCTTTAGCTTCCAGTTCTCCGCGACTATACAGTCCGGTTAATCGATCAATCTGAAGATGATCACGATTAAACTGAATCTTGCCCGTGACCTGGGTAAGGGGTTCGAATAACAGATCAGACCCCAGGGTCGCTTGATTAAACTGAATATTCCCCTGCATGGTGGGTTGGGTTAAAGATCCGGTAAGCGCCAGGTCTACTTCGCCCTGTCCCCCAATCCAGCGAACCTGATCCGTGAATAGGTTGACCAGGGATAACCCTTGATCTTTCAGCTTCAGAGAGACCCGCAATTGATCGCTACTAGGCCCCACAGTGGTAAAGGGTAATTGATAAGGAATATTTCCTGCAAACTGCAGCGGAATCGCCTCTGACCCTCCCGCAAAGGTTAATCGTCCCTGATCGTAGTCAAAGGTTGTCTTAGCTTGATTGAGGGGAATGGTGTTCACCCTCGCTGCGGTCCAATTGAGTTCACCTTGTAAACGGGGATTAAAAATCGTACCTGCAAGGGTCGCATAACCATTGACGGTGCCCGCTACCTCAAACGGCAGCTCAAGAAACTGATTTAGCCCTTGCAAGGGCAAGTTTTTGAGGGTGAACTGCCCCGATTGCTGTTGGCGACCAATTGTCCCCTGGAAACGGGCTTCTTGATCCCCTGTGGCAATAAGGAAAGGGCTGAGTTTCAGGGTATCGTCTGCATATTGGCCTTTGGCAATAATCTGATCAACCGCATAATTCCCCCATTTGAGATCCTGACTTTTCAGGGCAAAGCGGGTATCGAAGCCTGATTGTAGCGATCCAGAGAATTGCAATCGCCCCCCCAGCTTACCGGTTAATTCAGTTAAATTCGGGAACAGGGGGTCCGGGGGAGCTTGTGCTTGTTGTTGCTGGGCCAAAGCATCCAACTCTGCTAGACGTCGAAGCTGCATCAGGAGTGACCCTTGGGCGGAGCCGACTGGTGATGTCTCAACGTCTGCGGCTTTCCCTTGAAGCTGGGTTTGAGGGGCAGATGGATTCAGGTCGAGCGAGGTGGCAGCCGCCAACAGATCAGCAAGTTCTGCCTGGCGGACGGTTAGGGTTCCGGAAAATTTAGGATTAAGGCCGGGAATGACGTTGGCTTGGATCTGATAGAGATTGGTGCGATCGCGCAATTCCCCCTGCTGCAAGCGAATGGTATCACCTGTGAATTGAAACCGACCTAAAAATTGATCTCCCACTAGCTTGCCAATAGCCGGTCGGCTCACCATCAGGGTTCCAGTTCCCGCATAAGTGGCCGGGTGAAGCGAAAACTGCCCCGAAGCTTTCCCTGAAAGCGGTCCGAGAGTTTCAATCGGTTGCCAATTTAAGGCCGCAAGGGGAACCGCTTGCAATTCTAAGTTCAGCTTTCCCTGCTCAGTCTGACCGACCGCCCAGGCTTGATCGCGGCGAATATCAAAGGATGTGGGTAATTGATTGGAATTTAAGGCGAGGTTGATGCGATCGCGCCGTCCAGACACACGCAAATCTAGCTGAGCTTGTTGGCCATAACGCATTTTGCCTTTAAGCACAGGCTCAAAGGGGACACCGCCCACCAGCAGGTTGTTCAGCTGTACCGTGGACTCTAGGTAGGGATCTGCCACCGTACCCGTTAGTTGACCGACTAGATCGGCCCGCCCCGCCATTTTGACTTGTGTTGGACCAAAGGGGGGAAACAGCCCCAAATCATAGCCCCGAGAACGAACTGCCAGATTCAGGGTTGTTAGCTGAGGGCCTTGAGGGGTATCAAAGTCCAAGCCCACTTGACCTTGGGACCAAAAGCCTGGGGCGGTGGCTTGATCCACCAGAATTTGCTGGCCATCCCACCGCAGTTGCGCCGAGATGGGGTCGTAAACGATGGCGATACCATCAGAAAAGAGTGCCTGTCCCTGGGCTCTGGCTGTGTTGACACTAAAGCCATCAAAGGGGCCTGCAATCTGGAGCTGCCCCGTCATCAGTCCCCGAGCATCGGGCGTGTAAGCCTTGAGGGCCACACCTGGCGTTGTTGTCGTAACGTTGACTCGGTTATCTTTAATTTGGCCTTGAGTGCGCAGTTCACCCCCAGGAATTTGAGTGACAATCCGTCTGAGTTGGGCAATATTTTGGCGGACAAAGATATTGCCTGTGGTGGGAAACTGCCCCTGTAGCGCTTGAAAATCGACATTAGTGCGCACGTCCTCGGGGGGACCAAAAACCTTAATCTGCCCCTGGAGGGGACCCAAGGGAAAACCCGGATCGGCTTGATAGAACTGTGCGATCGCATTCCCCGGAATATCGCTGGCTTCAAGCTGAGTGAGTAACTGTCCCCTTGGCTGGACCTCAAAGCGAGCGGTGCCCCGAAACCATCCGCCTACCGTTGGTTCGGCCTCAATATCCTCCATTTTGAGAAGGGCATCGGCCAATTTGAACTGTGCCGTTAGCTGCTTAAAGGGCACCCGATCCACTTTAGGCTGTTTTGCCAGTTGAACTGAACCCGAGAAAATTGGCTGATCAATGGGTCCATCAAATCGGAGATTATCCCCTTTGAACTGTCCAGTCACGGGAAAGGGTAAACCGGTTACTTGTAGGGTTTCCAGGGTGGGTTGAGCGTCTACCCACTCGGTCTTTCCCACCAAACTATAGCCGCGATCTGGGTCGATCCAACCCGTCGCCTGCATAGGTATCTGCCCATAGTCCCCTTGGAGTCCTTCCAGGCGAACCGCAATTCCCTTAAACCGAAGAAACCCTCTCACGCGACTAAAGGGTTGAGGAACGTTGACAATCCCCATTTCAACCCGCTTAAGTAGGGCAGTGCCTTGCACATCAGGGCGTTGTTTGGGGCGGAGTTTGACCCGGAGGCTAGCACTGACTTGACCCGAGTCGACAGTCACGGGCAGTTGAAAGGCTTGGTCAAAGAGAGGGGCGGGCAAATTCTGGAGCTGTAACCGCATCTGGGTCTGTTGCTCCAAAAAAGAAGCAACCCCTTTGGCCTTAAGCCGCCCCTGTTGGCCCATCCGCCCCTTGAGGTCAAAGCGGAATCGCTGCTTCAGCCCTGGGAAATTAACGGTCCCCTGGAGTTGAGAGAGGCGGCGAGGCCGCTGGCGTTGATTCTCTAAAATCAGATCTTCGGGAACATCTGCCCTCGCGCCTTCTAGGAAGGCCTCTCCCTTCAGCTCAACCGGACGCCGGGAGGGCACTTCAATACGGACATCGCTGCGAATCTTATTGGCTTGGATGCGAATAGCTTGCTTAGGAATCCAAATATCCCCCTGAGACAGAGTTGAATCCGAATGGACGATAACAGGCTGTTGTGGGCTTAATTGAACGCGGAATCGGCCATTGAACTGCCCCTGGTTGATCTGAAAAGGAAGCTTCGGTAACAAGCCCATTAAGGGAGCAGCCACCAGATCCTTAGTTTGGGCATTGATCTCTAGCTGCTTTTGAGCAGATTGCCATGCCCCTTTTACTGAAAGTCTCCCACCTGAATCCACCTGGCTTTGGGTATTGAAGTAGAGGGTGTCAGGATTGGAGAAATTGAGGGTGCCGTTAAGCTTGCTTAAGCGTCGAGTCTCAGTTTGGGCCGGATCGAGCTGAGCGATTCCTTGCCGCACCCGCAGTTGATTCAGCTTGACCTTAATCCAAGCCTCCGATGGACCCGAGCGAAGCCGTGTGGCAATCCATTCGCCATCTTTGGTCTGATCCAAGTACAGCTGGGGTTTAATCAGCGTGGCCTCTAGATGCAGTTTACGACTCCATAAAATCGGCAATAAATTAAATCGAATATCGACCGCCTCCATTTGGGCGGAATCAGCATCTGCTTTTGCACAACCTTGCTGAGGCGAACATGCGGGAATCTCCGAAGGGCCAAACCGAATATGGGTTAGGGAGTAATTTTGAACATCCCCAATTTTGACCGGGCGATTTAAGGTCTTACTCAATTCCTCTGCCACAAGGGGCGTTAAGTCCTCGTCAATAAATCGCAGCACCCACGTGCTCACCCCTGCGATCGCAGCCAGTAGCAATCCAACTACAATGAGCAAAACGTGAAGGCGAGTAAAGCGTCGATGGGGAGGAGATGGACGAGAGGCTTGCCCGGAAGGGGAAGGTTGGGGCATAACATCCCTCAGGGGGGTACCGTTGACAGATAAGTAGTGGGCCCTTTAAATCTAAGTCTGAATCAATGCACTATAACCTTATTACAGAAGGCTTTTCTAGGGGTTAGTTCCCTAGCAACCGACAACCCACAGCAGAGTAAAACTGATTTGAACAAGATCGCCATCTTCAGATATTCTGTCCCCCAAGCGAGGTTTCAATATAGCTCAGCGTGAGTTGTTTAACCTTGTTATCATTGCACAGACAAAAAACGATTATAGAGGTAAATGTTATTCTTGTTCAGCACCCTCTAGTGGTCGATCAAAGGTCTATCTATTTCAACTCAGGATCATGCGTGTATTTGTTTTGTTATTTAATGCTGGAACTGAGAACGAGGGCATTCACTCCTTACAGAAGCAGGTTTCCACGGATGAAG
>NZ_JANQOP010000198.1 GCF_028285745.1 Acaryochloris sp. IP29b_bin.137 | reverse complement strand
ATCTGACGGCGATAATAAAGGGTATCAAAGGTCTCACTGAAGGTTTGGTGACAGTGGGGGCAACGGTAACGTTGGCTGCCTTTACTGGTTTTACCGTGTTTGTGGGTCGTTGGATGACCACATAGAGGACATTGCATCAGAAGATAGGATAACTCAACTCCCTATAGGTTTAACAAACCCACACTTCTTTGATGCACGACCGTCTAGACGCCAAATTAGGAATACTTAATGTGAGGCTTTCGGACGTTTAGGGCTGGGACTGGGTCTAAAAGTGGCTTTGGCTCCCGTCTCGATGCTTTGCCATGCTTGACTCAGGTTGTCTTGATCAAAAGGTGGAATCAGGCGCGTTAGAACATGCTCCATTAATTTCAGACCGCCGAGTTGGTAAAGCACGTGACCACATTGCCGTGCGATCGCAAAATTTCGCCCTCGCGTATAGGTCAATCGAGGTTCTCCCACGGCACAGTATTCATCTTCCGCCAGGCTGAGTCGTAATAGCTGCATAATGGCTCTACTGGCCGTCAAAGAATCAAAAGCAGACAGGCGAATATCTTGAATTAAATTAGGCGTGAAGCCCTGATCATAGCGTTGCAAAATTTGCCGAGCTTGCTCCCTTGCTTTTTTATCTTGCTCGGCCAGGTGCTCTTGTTCCGCTAGGGTCTGTTGATAGTCATCATCCGTGATGACTTCAATCTCGACAGATACCACATCTGGTTCATGAGAAGACTGGGGCATCATTGATTCCCTCGACGGTCATTTTCATCATGACATCCTGGCGTTGATAAGGTCTGACTTACTTTTATAGATTTAGGACGAGAACCTAATCTCAACCAGTAGTGCTGATCTGTAGCTTCAGCGTAAACCAAAACGGCATTACAGAACTGTGCAGATGCAAACAATTACCGAATCAGTAAACTAAAATTGAGGCATTATCTATCGTCGAACGTTCGATTAGGAGGACATCGTTTATGCCCTTTTTTGTCTGGCTACTGTTAATCATCATCTATACCGGTGGTGGTTGGCGCTTTTGGGCTGGATTTAGACAGACGAATTTCACCTCTAACCGTCTTGTTCTCACCCTGCTGTGGCCCGTGATGTTAGCGAACAAGTCTTATCGACAGAATTTTGTTAAAGCTCTCAAAGGCTAATCTCTTTTCCCTTATATAGATCAGACGCTTACCCTACATTCTGAGTCGCACTATGGCTAAAAAACAGCAGCAAACGAATTGGTACACCAGTTTGCCTCAGCTAGCCAACCCTGATGATCAGTGGCATGAGCAGATTCAGGCGGTGACCCAGCGGTTTAATCGGGAATATGAGCAGGCTGCTTTTGAGTTGCCGCCAGAGGTGGAGGCAATGCCTGTCTTTCAAGACTGGAATGCGGGGCGTCTGCAAGCCAGAATTGCCTCTGAGTTTTGGCAGTTTCAGAAACCGAAGAAAAAGCAGCATTGGCTAGATATCGGCTGTGGGCTAAGCTTTTTGGTCTATCCCTGGTTTGAATGGGAAGCCTATTTCTACGGTCAAGAGCTGAGTAAAGTCGCCCAGGAAGCGGTCAATAGTCGGGGACCGCAGTTAAATTCCAAATTGTTCAGAGGCGTAGAACGCGGTCCAGCTCATCATCTGAAATACGACGACAACCAGTTTGATGGGGTCATTGCGACTGGATTTAGCTGCTACTTTCCCCAGGACTATTGGCAAACGGTGCTCACAGAAATCAAGCGGGTCCTCAAGCCTGACAGTGTTTTGATCTTTGATGTGATCGATCCAGATAGCGAGTTGGCCGATAACTGGTCTATCCTTGAAACCTACCTAGGAGCTGAAGTCTTTCCTGAGTCGTTAGACACCTGGAAAAGCTTGATCAAAACGGCAGGGGGTAAGGTGCTGAAAGCAGAGAGTCACGAGCTATTTCATCTCTTCAAAGTCAAGTTTTAAAGAGCCGGTTGACCAATACCGCTGGCGTCACCCAGACTATAGGATGTTCTCTGTTGGGTAGAAGGTGACCGTGAATATCTTAGTGATTGGCAGTGGTGGTCGCGAGCATGCATTGGCGTGGTCCTTGTTGCGATCGCAAACGGTGCAGCAAGTCTATTGCTTACCTGGAAACGGCGGTACGGCCACCCTCACCAACTGTCAAAACATTGATATTTCTGAGCAAGACTTTACAGCCATCGGTCAATTTGCCCAAGAACACGATATTGCCCTAGTTGTAGTGGGGCCAGAAGCCCCGTTGGCTGCGGGCATTACCGATGCGTTGCAACCGTTTAAGATCCCTGTCTTTGGACCTACCCAAGCCGGTGCCCAGCTAGAAGCCAGCAAAACTTGGGCTAAAACTCTTATGACCCAGGCCGGAGTTCCCACAGCTCAGTCTCAAACCTTTACTGACGCTGATGCGGCTCAAGCCTATATTCAGGCGCAAGGCGCTCCCATAGTGATCAAGGCCGATGGTTTGGCGGCGGGTAAAGGAGTGACCGTTGCCCTCACCTTGGATGAAGCGCTCAACGCCATAACAGAAGCCTTCTCTGGGAAATTTGGCGAGGCGGGTCAAACCGTCCTAGTTGAAGACTATCTGACGGGGCAAGAGGTCTCGGTGTTAGCCCTGACCGACGGTAAAACGATTAAACCCTTAATTCCGGCCCAGGACCATAAGCCCATCGGAGAAGGGGATACGGGTCCCAACACGGGCGGCATGGGTGCCTATGCCCCTGTTCCCTGGGTGACGCCTAAATTAATGCAGCGGGTTGAAACCGAAATTCTCCAACCCACTTTGCGTGCCCTACAAAAGCAGGGAATTGACTATCGAGGTGTGGTCTATGCAGGCTTAATTATCACCCCAACGGGCGATCCCAAAGTGATCGAATTCAACTGTCGGTTTGGTGATCCTGAGACACAAGCGGTATTAAGTCTCTTGGCCACTCCTTTGGATCAGCTTTTACTGGCCTGTACCCAGCAGACATTAGCTGAAACCAATATCCATTGGCAATCAGGATTCTCTGCCTGCGTTGTGTTAGCGTCTGGTGGTTACCCCGGCAGTTACCAAAAAGGCTTTCCGATTTCCGGTATTGCTCAAGCCGAAGCCCACAACGTTACCGTTTTTCATGCAGGCACCCAGTCCCAGGATCAAGACATCGTGACTAGCGGGGGGCGGGTACTAACGGTTACTGGGCAAGGAAATACCTTTGAAGCCGCTTTGAAAACCGCTTATCAAGCTATCCCTGCCATTCAATTTGAAGGGTGCTACTATCGCTCGGATATTGGTCAGCGTCAGATCAATATCCAGTTAGATTAGGCCAAGCAATTAGGGAGAATTAAAAGGGAATATCATCGTAATTGGGCTCTGCCTCTGCTTGGGGCTGCGGGGGAGCCGGGATGGCTGCGGGGGCTGGCGCTGGCCGAGCCGGTGCAGGGGAGGCGGCTGGCGTGGCACTGGCACTGACAGACATATCGGTGGTGTGAATCCGAGATGCAGTCAGCTCCGCTTGTTTTTCTTTAAAGCCTTCAGGACGGTCAATCGTATTCATGCCTAGACGGCCTTCAATAATAACCTGATCGCCTTCTTGAAACTGCTCTTGGATTTGTTGGGCCAAATTTCCCCAGCCCGTGACTTTAATCGTAGACATGGGATCACCCGACCGTAAAGCGGGAAACTGCACCCACATCTCGGAGATGGCAGTTTGTCCATCTTGGGTATATCGCAGTTGAGGGGCTTTGGTAATCTCTGCCATT
>NZ_JANQOP010000064.1 GCF_028285745.1 Acaryochloris sp. IP29b_bin.137 | reverse complement strand
AGGGTAGTCGTTTCGGCCACCCTATTTTCTTTGAAATCACACTGCCCTATCTACTGCTGACTCTAGATTTGAAGTACCTTGTCATCCCCAAAGCAATATAACTGAACCGTCCGCTGCATTGGAATAATTAGGTGTTATTCACAAAACCAGATAGAGCATTTCATTAACTGACGATCTCACTACACCTACAAAATTGTGAGAGACATCCTTGCAAGGATCCACACGATCGCAATTGGATCTCACGCAATACTATAAATACACTTAGCCAAGCAAACCCACTAAGAGATAGATTTACTCCTACACTGCCTCTTCGATGAGTTGTTCGACGCGGGCTTTGGCTTGGTCGAGGAGTTGTCTGGATTGCCTCGCGCTTTCACTGGCTTGATCATACAGTCGCCGAATTTCCTGCTGGATAGATTGTGGGGCTTCCCAAACCTGAAACTTTCGGATATCAAAGGGGTAAAGCTCCAATTGTCCAGATGAGCCACGCTGGTATTTTTCTACTTGCAGCTTTCCGGCCAAGCTGTTGAGGTAGAACGACAAATAAGCTGGATCAAGTGTTGGTGAACGAAGAATGGTGACATGGTTATCTGGTATGGCTTGATGTTCACTAACCAGATAAGGCGCAGCTCTTCCAATGGTTCCTCGTCCGGTTCCGTTGATCAGAACATCACCATATTGAATCTGCAAGCTGGGTTCGGGGTTCGGTTGTGCGTGGCGGTTTCCTTCCAGCGTGATTTTATTTTCAAGAATATGTTTTGAATTGAGAACAGGCAAACCGCTTGACGAATAGATGGTTTGTTTGCCGCGCTGGCAGGAGATTAAGACAGAACCAAGTGGAATTAGTTGGATATGTTCTGGCAAATTTTCTTGCAGTTTATCGAAGGCGGGATAGTAGTGCTCGGAATCAAAGCGCCGCGATAGCTCCAGCTCACTAAATTTCGCTGTGTAGCCCAAAGGTTTATCAAACTTCAGCTTATCTAGCCTCAGCTCAGATTCGAGAAGTTTCTGAGCTTGAATATAAGATTCAATCGATTTATCGATGCTCCTTCGAGATCTCCAGAAAAGAGAATCAATTGCTGTTTGGTTATCTTCAGAAATTGGTGGAATAGGAAGACGACGTAGTTCACTCATTGGAAGAGTGATTTGACCAGTTGTCCCTCCCGTCGCACAACGATCGAGTAGTAACTGACCCTGCTTAGTCCATAGATAGAGCAAAAGGACTGACGGAATGATTGGTGAACCATCTTTCAGTCTTAATAGACCTACATTGCGTGAAAATATTCGGGGTTCATCGTCTTCGACAATCCAAGTTCTTCCAATTTTAGTTGCGTGCTTAAGGGTTATTACTAAATCATTTCGGCGTAGAACGTATCTAGAAAGTCTTTCAAATTCAATAGTAGAAACAAAATTAGGGTCTCCTTCAGTCATTGTCCCAAAATATACATTCTTGCCATTCACGCATGGCAATCCTTTGTCAGTAAATTTTGGATTAGAACCTTGGGTAATCCTTTCGGTAATTTTTCCGAGTAAATATACTCCAGGTACAGCACATATCTGTTCGTAAACCTCGGCAAATTCTGGCTTAAAGAATTCGGCATCGAATCTTATAAAACTGGACTGAAGTTTACTTGTAGATGTTGGTGCAAATATTGCCATCACTCAACCCTCCAGAAATCATATTCCTGTCCATGAGCAAAACGTACAAATGCCTCGGCTATGCAGAGCTGGTCGCAGGGTATGGTAGTTGCATCTGCCAGATCTTCTGCGGTGAGGTCGTAGTTTACTAAGTCTTGATTTACCTTAGGCTGACCGCTAATATCTTCCACTATATGTCCATCTTCGTCGAGCATATATTCGTAATCACCAGAGTTATTCTTGCCACCACGTTCACTCACCGCCATAAAGATCGCATAATCCAATCTTTTTGCAACCTCAGCAGCAATCCAGCGCTCCTTGAGAGTTGCAATAAGATCATCATCAGCCAAAACCAGCTCTAGTTTGCCGCGGTTAGTGAGTAATTTGAGATCATACTCAGCATTGGGAATTTCCTTTTCCAGTCGTTTAATCTCAGACTTGTATCGCTTAGTCTTTTCCTTCTGTACAACTTTAAGCTCCTTCACAGTTTCCCTATGCGCGGCCTTAATCGGTTTCAGGTGAGCAGAGAGTTCACGCTTGTTGCCATCAAAAGTTTTGCTAATGGTCGCAATTTCAGCCTGTTGCTGCTGTTTCAGAGCTTCCACCTCGTTTTTTAAGTCAGTGATTTTTTGTTGCGCCCGACTCAATTCAGTCTGAAGGTCTTCTATCTTCTTTTCAGCCTGGGTAATTCGTTCCTCATCGCTAGGCAGGTCAGGAGTTTCATCATTACTAACTCCGTCTTCGCCTCCATCTTCAGTTAAATCTTCAGCTTCCGGTTCACTGAAATTCTCGCTGATTAAGTCAGCAATTGCTTCCGAAATGCCCTCTTCCGGCACCTCGTCGTGTCTATCGAGCAAGGACTGAATCTCGACTTCATAAGCTGGGCAGTCCTTAGCTACTTGATCATGCACACGGGCAATATTATCTAGTTGCTTTTTAGTATATTTTTGGATAAAGAGCACCGAAGTCTTTGTGCCAGTGTGTGGTTTGAAAGTATTGGGATGCAGTCCCACAACTGCCAATAATCGTGCTTTCTTCAAAATCCATTCACGGATAAAGGTCAGTGTGGAATTATTAAATTTTCCTTGGGGTAGAACGATGGCAGCGCGACCACCAGGACGCAACATTTTCAAGATGCGTTCAATAAAAAGGACATCACGCTCTTCCTTTGGCGCTTTGTTATTTCCTGCGCGCTTAAGAGCTGGTCTTGCCAAATCATAATGAGCCAGCATCTTACGATCTTTCATCTCCCCGGCAAAGGGTGGATTAGCAAGGATTACATCAAATTTCAGCTCTTCGAAATACTCCCAAGCCTTATCATCATCTTTCAGAAACTCGTTATCCGGGATTTTAACTGCCGTTAATTTAGCCTGCCGCAAACCTTGCATTAAGGCTTGACCCGAGGCATTTTCAAACCACGTGTTGGGGTCAAGACTGCTAACATCAGGGCCAAATATATTAGTATGTCCGTCCCCGGCAATGAGCATCAGGGCACGAGAAGTCTTGGCTGCACGAGCCTCGAAATCAATGCCCCAAAGATACTTAGCCGCATACCTATGCTTACGAAGTTCTCGCTTGTTGTTATCGTCAGCAGGATAGCACCAATCCATAGCATGTAATAAAAAGCCTCCGGAACCGCATGAGGGATCCATGACGTACTCTTTCCGTGTCGGATTAAGCATACGCACACACATTTCAACAACATGGCGTGGTGTGAAAAACTGACCTTTCTTTTTTTTTGCTTCGGTGGGAAGTAAATATTCAAAAGCATCATCCATGATGCGTAGATTAGAGCCCATGAGCCGTAGCCCTTCAATAGCTATGCCTTACCCACAAGTCTTGAAAGTATTGTGATGGTTAGGTTTGGGATATGCGATAAAGTGTAACCTGACCACTGACATAGCGAAGC
>NZ_JANQOP010000063.1 GCF_028285745.1 Acaryochloris sp. IP29b_bin.137 | reverse complement strand
TAGGGTAGTCGTTTCGGCCACCCTATTTTCTTTGAAATCACACTGCCCTATCTACTGCTGACTCTAGATTTGAAGTACCTTGTCATCCCCAAAGCTTTTGGAGATAGGTCTTGGACAAATCGACGCCGTACAAAGCAGTGTTAGGAAATGCTCCCCGTAATTGCCTTAATGTCCGTCCGGCACCACAGGGAACATCCAGAATCCGAATTTGGCTGGCAGAGATGGCGGAGAATGCAGCCAATCCTGTTTTAAGAGGAGCCAGGATCCGACGACGCATGGCATCAGCCGTACCACCAAATAGAAGTTCAACTGTAAGTCATAAATTTCAGCAGATGTTTCACTCAAATAGCCATTGGTTTGATAGTGAAAATTCTGGATATAGTACTGGGGGTAGCTATCAACATCAATTCCAGGAGCAAAGTCTTGGTAATTTTTTTGATCTGCTCGAGCCCAAGTTTGAGGAGCATCCAACCAAATTTGAGGGTAAAGACGGAAAAACTCTTCCCAAGGATTATCAAACAACAAGCTGATAGGATAGACCCCTAACTGAGCATCTTGCCAATCTTTTTCCATCAAGTCGGCTTGGCGATTTTGGACGTATGAAAGTGTTTCATCATCCAACGAATCAACTTTACCTAAGCCGGGATAGAATGCATTTTTGATATTTGCCAGGACCTGGCGATGGGCAGCACCGAAGGCATTTTTACCTTTTTGTATCGTCTCATAGGTAAATTTGGCAGCGGGTTCAGCCAGAGGAAGCTCAAAAAGATTGGATAAGGCTTGCATAGAACTTAATAAATCTTTATATTCTATTTATCATAATTCATTTTGCAAAAGCGAAATAAGTAACGTACGCCAAGGGTCAAAATTAGCTTATGGTGTGGTTAGCTGTGCTGTTTACTAAGCCTAGCGTCAATATCTCGTGGTTCTGACTATTCGACCGTAAAAAAGAACAACCGATGTCCTTGTTCTCAAGCATCAATCCACAGCGCAGTCGCACATAAGGTTTATTGCCGATAAACCATTTCTCTCCGATACAACAGGGTATGCAAGAACTTTCCTATTTAGAAATCCCCACACCGAACACTGACGCTGTTAGACATTGGTTGCAATCTTCATATATTTCCCCTGCAGGCCAAAAGGTATCGACGCCCTCCGGTTGCCGATTGCAATTTCCTGGGCAGCCTAGCGAATTAGCTATTTTTGTATGGTCTTTGCAACGCACCACTTATCTGAAGGTCTTTCGCTGGGGTTCTGCTCCGGTTCCCCAGGAAAAGAAGCTGGTTAAAGCCCTAGAGCAGTCGTTAAGAACTCACTTCCCCTATTACTATCCCAAGCCTCCCACCATCGATTTAGAGCAAGCGTCAATCTTTGCAGCTCTGGCAAAGGATTATCCCCGCACCGTCCAATACTTTCAGCGGTTTCCCAATGGCGAGTATGATCTCACCCGAGCTTACTGGTGGGAGCAACGCTGGCGCGACGGAGTTCGCAATCCAAAACAACCGAAAGAAGTGGTGTTTTCCCAAGTCGTATCGGATGCGCCTGAGTATGATTTGGTCTATTTAGGCGGTGCCCTTGGGGTGATTCATGCAGCGGTGATGGCTCGCCTAGGCTATCGGGTTCTCTTGATTGAGCGACTGCCCTTCGGTCGGATGAATCGGGAATGGAATATTTCTCGCAGTGAGTTTGCCAATCTGATTGATTTGGGGCTGTTCACCCCTGCCGAATTTGAAAGTTTGATCGCCTCTGAATATGTTGATGGGTTTCACAAATTCTTTGATGCCAATAATCCATCTCGTTGCCAAGCTCCTGTATTGAGAACACCGACGGTCCTCAATATTGCCATTGATTCCGAACGATTGCTGCGGTTGTGTGGTGAAAAGCTCAGGCAAGCTGGTGGTGAAATTTGGGATCAAACTGAATTCCAGCGCGTGGATATTGGTGAGACTGCGGCTTGTGTTCAGGTTGTTCATCTGCCCAGTGGCGCGGAAAAGACGGCCACAGGACGCTTGTTGGTAGATGCCATGGGAACAGCCTCTCCCATCGCCTGGCAACTAAATGGCGGGCGGTCCTTTGATAGCGTCTGTCCCACGGTCGGAGCGGTCATTTCTGGTTTAGATCGTGAGGTTTGGGATGCGCGATACGGCGATGTCCTCAATAGCCACGGCGATATCTCGCGAGGGCGGCAGCTCATTTGGGAGCTATTCCCCGGTAAAGGGGATGAGCTAACGTTCTACCTGTTCCATTACCATCAGGTTCATCCCGACAATCCCGGCTCTCTGCTGGAGATGTATGAAGACTTTTTTTCGATTTTGCCGGAGTATCGCCGCTGTGATTTAGAGGATTTGACTTGGATTAAGCCGACGTTTGGCTATATCCCGGGGCACTTTAGTTTGGATAGTTGCGATCGCACCATTGCCTTTGATCGACTGATTGCGATCGGAGACTCGGCCTCCTTGCAATCGCCACTCATTTTCACGGGATTTGGCTCCTTAGTCCGTAACCTCCCTCGGTTAACGGATTTACTCGATACCGCCCTCAAGCATGATTTGCTAAAAGCCAAACATCTCAACCAAATTCGGGCCTATCAAAGCAACGTTGCCGTGACTTGGCTATTTTCCCGCGGGATGATGGTACCCACGGGTAAACATTTGCCCCCTGAGCGTGTCAATGCCATGCTTAACACCTTCTTTGGCATCTTGGAAGAAGAAGATCCCGAGGTAACAGAAGCTTTTATTAAAGATCGGTTTGGCTGGCTACCCCTCAATCGTATGGCCCTCAAAGCTGCCTTTACCAACCCCGCCTTACTTCTGTGGATTTGGATCGTGGTGGGTGCCAAAGACTTACTCCGTTGGCTGGGTAGCTATTGGAGTTTTACCGTAGATGCTTTTGGCAATGCACTACTGCGGTCATGGTTTCCCCAACTAGTCCGTTGGCTACAGCCCTTACTGGAGGAACGTTTTCCCCAACTCTGGCTCAGCTTATTAGCTCGGAGCTACGCAGTTACCTACTCCCTGGGGCAAGCCCGTGTGGAGCAAGTCCTCAAACCTCAACCTAAGTCTGAGCCTGCAATCGTTAAGTAAGAGGTGATCTTCAAGCTGGACAGAAACTGAATAGGTAGCCAGTTCTATCTTTCTGCCCTGATTGAGTTGAAGCTGCGAGCCAGTCACCGCAAGTCCTTGGAAATAACGATGGTCTTGATGCGATCACTATCTCGTACTGGATCTTGATACTTCTTGTCAATTTCAAAGGAAATACCCATTTTAGGATATGACCACTGCCAGGTATTAGTTGGTGAGCGCTTGGGGTTGCCGTAAGCTTCTTTGATTTGTTTGCGTGTATCCCCTAACCCGATTCCCTGTTCTGTCTTACCCTTATAGGGGCAACTATCTTTGATGCAATTCACCTGTATCTCTTTTAACGGTAAAGCTCCTTCTCGTTGCAATTGATTAACCCTTTGTTCAAACAAAAATTGAAACCCTTGGGATTTATAGTTAATGGTGATGAGTTCCAGGCGGCTAGAGGTGCAAACTCCGTTTACACATTTCGATTCAGTAAACCCAAGAACTTTTCGTTTATAGTTCCGCCCCAACTGGGCAGTAATTTCTCTCAGCGAAGTAGAACGAAGGCTAATATCGCCAAAGCCAACTCCAGGCTTTAGGGTTGCATTGAGATACTTATTTTGTGTTTGAATTTGGGTAATTTCATTGCACGCACTTATTAACGGGATGCTGATCAACGTGACAATGGATAGTAAAGATTTAGAATAAGGCACAACTAACCAGGACTACTAAAGCAGCTTACTTCGTTAGGGTTAGGATGCCCATTTCTCTCTTAGATAGAGAAGAAGTGAATGTCAAGCGAATCATTCTGGTATTGCAGGTCGAGGCAGCCTATGGGGGCGACAAAGGAATGACATCAGGAAGGGTGTCATCTAGGCATTATTCTCATGCTAGAGCTATTGTAGGGTCTAACTCCCAAAGCGTAAGCTCACACATTCTGAAGTGCTTTTCGAACGGACTCTTCCGTAATGCGAGCTGGCTTATAGGTCAGCTTTGAAACAACCAAAAACAAAATTAAACCAACTAACGGACTTATCAGCGTTGGAATGCCGTCAAAGTCAGCCTTAAACCAGTTATTGGGAATATACAACAGCGTATTTTCGATGCCAAATGTAACTGGCATTAAAGCAAATAGCACCAATCGCATGAGTGAGCCAACAATAATGCAAGCCAAAGCACCCTCACGAGTCGATTTAGGATAAAACAAACCACCCGCCAAAGGAACCAAGAGCCCAGCGAACCCTAAATCAAATGCCAAAAGAAGTAGAACCCCTGTTTGCGGAACTCTTAAGGCAAAAAACACCCCCATTACCGTAATGAATACGGCCATTAAACGAGTGAGGGCCAATAATCGATCGCCTCCTGCATTGTGGCTACCATGACGAATGCCTAGAATATTGTGAGCAATGACTGATGAGGTGCCTAATATGGCTCCATCTGCGGTAGATAATGAGGCGGAGAGAATCGCCACAATTACCAACAATGCTAAGATTGGCGGTACAACATTCTGCAATAACGCATAGAGAACAGGTCCTTCAGCCGTCACACCAGCTTGCTGCAAAATACTAGGGGCTGAAAGCGCAATGATTGAAAAAGGGACTCCAATAATCACGGTTCCGAACGAGCCGATTAAACAGGCTCTTTGGGCTGTTTCTGGACTTTCAGCTGAAAAAATCCTGGCCATAAAGTCAATGGCAACGATATCTCCTAAACCCAATGCGAGTAAGGTGGCCCAATTCACAAGGGCACCAGAACCTGGATCGGTCATCTGTGCCATCGCTAATGGGCCAGTTCCAGCCGGAATATCCAAACCAAAAGTCGAGCCAATAAAGCCAAATAAGCAAAGTGAACCAATCAAGGCAATAAATACTTGAATAGCATCGGTGTAGGCAACCGCAAACAATCCACCACTGGCGGTGTAGATAAGAACAATCCCTGCTAGCAACAGAACCCCGAGGGTATAGGATGTGCCCAGAAAGGTTTGGAAGAGATAACCGCCTGCCACTAAATTCCCAGCTAGTAGAAATGAGAAGCTAATCACCATTAGTACTGCTGCTACCCATTCTGTTGTGCGGCCATACTTAACACGATAAAAGTCCGGTAGAGTAATTAGACCCATGCGGTTCATCGGTTTAGCAAAGAAAAGGGCTGTCAAGAATAAGCACAATGCCAATCCTAATGGTAGGGCGGCCCCTGCCCAAAAACCGAACTCAGCGGCCAAGTCAGTATTGCCAAGGGTGGCGTTGGAGTCGACGGATTGGGCCATCAGGGTGGCTGCAGCCAAAGGCAATGTTAATCCACGCCCTGCGACTAAGAAATTGACACTGTCTCCTTTAATCTGCTTAGAGGCGTACAGGCCAATGCCAAGGGTGGCTATCAAAAAGGCAATGATGCCACTTGGGAGCAATGCTTCTGTCATGACGCTGCGCCTCCTAAGATTTGGAATTGCTATGACAGGCATCATAGGCAGATTCTGCACAATGAACTGTAGCTAGATAGACTAATCGATCAGTAAATATAATTCTGACAACGCAATCAGTCATGTGGTGCGATTCAATGTTGCGGATAAAAGCGATGTGTTGAGCAGCAAATTTTACTAATGGGTGCTGACGAGCTGTTCAGCAGGAGCATAGTCATGATTTAGAGGCTCAATGTCTGAACTGTTTTGGACTCGCTGGGTCAAAAGTGCGGCCCCCAGCATAAAAACACCCCCCATGACAACAGCAATCAACCGATTATCTGCAAATAGATGGTTCATCATCCACCCCAAGCTCAGGGATGCCACAATTTCTGGTAGGACAATAAAAAAGTTAAAGATGCCCATGTAGAGACCGCTCTTGCTTACTGGTAGCACATTAATCAACATGGCATAGGGGAGAGACAACATACTGGCCCATGCTATCCCCACACCCACCATCGGCAGTAAGAGTGCATATTGATTGTGAATCAACAGGAGGGAGCATAAGCCTATGGCTCCACAAATCAGGCAGAGGGAATGGGTGACTTTCAAACTGATGTGCTGAGTTAGTTTAGGCAGGACAAAGGAAAAGATACAACAGACTGCGTTATATAGGGCAATACACAGCCCTGCCCATTCAATCCCTGTGGTGTAGAGTAAGGTGCCTTCTGAGGTCGCCCCGAAAATATTATGTGCGATCGCAGGTGGGAAATACAAAAATACACAAAACATCCCAAACCAGCTACAGAACTGCACCCAAGCCAACTGGCGCATCGTTGCGGGCATTTCTCGTAGGGCAATACCAATATCCGATACCATACCTTTGGCATCGGTCTGAGGCGTTTGGGGATAGGCTGAGTCAAATTCTATGGGTGGGGGTTCCGTCGTCGTGACAACGGTCCACACCACTGATCCTAAAAAGATCAAAGCGCCGATATAGAAGGAGAGTTTAACGGCCATCGGCACCGTATGGTAATTCTCTTGGGATTCAATCACGCCAAATCCATGGTGCAATAACCAGGGTAAAGCCGAAGCAATCACCCCGGCTAAACCGTGAAAGATACCTTGAATCGTAAAGCCTAAGGTGCGCTGCTTCTCTGGCAGCAAATCTCCCACAAAGGATCGAAATGGCGTCATGCTGATATTGGCCGAGGTATCCAAAATCCACAACAATCCCACTGCCATCCATAGACTGGGAGCATTCGGCATCAAAATTAGTGCTACGGACCCTGCGATCGCACCTGCCAGGAAATAAGGCCGCCGCCGCCCCAGCGGTCCCCAGGTATGGTCACTTAAGTACCCAATAACGGGTTGTACGATGAGCCCGGTTAGAGGGGCGGCTAACCAGAGCAAAGGAAGTTGATGGACCCGAGCTCCTAAATGTTCAAAAATACTGCTGGTGTTGGCCATTTGCAGGCCCCAGCCAAACTGAATACCAAAAAAGCCAAAACTCATGTTCCAGAGTTGCCAAAAGCTGAGTTTAGGAGCTTTTGAGCGATTCGAAGTGCAATCGTTATTTCCTGGCTTATCAATCTCCTGCCCTACCGTAATCATAGAGGGCACCTACAGTTCAAGACTCTAAACAGGAAATATTTGATAAACACAACCTCCAAAATAAGGGGGATAGCCTGGCAAAACATCTTTTAACGAAGGCTATGACAGAGGCAAGAAGCGATGTTTCTCTTGAGAAAAATGCTTGGCATACCATAACCACCCTAGTTTTCCCCATAAAGGCCGTTCAGTGATGGGGATCACGCTTAAAAATTAACAAATGTAAGAAATATTTTTATTGATTTATATTATTTCAACAAAAAAGCGGTGTAAAAATCGGCTTTTTGATCGATTAAATCGGGCGAGTAGAAAAATATTAACCGTTTTGAATGAGTTGCAGCAGTTCATCGGTGGATATCTTGCCGCTCATATCGGCACCCTCTAACAAACTATCGGCTAAATCCCGCTTATGCCGATGCAGATCAACGATGTTCTCTTCAATCGTGTTCTTGGTTACCAGCCGATCAATGGTGACGAGACGTTGTTGACCAATCCGATGGGCGCAATTTGAGCCAGCGTTTGTGCCACTTCTTCCTGCTGCAATAATCCAGGTTAACCCCAGTTCGGGTTAAGCCCATTTTTGAGACTCTTCTACGAAAGAATGCAGGTTTCAGCTAACGCAAGAATAAGGGTTTTAGCTTATTCCGAACTAAGGTTACAAGCTTGCTCTGTTGTTTATGCATAGCATTCCTGGATTCGAACATAACCGGCCTGCTGCTAAGAGGACAACTCATAACATTCCGTCACGCTCTGGCTGTTTAACAGACTTCATCAGCAAGAGGGCTCTGGGGGCATACCCCAGTTTTTCGTATAGAGACCTCGCCGCCTGGGCATGGGCAAAGACCTGTAAACCAATTTGTGGATTCCCTTGTTGTACCGCCCACTGTTCTGCTCGCCTTAATAGGGCGGTTCCTAATCCTTGCCTCCGATATTTTGGCGTGACGTAAACAACAAATAGATGGGTGTAAGCCTCTCCCGTCACCTGGTCGATGGCCGTTCCAAGCCACAAGCAACCCACAAAATGTTGGTTATCCGATTGAGGAGACACTAGCCAAAAAGGGGTTTGGTCTGACCAATACTGATCAATGATTTCCTGAAGATGATGATAGTTGTTGCCTGGGTAGAGTTCTTCAAACGTATATTGCATAAATTGCAGCAATATATATCGTTCAGAACCTGCGCCCAAACGGAACCCAAATCCAGGTAATAAGACTTCACTCAAGGGTGATTCTTCAGACAAAAAACAGGACCAAGCAGAAATGCTACTCGCTTATGACCACTGCGGGGGACGAACTAATCTCCTCTACGGGTGCAGGTTGAGCCATATCCTCGGGTAGAAAAATTCTGGCACTGACCGCGACTAGAGCGACAACAAAAATCAATACGATTAAGAATGGAGCAATGGTTTGACGGAAAAAGGTCATAGTTGAGAATCACAGGAGAGGGATATCTTTATCCTAGCGTTGCCCGGAGTCCTCCATCGCTTAGCTCGACCCTAATGGCAGGATAGCGCTGGGTAATACGTGATTGTTTGCATCAACACTTCTGAAGACGAGCATCTTAGGGCATAATTCTAGAGAGATTCCGCCCAAATAATGTCACTAGACCCTTAAAAAGTGACCCAGATTTTTACCGCTTCATTGTATCGATTGATCCTTTACCTTTACAGACTATGACGTTAGAAGTTGGCGAAGATGCACCCGGCTTTATCCTGCCAGACGCGAACGGAAAGCAGGTTGACTTGCAAGGTTTCCGAGGGCAATGGGTGGTTCTCTACTTTTACCCACGAGATAATACGCCAGGCTGTACGAAAGAGGCTTGCGGATTCCGCGATTTGTATACCCACTATGAAGATAAGCAGGTCGTTATCCTCGGAATTAGTGGCGATGATGGGAAATCCCATCAGAAATTTATTGATAAACAAAGCCTTCCTTTTATTTTGCTGTCAGATTTAGATTTGAGCGTTGCCAAAGCTTATCAAGCCTATGGGCCTAAAAAGTTTATGGGCAAAGAATATGAAGGGATCTATCGCCATACTTTTTTGATCGACCCTGACGGGAAGTTTGCGAAGATTTATCGCAAAGTCAAACCTGCCCAGCATGCGTCAGATGTCTTGAGTGATCTAAACTCGCGCTAAAGCACCTAGAATACAGTCCATCAGGGGTTAAGCGAACTATCTCACTGAACTGTTATCAGAGTGTGCATAATTTTTGAAATTTGCCTTGATAAGTTAATTGCCGTGTCAGACCATTCATCCAGTTTTTTTGGCTTCATTGTCTGCCCTAGATAACATCTTTCGTTATGTTCGTTATGAAACGTTTTGCTTATGTGGCTCAGACAGCGCTGGGCTTACTCTTTCGGCATCCGCTATTAGGAATATGCCTAATCCCGATTCTTGAGGATGGGCAAATCATACTTGTCAAACGTCGAGACAATGGCTGTTGGAGTCTCCCTGGAGGGATGATGGATTGGGGCGAAACGATTCAACAAGCGATTGAGCGAGAGCTGGAGGAAGAAACTGGACTCGTGATGGAACAGATGGGGCGGTTAGTGGGGGTCTACTCATCCCCCGATCGAGATCCACGGTTCCACTCTGTTTGCCTCACCTTTGAAATTAAGGTTCAAGGTAATCTACAGGTTAAGGACATGAATGAAATCTCCGAGGTAAAGTCATTTGACCTCGATCATGCCGCCAATATGTCCCTTAGCCATGACCATAGGCAACAGTTAGCGGACTACCTCCAGGGGACGCTCGTCATCCGCTAGTTTGGTCAGACGCTGTTTCTAGGGAATGGGATTCGTGTAAATGGTGTTGGCGCAAATGCAGTAGCCCTGAGCCCTGCAGTAGGGGATTGAGAATGATGTGGTTAGAGAATTCATAGATTTGGGGTCTAGGTTTGCACAGATAACGGTAGAGCATGGGGGCATCTCCCCCCGTCATCACCACTTTGCTGGTTGGAAACTGGGATAGCCAATCGTGAATATAAGTCGTCAGGCTAGAGATAACCGTGTGGACAATACCACTTTGAATAGCAGTGTTTGTATCCATTGCCCATCGGTCGGGCAATTGATTGGGTAAGGAGACGGAGGGGAGGGCTGAGGTCGCTTGTAGCGATTGCAATTGCAATCCCAAACCCGGTAAGATAGCCCCTCCTAAACATTGGGTGATAGAAATGGCCCCGGTATAGGTTAATGCAGTTCCAGCATCAATGACGAGTATGGGCCAGCCATACAATAGACCTGCAGTCCAAGTGCATAATGCCCGATCGAGGCCAAAGGTGGGATAGGGCAACTGGAAGGGGAGATCAATTGCTGTTAAGACCTTTGCTTGCGGGTAGGTCTGCCAAAACTGCGTTTGAGACGGAACGACCGAGATAATCCATAACTCTGGTCTATCTGTGCCAGCAGGACAATCTTCGAATGCAGGTGAAAGCTGTTGCCATTCTTGCCAGTTGACGGGAAGGGTGGCTGTGGAGACGTGAGCTGTGTCCCAAGTTTTATTCAGATGAGGACCTTGAAAAGAGAACCAATGCAACCGGGAATTACCAATACTTAGGGCAACCCAGGATAAGGTAGCCTTAGCTGACATCGTCATTTGGAGACCAAAACTTAACAATTGATAAACAATTGCGACAATTATCGACTCGGCGGTACTGAAGATGGTCGGCTATCCGGTGGATCAACAACAATCCCCGTCCCCCATCGACCTCCTGACTAGGAAACGCTGGATGGCTCTGCAAATACTGCCGCAGATCAAAGATTGGACCTTGATCCCAAATCCGAATTTCAATTCGATCCAACTCAATCCCCAGCTCTACTTGAATAGGGGTTGCTTGAGGCAGGGCTTGATGGGCATGGCGAACTGCATTTGTGAATCCTTCTGCTAGGGCAATCTGACATTCTAGCCACTTCTGTTCTGGTATCTGAGACGGATGAATCTTTTGAAACCAGTCCATAACCTGGGCTAAATTATTCAGATCGGTATCAACGTCGAGATGATAATGCGTTGGCATCTGTTTTGGGGGGGACTATTCCTCCATCCATGGGTCCAAGGCGATTCGAATCACACGCTAGAAATAGGCATCTTTGATCTAATTATAGGAAACGAAGCTCCCAAGATCCCCTGATTAAGGGACATTTTCCGCTTGTTACACTAAATAAATGCAGTGGGTGAATCCTGTATCTTGGATGGGTTGACCTGGCACGCTCTAGCCTGAATCCTACGTTGCTGAAATTTTATGATGCAAATTCTGATCATCGATGATGATCCGATTACCCGGCTGCTTCTCTGCCGCACGTTAGAAAAACAAGGCTATCAAGTCGCTGTTGCAGTTAATGGACAAGACGGACTTGAAACAGCCCAAGAGATTCAACCTGCCTTGATTATTTGTGATTGGATGATGCCTTTACTGGATGGGATTGAGGTCTGTCAGCAATTAAAATCGAATGCACACCTATCCGCAACCTTTTTTATCTTGTTGACCTCCCGCTCCGATTTGGATGATCGGATTGCTGGTCTCAATGCGGGGGCAGATGAATTTTTGACTAAACCGATTGATATGAGCGAGTTGCAAGCTCGGGTAAGGGCAGGGCTTCGGCTACATCGTTTAAATCTCGACTTGCGAGAACAAAAGCAGATGTTGGAAGCTGAACTGGCTGAAGCGGCTCAATATGTGCGATCAATTTTACCGCCCCCTTTGCAGTCTCCGATTCAAATTCAGTCCCGATTTATTCCGTCGCGTCAATTGGGTGGCGATTGTTTTGATTATTATTGGTTGACCCCGGATACGTTGATCGTCTACTTACTGGATGTCTCCGGGCATGGTTTGGGAGCGGCGCTTCCCTCCGTATCGATTTTGAATATGTTGAGATCGCAGGCCTTCCCAGGCATTAACTATCAGCAGCCCCATGAAGTGTTACAGGCCCTCAACCATCGATTTACCATCAGTCCGGAGACCCCAAAATACTTAACGATATGGTACGGGGTATACCACCATTCCCGTCAAGAACTAGTCTATGCCAGTGCGGGTCACCCCCCTGCCTTACTGGTATCCAATACGGATGCAGTTCAACCTCTAAAAACCCCAGGATTACCCCTGGGACTCTTCACAGAGTTTAGCTATCAAAGCCAAACCTGCAAGATTGGGCTTGATCAGACCCTCTATATCTTTAGTGATGGGATTTATGAAGTGAATCAACCCAATCAAGAGTTGTTAGGTCTAGAGGGGTTCTCCCAAATTCTGCGGACCCTACACCAACGACCCTCCCCTTCAATTGATGATATTTTGGCGCAGATACAACAGTGCACCAACCAGGGATTTACAGACGATTTGGCGTTACTACAGCTTGTTTTTGGTTAAAGTTAGGTTTCGTTAAAGCCTGAATCATCCGATTCAAAGCTTAAGTAATTCGCTTTGCTCGAAATGCTGCCGATTCTCGTAGATCTGAAAGATTTGAGTAATTTCAGTGAGATGAAATAGCGTTTTCACCTGAGTGGTTAGGGAACACAGCACCAGCTGACTTTTTGTGGCCCGAACTGCCTTAAGGGCAAGCACTAAAGAGCCCAGCCCAGAACTGTCCATAAACTTGATATCTTGACAGTCCACTAAAATAATGTCCGCCCCATCATCGATTGCTGCTGTGACATCTTGGCGAAACGTTATTCCAGTGGTTCCGTCAAATATGTCGTTGGGCTGTAGGGTTACTACTTTGGGATGCATCATGGACGTTGAACATAAGAATTGAAACTAATCCGCAGACAATCACCATACACGCCAATCTTAACCTTGGCCTGTGAGAGTACCCCCTCATCAGGCATAAACGTTGGCAAAGAGCCGTTCCTCAGAATACTCTGTTTTTCGATGAGATCGCCAGTTCGGATGCTTTTTGTTATCCTCAATGCATCCTCCTCTCGCCCAGGCCAACCCGCCTAGAGGCATCAACATAGGATAATAACTTTGAGGGAAATAATAACCTGTTTATATGCCTTGGGCTCGAATCATTAGTGGGATAATTGCCATCGTTCTGGCGTTGGGCATGATTTTGTTGGGTGGATGGTACTTTACCCTTGGCTTTTGCATACTCGTGTACTTAGCTCAGGTTGAGTATTTTGACCTCGTGCGGGCAAAAGGAAATCGGCCTGCTGGAAAGACCACCATGATTGTGAGTCAGTTACTCTTGATTACGGCTACCATCAATGTAGCGTTGGCTGATGCCGTCTTACCCGTAGCAGGGACGTTTATTTGTTTTTATCTGCTCTTCCAGCCTAAGTTAGCGACAATATCCGATATCTCCAGCTCAATACTGGGCTTATTTTATGGTGGTTACTTGCCCAGTTATTGGATTAGGGTCCGATCGCTAGATTCTTTAGAAACCAGTAATTTGCCCCTTTGGGGATATTGGCCCGAGCAATGGTCCAACCTCAATCAACTGCCCATGGGACTGACCATTACGCTTTTGGCATTTGGCTGTATTTGGGCAGCAGATATTGGTGCCTATACTTTTGGCCGCCTCTTCGGTAAAACGCGGTTATCCAATATTAGCCCTAAAAAAACGGTTGAAGGGGCTGTATTTGGCGTCTTAGGAAGTGTGACTGTTGCGGTGCTGGGGGCGAAGTTCTTTCTTTGGCCGTTCTGGGTTTTCTTGGGTCTCGCTCTGGGGTTGTTAATTGGGATTGCCAGTCTGTTGGGAGATCTAACCGAGTCGATGATGAAACGTGATGCAGGCGTAAAAGACTCTGGACAGCTTATCCCAGGCCATGGTGGCATTCTAGATCGAGCCGATAGCTACGTATTTACAGCCCCCTTGGTTTACTATTTCGTAACGCTTTTACTCCCTCTCATCCAAACTCTGGCTTAACAGGATGGGGGGATTCAAGTTAGGGGCCGAAGAATTAGAATCTAGACGTGACCCCAATGAAATAGCGCGAAGAATAGACATAGTCGTGAAAAATCTATGCCTAAGAAATGGTAAATGAAGGAGTGATCGACAAGTCACCAAAGCTATACTCAGATTGCGGAGGCGATCATTAATAAATCGCAGCAAATCAACCTGAACTATCCCGATGAGAAACCCACAAAGTAGAGGTTTCAATGGGCTGCTTCAGAAATGAAATAAGAAAAAGTGGGTCAATTAATGGGCGACTTTCTCTTTGAATAGCTTCCCGGCACTGAAAGCTGGAACCCGAGTTGCGGGTATTTTCAGCTTTTTGCCTGTTTGGGGATTGCGTCCATTTCTTGCTTTGCGATCGCGCGGTTCAAAACTGCCAAAGCCGACTAGCGTAACTTTATCGCCATGGCTAACTGCGTCAATAATCACATCAACTGCAGCACTGAGGGTAACATCAGCTTGTTTTTTAGTTACTCCAGTTTTATCGGCAATGGCATCTACTAATTCACCTTTATTCATTGAGGTATCCTCAAAACCTTGCGAGCATTTTATCTCAAGTTTTTAAAAAGGGAACACCTATAGCAAAGAAATTGCACAAAAGTAACAAAGAAAATTGAAAAAAGTAACATTGAGGATGTTGAATGGTGACTTTGATTTGTGAAATTGAAGCGATTAATTTATACCGATAATAAAAATATATAGCGTCCTCCGAAGTCAAGCATTCAATATAGATGAAATGAGATTCAAATAACTAACTCAATGAAAAAGATTAGCTCGCTCTACGGGCAAATTGGGCACAGGATCCTGAAATTCGAAACGGCACAGTTTGCGAAAACTTTGCGCGACTCCCTCCTTTTTGGACTTCAACGTGTAGATGGGGACCTGAGGACCATCCTGAATTTCCGCTATATCCTATCAGTTGTCCCGCCTTGACCCAATCTCCAGCTTTGAGCTGGACTCGACTGCGGAACCCCTGTTGTAAATGGGCATAGGCGGAACGATAGCCATCTGCATGTTCGATCCAAACGTAGTTGAATTTAGCAGCATTCGCCCTCGTGCCTCCCGTGTCAGGAAATTTATCTTGTAGCCGAATGACTCGTCCAGCTTTCATTGCATAGACAGGAGTGCCCATTGAACTGGCAATGTCATAGGCATACTCCATCCGGTTTTGGTGAGTTTTACCACGAATTCCTTGGGAAAGATATCCTTTACCGTTTAGGGGATGACAGAAGCCACTTAATGGAGAAGCAAGGGTAGGAGGCTGGGTCGCCACCAGAGAGGATTGCAAAGGGGGCTGTTGGGGCAGTGGCTCTGCACTGGTTTGGGCACCTCCAAGGGCATCATCCACAATGCTTTTTTGTTTTCTCGCATTTTGATGGTTGGCTGATGTGGGCGGCATGATTGAAAATGTTGGCCCTAAGGTGCTGAGAGTCAGTAGAGAACAAGCCACCCAATTCCGACATCGCTGTTCGAACAACACTTGCTTTAACTGCGATCGAGAAATCAGCCCCTGTTGAATAAGCGTCTCTCCCAGTTTTTGTCCAGTTTGCTTTTGGATCCTGAGTGCTTGTTGGAGTTGGTGCTTGCTAATCAGGCCTTTTTGGGTGAGGACTTTGCCAATGCGAACTAGATACATGATCAGGAATGAGTGGAGTGAGTATCAAATACAGTAATGCCGAATGGCGACATGCGAGTGACATCTGCCGATGTCAAGGACGATAAGAATCTTGCATCCTAGCTACACCCTAGCCGGGATAGCAAGAGAATGAGATCCGAATTGATACGGAGTTTGCACTCGTTTTCTTGAGTGAATGATTTAACAGAAATATTGTCTTACATTCTGATTTTATGAGCTCTGAAATCTTTGTATAGAAATACTTTTGTGATTTATGTAAGAGTAGAAAAAATATTTTTAGTGCCCGTATAAATACGGTATCTTGCTATTTATTACGCTCTTTGGGGAATCCTAATAGCAAGCCAGAATGAGGAATCAATTATCTATGTTGGCTAAATATTCTTGGAAGTGAGACTTCTCAAAACAGGATATTCTATCCGCTAGCTAAGTCACTATTAGCGTGTCTGAACCTGCAGGATCAGATGAGCTGCATCATGCTTTGGCAAAGTTGGCGGGATCTTGGTCATGGCGGTGACGGACTGGAATAGGCGTGCCTTGTCGGTTGCCTACGAGTGCAGCGGTTGTCTCTAGAGATTCCTTAAGACGCTTAGCCGCATAGATGGACATATCGCGCGGAACACTGATGCGATCGCGCAAGTAACGCAACCCAATATCAGAACCCGGTGGGGGTGGGCAGACCTCGCCCGTGATCAAATGGGTCAGCGCACAGCGCAAGGCTTCATCAAATAACTTGTCCTGAGTGGGATTGACCTTAATGATATTTTCGTGATGCTTGACCACCCGATGTAAGGCTTCAGCCCGAGAGGTTTCGGGTTCAGGATAGGTGACATCCGGTAACTCCGCCCACGGGCCATTATCCACTCGATTCATATGGATGGGCGTTTGTGGATCGTTGTTCTTGTAGCAACCGCCCATTTGGGGAGGGAGGTCATGGGCATGGGTGTGGAAGTCGCTTTGAGTGCCTCGGTAGGTGGGCCGACTTTCCATGGCATCAAACCAATCCGAGAACCGAGGATTCTCTTCTCGCAAGGAGTAGCCTTTGTAGTAGTAGAGGCTGGCGTTCATGCGCTCCACATAGGGGGTAAAAATGACGTCTGCGGTACCAAAGTCTTCCAGGAAATAAGGTCCAGGGGTTTGACTTAGGGTATCTTCCACCTTGTCCACCACGCTGATAAACTGCTCTCGATTTTGCTGATCTTGTCGAGGGCGAGAGGGATAGCATAACCAAGTACACCAAGCTCGAAACAGTAGTCGTTCCAGTTGGCGTAAAGAAATGACTGTCGGATCTTTCATGCCTTTGCCCAAGGGGCCAAACGCTTGCTCTAGAGCGAATAAAATATCATCGCTTTCTGTAATCACCCGGCCATCTAGCTCAAGGGCGGGCAGCATCCCGGAAGGAACAATGCGCTTATACCACCGCTCTTTTTCCCCATAACAAAACATCGTCACTTTCTCGATTCGATAGGGGATCTGCTTCTCTTCTAGCCATAGCCACACCTTTTGACAGTAGGGACACCAGGCATGGTTATCGCGGAATAGCGTTACCCGTACGTTGTCTTCGGATTGCCCAAACAGGCGCAGGCGGGATTGGGAATTGGTTGGACCATTCACAGGATCCAAATGGAAGTCGGTACGGTCAGCTAATTCAGACCAGCTTAGGGGAGTACGCATGAGGATATTCAGGGGAACACAAGGCGATCGGATTATAAAGGGTTCTGAGGGAAAATTGCACAGCAGGGCTAAACGGTTAACCTCTGTCAGATGTTTAAACTTTTGCTACAAGATAAGGCCACTCGATTATGGGCTTGCTTAGAATGTTGACGAACGTACGTTCACTAAAAACCAGAAAAAGTTAAAATGATAACCTTTGAAAAGTAACCAATCTAAATGTTTTACTCGTCGAGACGGCAAGCAAGCTATTTTAGATGCTGCCCTTGAGTTATTTACTCATCAAGGCTACGAAGAGACGTCTATTGAAGACTTGCGAAAAGCCGCAGGATTCCGATCCAAGGCCAGTCTCTATGCACACTTTACAAATAAAAAAGCTGTTGCTGATGCGCTCTCTATCCAGATATTCAAGCAAACAGAGCATCAAATTTTAATTGATTATGAAAATGCAGGTTCTGACTCGCTGGAAATTCTAACTGCCGTTACGAGAGGGTTTATCCGATGGGGATTTAACCATCCTAAGGAGTATACGTTTCGGTTTGTTAGAAATCAGCAAGAAAGATTGATCAAAGGTCAATTTGACTACACGACCGATCAGTTTTCAACCGCTTACGTGAAGATGCTGGAGCTACTACAAAATTTGCGCCGGGACTATCCTGTCCGCCAAATTGCTGATGAAGCGCTGATCAGTGTTGCTTTGGGGTTGGTTAGTAGAGCTGTGATTGATCGAGAAGCTTTTGGAAATATCAGTATGGAGAAACAGGTCAACCAAGTTTTGGAACTTTGCATGGGAGTATTTTTTGCTGAACCCATTCCATGGGTTTAACCCGGGGTAGAGTGCCTAGGCAGCAGCAAGGGATATTGAAGATCCCCCTGATAAATGGAGGAATTTTTTTTGCCTATTAGTGAACGAACGGACATACAGCTTGTATCAACCGCAATGGATGAATGTTGTGATTCCCTTCAGAGTAATCACTTATCCCTTTGGCGAGGGCAATTTTCAGAATCACCCACCACTTTGGAGAATAAACAGTAATGCCGAAACATAGTCCCAGACAGTTAGGAGAAGCAACTAATCGTTTGGCTCAATTGAGAGATTTATGTGCAAATTTAGCTCTATCTATAGAAGCTGGTTTAATCCCAACTCAGATTGCTGAGATTTGTGAAATTGGTGCTGAGGAACTACAGGATATTGGTCGTGAACTCAGTCGATATAACACTTCTACTTAACTCAAAAGGTCAGGAAGCACGATATACTCCGTGGGTGTTGACTCGCTAGGACAAGGACATGATCGCGGTAGCAATTTTGGCAGCGGGAAAAGGCACGCGCATGAAGTCGAACCTGCCCAAGGTACTCCATCAGTTGGGAGGGAAAAGCCTGGTCGAGCGAGTCTTAACCAGTACCCAAAATCTATCTCCGTCTCGTCAGATCGTAATTGTGGGGTATTGCGCCGATCAGGTGCGAGCCGAGATGCAATCCTGGCCCAACTTGGAATTTGTTGAACAGACTGAGCAGTTGGGGACGGGGCATGCTGTCCAGCAAGTGCTGCCTGTCCTGCAAGGATTTGACGGAGATCTGCTCGTTCTCAATGGGGATGTGCCTTTGCTCAGACCCGAAACTCTGGAAAAGATGTTGGCAACTCATCAAAAACATCATAATGCAGCTACCATTTTGACGGCCCAGCTTCCTCATCCCAAGGGCTATGGGCGGGTTTTTTGTGATGCGCAAATGCATTTGCAAGAAATCATTGAAGATCGAGACTGCACCCCCGCCCAACGCCAAAATCAACGCATTAATGCAGGGGTCTACTGTTTTCGCTGGTCTGCTTTAGCAGAAGTCTTACCGGATCTCAAAGCAGAGAATGATCAGAAAGAATATTATCTGACGGATGCCGTGAATTACCTGGATCCGGTTATGGTTCTAGATGTGGAGGATTATCAAGAGATTCTAGGCATTAACGATCGCAAACAGTTAGCTACGGCCTACACCATTTTGCAAGATCGAATTAAGGATGCTTGGCTCGCTGCTGGTGTGACTATCGTAGACCCAGACAGCATTACCATCGATGAAACCGTCGAATTAGGGACTGATGTTATTATCGAACCCCAAACTCACCTACGAGGTGATACCAAAATTGATACCGGTTGCCGTATCGGTCCTGGGAGTTTGATCGAGAATAGCCGAATATGTGCCAATGTTCAGGTGCTATATTCAGTGATTTCAGATAGCCGAGTCGGCGATAACTCCAGAATTGGACCCTACACGCATCTGCGCGGAAATGTGCACATTGGCGAAAAATGTCGGGTCGGTAATTTTGTGGAAATGAAAAAAACAATTATTGGCGATCGCACCAACGTGGCCCACCTATCTTACCTAGGAGATGCAACCCTGGGAACCCAGGTCAATATTGGTGCAGGGACCATTACCGCTAATTATGATGGGGTTAACAAACATCCGACTCAGATTGGCGATCGCACGAAAACAGGTGCAAACAGTGTTTTAGTGGCCCCCATCCGCTTAGGAACAGATGTTACAGTTGCAGCGGGTTCCACGATTACCAAGGATGTCGGTGATGATGCTCTGGTTGTGGCTCGTCAACGGCAAAGTATTTTGCCGGGATGGCGACCTATTTCCTCTAAAAAGACATAAATAATGATGCGTTAGTCCACAATTTACAGGGCACTCTAAACTGGGGCAGATTGATTTTTCTGAGATAATGTCGCTTTTTGGCTGAATTTCCCCTATGACCTGCTTTGTGGTAGAACATCTCTCATGCTCTCCGTGCTGGCAACGCTATGTTTGGGCTGTCAACCCGACTTCAATGCTCCCGACATACAGGAGTTATCTCAAACTCGCTTGACTCAGCCCGTTATCCAGCCCCCTTATTTGATAGCGGGTCCCTATGAGTTGAACCCTGGCTTACGCCAGCTCCCTATTCAGCCGAACGATACCTGGCAGAAGCCAGATCCTGCCCCGCAACAGCCCAAACCCCCACCTGCCATTACGCCTCAGAGCCACCCTGAAAAGGGGCCTCAAGGCGGAGCCACCGTTCCTACTGATGTGAATATCAAGGTTGAAGCGTCGAGGGTAAACAACTCCCCGCCCTATTCCCCCGCCCCTGTCCCTCCCAACTCCCCCCTACTGATCATTAGTCCAGCCGCCCGGCCCTCAGGTCCTGCGCTTCGGCCAACAGATATCCCCGATACCTCCTCATCTATCCCTTCAGAAGATGCTTTTCAAGGCGGGGCATTGCCGTCTGCTAATCCTGTTTACAGCCCAGCTGCCCGGCCTTCAGGTCCTGCTTTACCACCAACCCATATCCCGACGCTGCCCTCCTCAGCGCCCCCACCCGAAGCGGCATCCCAAGGCGGTGCTGCAGAACCTGCTGATCAGATATCGACACCCAGTCCTGCTGTTCGTCCATCAGGCCCCCGTCCTCGTCTAGGGCAACCCAGGCCGCAGCGCCTCCGTCCTGCCCAGACAAATCGGCCTCCAGCGACATCTTCTGCGAAAACGGCTCCTCGATTTCGCACGTTACCCTCACCTGCCCGCCAGCAAAATATTTCACCCGCATCCCAGCCGGTTCTGGTGCAGGATACGCCAACACCGGTCCCAGCAGCGGTTCAACCTTCATCGGTACCGAAAGATCTTCCGGTGCAACCGTCTCAGATCAATCCTCCAGATCGTTTGCCTACAGAGGGTGCTCCGATTGGAGCCGCCGATGATCCGCAGGTGTCCTTTTTGGTCTTAGAGAACTCGACGACGGATTTTAAGCTTGATTTCGATGAATTTGGCAAAGAAAACTTAAAAATCGAAGAAATTATTTCTTTTCGCCTCCGAAATGGGGACCTTGTTACCTTTACAACCGGCTTGAATACTTATAAGCAAAATGATCTGGAACCGGTCAAAAATATTCCACTAATTTTAGGGTGGGAGACTGAGCAGGGGGATGTCTCTCTGAATGTAGCTGCTGGTGCTGAAGTGTTTAACCGTTTAGACCCCCAGCCCACCTTTAAGGTAGGGGCGAAAACGTCGCTTTTTGGGCAAGTTCTGGTTTCTGGGGAGGTTGAACATGGCCCTTATAAGTTCAACACCACCACTTTAGAGAATGAAATTAGCTATTGGCGCTTTCGTCCGAGTGTCTTTTGGCAAATTGACAGTCAAACCACATTCTTTGGCCTGTTCCAAGCGGGTTTGTTCAATGATGGCAACCAAGAAATCCAGTCTTTTAGCCGCTTGGAGCGCAAGATCGGGCCTTTTTCGGTGGCCGCCAACGTATTTACCTGGAACTTCGCTGAAGATTTAGAGGCAGAAAGTGGTTATTTCTCGCCCCTTAGCTTTTTGCTCTATAACGCTGAGGTGGGGTGGAAAGGTAAAATTTTTGACCCATTAACCTGTCAGTTTGCTGCTTCTATTGGCAACCAAGTGGTTAATGGCGGTAAAAGTACGGGTCGAGGTTTACAAGCAAAATGTACAGCCTCCTTAGCCGAAAATGTTGAGCTTGATTTTGGCTATGTTCTCACCAATATTATTTCGAGTGGTGCTGGGGCCAGTAACAGTCATATCTTTTCAGGTCAACTAAGAATCGATTTTTAATTTTTTCAGAGTGTTAAACCTATTGATGAGTTGGGAATTCTAGGGCAGATAAGCCCCTTTTTGGTAAAGAAAGTTTATCTTGCTTGATGATTATTGATCTTTTTTTCTAGTTTTCAGAAATCAAGAAAACTTTCTCTAGCTGGTTATCCTAGCTGCCAATTAATATTGTTTCAGTGCTGACAATTACGGTCATTATTCCAACTGGGAGCAGTTATGAATTCTAATTTTGAAATGCCACCTAAAAAACTTGCTTTTCTCACCTATTTAGGTGGCGTCGTAACAGCCGTCGCTGCGATCGCAGGCTTAGAACTGTTATCGGGAAATCTGTCTAAAAAAACAACCCAAGAGTCTGCACCTACCACCACTGCTACTGCTCCCGATACTGCCAAATCTGACTCAACCCAGGCGAAACCGAAGGTCAAACATGAAAAACCGGATTCACGATCCATTAAATTTCCAGGTGAACGGGTGAGTAAACAAGAAATTGCCAAGACAGTTACGCCCTTTACCCCCGCCCATGTTGGCAAACTATCCCCTGAAGAGCTCAAGGTTGCCCAGAAGGCTTGGAGCTATTTTGAGACCAATATGAATCCCGAAACGGGCTTGGTCAATTCTGTGGATCAATTCCAATCCGTGACCCTCTGGGATCAAAGTGCTGCGATGGCGGCTTTAGTCAGTGCGAAGGAATTAGATCTGGTGTCTGAGAAGGAATTCAAAGAGACCATGAGCAAGATGCTGACGACTCTAGCCAAGCTGGAACTATATAAGGGGGAACTGCCCAACAAGGTCTACAATTCCCAGACCTTAATGCCCGTGAATTATGGCTCCCTCGATCAGCGAGAAGAAATTGGCTGGTCAGCCATTGACCTGGGTCGTATCGCCCTCTGGCTGAAAATTATTGCCGCTAAATATCCTGAATTCGAACCCCAAACCACAGCAGTGTGGAAAGCCTGGGATGTCAAGCGGTTGACCAAAGATGGTCAAATGTATGGCACCAGTATCAAAGAGGGGCAAGAGCAATACAACCAAGAAGGGCGCCTAGGGTACGAAGATTATGCAGCCTATGGCTTGAAACTGTGGGGGCTCAATGTTGATAAGGCCCTCGACTATGACAACAAATCGGCCTTTGTCGAACTCTATGGCCATAGCATTCCGTTTGATGTCCGCGATCGCGAAAATTCGGAAGCGAATAACTACGTTTTGAGTGAGCCGTTTTTCCTTGATGGCATCGAAACCGGATTTAAAGCTCTGCCAAAAGCCTATGCGGATCGAATGTTAGCGGCCCAGGAAGCTCGTTATGAAGCTACGAATCAATTAACGGCGATCACGGAAGATAATTTGGACCGAGAACCCTATTTTGTTTACAACACCTTATATGTGAACGGCAAACCCTGGGCCACCATTAGCGATACTGGAGAAAATTACAACCACCTTCGCTTTGTGAGTACGAAAGCAGCCATCGGTTGGCATGTTCTTTACAACACAGATTACACCAAAAAGTTATTTGCTTTTGTGCAAGAAAAAGTTGGTTCGGAAAAAGGTTGGTACAGTGGTTTTTATGAAACCTTAGATGAACCAAACGCCGTATTGACAGCTAATAACAATGGCATTATTTTAGAGTGCTTATTATTTAAGAAAGTTGGCAAGCCTCTAGCCATTTGGGCGGGAGTATCTGAGCCAGATGCGTAGTAGGAATTAGCCCTATTCACTTTCTCGTCAACTGCAACTGGGTTTGTTGTTCTTTTGCATCTTTTGATTGGGGCCATCCTGCCTGATGAAGCGACGTCGTCCTTTACCGATAGTTAGACTAGTTGCCTGGTTGGCAATTGGCATTTTTTCTCCTTCTCTGTGGCTTCCCTTCACAACAGGGAAAGTTGCCAATGCACAAGAAGCAAATGATTGTGGGGCGATTACCAATCCCCTAACGCCAGAGGAAGAAACCTATGCTCGCACGGCATGGCAGTACTTTCTCAATAACTATCAAGAGGCCACGGGTTTCACCAACTCCACTGGGGGATACCCTTCCGGCACCTTGTGGGACATGGGAAACTACCTGATGGCCCTCAATGCGGCCCGCTGGATGAACCTGATCCCCCAAGAAGAGTTCGATCAAAAACTGAATAAATTTCTGTCTTCTCTAGCGGGGTTAACACTGTTTGAAGACAGCTTACCGAACAAGGTGTATAACGCGGCTGATGGCGCCATGGTGGACTATGGCAACAATCCCATTGATCGAGGGATTGGTTGGTCTGCCTTGGATATTGGTCGGATTTTGGCGGCATTTCATGTGCTGCGCACCTGTCATCCCCAATATGCAGATTGGTTGAAATCCATCATCGATCGCTGGGCAGTGGATCGGTCCGTTCAAGATGGCTATATGTTTGGGGCAACTGTTCTAGAGGATGGGCAGACTTTGCCAGTGCAAGAAGGCCGACTGGGGTATGAGGAGTATGCATCCCGAGGCTACCAACTCTGGAACTTTCAGGTGCCGAAGGCGTTATCCTTTGAACCGTTCAAGATGGTGGAGATCTATGGGGTGCAGATTCCTGTGGATACTCGCAACTATCAAGACACCAATGCCAATAACTACGTCGTCAGTGAGTCCTATATCCTAGATGGCATTGAATTTGGCTTCCTGGGTGACCAAATGCGGGACTATGCCGCTCGGGTCTTCGAAGTGCAGAAACGACGCTATCAAGCTACAGGTCAATTAACGGCGGTGACCGAAGACAATATTGATGGTCCCCCCTACTTCTTGTACAACACTGTTTTCTCCAATGGCGAAGCTTGGGCCACGATTACTGAGAAAAACGAACTTCATCCCGACAAACGCAGTATCAGCACCAAGGCAGCCTTTGGGTGGCGCTATATTTTTCCGGATGACCCCTATGCTCAACAGCTGTTTGAAGTTGCAAAGGGATTAATGAGCCCTGATGGGGGCGGCTTTTTCGCCGGTTTATATGAAGAGACCCAACAACCCAACCAATCCCTAACGGGAAATACGAATGGGTTAATTATGGAGATTCTCTATTACAAGGCCAGAGGCAATCGACCCCTAATTGGGGGAAATGGGGTGAGTGCTTCCACCGGAACCTCTGAAACAACCGTTGTTCTGGAAGGCTTTCCTGCACCTGAAACAGCACAAGCGCCCGCTCCAGCGCCTGCGCCCGCCCCCGCGCCTGCCGCCGCTCCGGCTCCTCCCCCGACTCCTGCCGCCGCTCCAGCGCCTGCGCCCGCCCCCATATCTGCCCCTCCGCCCCCGCCGAGTGATAATTCCTGTGGCGGGATTACCAATCCTTTGACCCCCGAAGAAGAGACTTACGCGCGCACGGCTTGGCAGTACTTTGTCAACAACTATCAAGAAGCCACCGGATTTACTAACTCAACCGGAGGCTACCCTTCCGGCACCCTGTGGGATATGGGGAACTACCTCATGGCCCTCAATGCGGCCCGGTGGATGAACCTGATCACCCAAGATGAGTTTGACCTCAAACTCAATAAATTTCTGTCTTCTCTATCTGAATTAACGCTGTTTGAAGACAGCTTGCCCAATAAGGTCTATAACGCTGCCGATGGTGCGATGGTGGACTATGGCAACAACCCCATTGACCGCGGCATCGGTTGGTCGGCCTTAGATATTGGCCGAATTTTGGCAGCATTTCATGTCCTGCGCACCTGTCATCCCCAATATGCAGACTGGTTAAAATCTATTATCGATCGATGGGCGATTGAACGCTCCATTCAAGACGGCAATCTATTTGGAGCTACCGTCCTTGAAGATGGTCAAACGTTGCCTGTCCAAGAAGGCCGACTAGGGTACGAAGAATATGCGGCCCGAGGCTATGAGTTGTGGGGATATTCCGTCCCCAAGGCGCTGTCCTTTGAGCCATTTCAATTAGTCGAGATATACGGGGTGCAAATCCCCGTTGATACCCGAGCCTTTCAAGAAACGAATGCCAACAATTATGTGGTGAGTGAGTCCTATATCTTGGACGGCATTGAGTTTGGCTTTTTGGGCGATCAAATGCGCGATTATGCGGCCCGTGTACTCGAAGTCCAAAAACGTCGCTATCAGGCTACGGGCCAACTAACGGCGGTTACCGAAGATAACATTGATGGCCCGCCTTACTTCCTCTACAACACCGTTTTTTCCAATGGTGTCGCTTGGGCCACCATTACTGAGAAGAATGAACTGCATCCCGAGAAACGCAGTATTAGCACCAAAGCGGCCTTTGGGTGGCGCTATATCTTCCCGGATGAACCCTATGCAGAGGAATTATTCGAAGTCGCGAAAGGCTTGATGAGCCCAGATGGCGGCGGTTTTTTTGCCGGCATGTATGAGGCAACCAATGAGCCTAATCGGGCCCTAACCGGTAATACAAATGGGTTGATTATGGAAATCCTCTACTACAAAGCGAGAGGATATCGCCCCCTGATTGGGGGGAATGGGGTGAATGCCTCCACCGGAACACCCCAAAGTACCATCGTTGCTGAAGGTTACCCAGCTCCAGACAATGTAGCTTCCGCTCCAGCACCGGCCCCAGCACCTGCTCCGGCCCCAGTTCCAGCACCGGCCCCAACTCCGGCACCTGCCCCGGCTCCGGCTCCAGCACCCGCTCCTTCACCTGCGCCGACTCCAACACCCGCTCCTTCACCCTCACCTACTCCGGCCCCAGTCTCTACACCGACGCCGAGTCCTGTTATTGCCCAATCTCCGAGCAATGCTCCTCCTCCCACTCACAAGCATTTATCCCCCTCTAAATCCATTGATTCGGATTTAGTCGTGTGCTGTCAATTGATCGAAGGCGACGGTGCTACACCTAACTTCCCATCCAGCCAAACAACGGCTGCTTTACCAACGCCTGCACCGACTCCAGCACCTGCCCCTACCCCAGCTCCAGCTCCGATCGGCAAGGTAGAACAAATGGTGGAACAATCCGTCCAGGTGGCAGTTGCTCCCATTCTGTCTGGTGGCAAAGTGAAGGAATCAGCGGTTTGCCAAGATCTGACGCGCCGTCCTCATTTAGCTGAAAAACGCTATGCCAAAGCGGCCTGGAAATACTTTGAGGCCAACTACGAATCCAGTACGGGATTGGTCAGCGATCGCAGCGATATGAAAGTCGCTACTTTGTGGGGAATGGGGGACTATTTAGCCGCCCTTCAGGCGGCTGAATCCCTAGATGTGATTAGCATCGAAGAATTTGATCAGCGGGTCCGTTTATTTTTAGGTGCAATTAAACAATTGCCGTTACATGGCGGTGAATTGCCCCATCGCAACTACGATATTCGCACCCTAGAAGCTGTTGATTACGGCATGAACCCGGCCCCTGAAGGCATTGGCTGGTCCGGTTTAGATGTGGGACGGTTCTTGTTGGCCCTTCACAATCTCAAGGGCTGTCACAAGGAGTATGCCACCATTATTGATGAAATTGTCTTAGATTGGTCTTTCCTGCGGGTGGTGCGAGATGGTCGCATCCACAGCGCTTTTGTCGAAACGGATAGCAATGGCCGCCGCTTAATTCGCGTCAAGCCAGATTCCCGATTGGGCTACGAAGAATACGCTGCCCGGGGGTTTCAACTTTGGGGCTTTGATGTGACGGAAGCCGCCGTCGGTGGAAACTACAAAACCGCCGAATTAGAAGGCTTTCAAATTCCGATTGAGCGAGACCGTCCGCGGAAGAAACCTGATATTGAGCAACAGACAGTTAGCAATCCATTTATGGTTTATGGCTTAGAGTTGGGCCTCGATCCACAAATGCGGCGGTTGGTTTTACCAATGTTGCAGGCTCAGGCTGAACGCTATAACCGCGAAGGCGTATTGACGGCAGCAGGCACCACCCTCACTACCAAAGCACCCTACGTGATTCATAGCAGCCTGATTAATAAAGATAAACAACCCTGGGCCGCATCCACTGCCGATAAATCCCTGAAACCCGAGCAACGCATCATCAGCAGTGCGGCAGCCTTCGCTTATCATGCGATTTTCCCTGACAATGCCTATGCTCAAGAGCTATATCAGTCTGCGTTGGACCTCTATAACCCTGTGTTGGGCTTTTATGAAGGGGTGAATGAGCAAACCGGCCAGTCTAACCCTGGTTTTAGTGGCTCTACCAACAGTATTGTTCTGCAGTCTATTTTGTATCGGCTGCGCGATCGCCAACCGTTACTGGTTGCCGATACCTCCCGCAATTCCCCATGGTGGAAAGCTGTCGCCAACGAAGAGATAGGGACCGGTTTGCCCCCCACCCCTAAACCCAAATTGCAGCTGATTACGGATTCAACGGGCACCTATTGGGGAACCCCAAATAACACCCTGTCCCAAAACCATAAATAACAACTGTTTTGAGTGGATTAATGGATACCTACTCCCTAGCTATCGATCAGCCAGAACCGACCCTCATCGGCATCCTGGACAACTATTTTGCCAGAGGTTGTGAGAATAAGCAGCTCAGTGTCAATACTCAACTTAACCACAACATTACTGTGGTGATTCCTAAAAATATGACTGAAACCCACCAACATTATCCCTCTTTATTAGGCAAGCAGTAAGGATACCCAGTCTCATGACTAATGCCGTCCCCATTGTTGAAAATACCCCTACCTTCTCCGGCAATATCCGCATCCGGCTAAAGGATAGAACGTTGCTGTTTCGGTTCTTAGTCATCGTTAACCTCATTTTTGGGGGCTGGTATCTGCAGTGGCGGATTCTCAACTCTGTCAACTTTAATGTGCTCTGGCTAGCCATTCCACTCCTGCTGGCAGAAATATATAGCTATATCGGGGGGGTGATGTTCTTTATTGGTCTCTGGCGGCCCATTGTTCGAGATGTCAAGCCTCTCAGACACATGCGCCCTACCTTGCCAGAGTCTAAGTGGCCAAGTATTGATGTCTTTATCACTTGCTATAACGAACCGGTTGAGATGGTTCGTGAAACGGCTAAAGCATCCTTAAACCTAGACTATCCTGCCAACAAGCTGAAGGTATATGTGCTGGATGATGGCGGTTCTCCCCAAATGCGGCAAATGTCAGAGCAATTGTGTATTGCGGATCTGCAAACGCCACAGCTTCGCGCAGCAGCAGATGACATTAACACACAGCGTCTGCAGCTCAAAGCAAAACTACAACACCTCCAAAGTTTAGTGTCCGAAATTGCGGCAGGAGAGGAACAGTTAAAGTCTCATACCTTAACGGTAGAAACCAAACGGGAAAATGCTCAAGTTGCGCTGGACTGGTATAATCAGCTCCAACAACCCCATATCCCCATGAAACCTTGGCTGGAGATACAAACGGTATTGGGTGAGGCAGTGGATAATGTCTTGAAATATGCCCATAAAGATCTCCCTGCCACGACACTGATTGACTTAGAACTCAATATTTCTAGTAACGTTTTGGTACTACAAATTTGGGACCGAGGCCCCGGACTCGATAACCCTGACAAAATCTTTAAGTCCCTAGAAGATGTTGAGCCAATGGCTGAAGGCGGGAGGGGATTTGGCATCATGAGCCAATTCACAGACTTTGTCAGCTACAATCCAACCCCGGATCAACGCCAGTGTCTCATTGCCATTAAATTCTTTACTCCGGAAGACAACGCCATCCAAGATCAAACTCAACAATTGGCCGGGTATCTCCATAGCTTGCAACAAAGCACCCGCCTGTTAAATCATCAATATGGCTCGGCTACAGAGTACCTGAAAGCAGAAGTAAAGGCCGTCAAGCGAGCCATTGAGCAAAAAGAACAGGACCTAATTGACCTAGCCCGCAGCCGCTATATTGCTCGTCAAAAGCCAAAAGGCAAACCCCATCACGCCAAGGCTGGCAACATTAACCATGCCTTGTTTTCTGGGGAAACCACAGGCGATCTGATCTTGACCCTAGATGCAGACCATATTCCTAAGCCTCAATTTCTTCAGCGAGTCTTGCCCTATTTCTTTGAATACAGCATGCAAGATGGAGCGTACAAGGACAACGACATTGCCTTCGTTCAAACGCCTCAAGACTTTTATAATCTGCCGCCTGGCGATCCGTTTGGTCATCAAGCTCGGTTGTTTTATGGCCCGATTCAACAAGGGAAGGATGGCATGAGCTCAGCCTTCTATACTGGCACCAATGCGATCTTACGCCGGGAAGCATTGGTGACGACTGGTCTGCAAAATTTTGCGGATGAATATTTAGAGGACCAAAAACGCTTAGAAGAGTTTGAGTTGGTGGGCGGCGTTTCCAGTGCCAGTATTACGGAAGATATGAATACTGCCATGCGTCTCCATGCAGCTGGATGGAAGTCGGTTTATCACCATGAAGTCTTGGCGGTTGGCCTAGCCCCCGACGACCTCAGCTCCACCTTGAAACAGCGACTGAGGTGGGCTCAGGGTACGGTTCAGGTCCTTCTCCGGGAAAATCCACTCACGAAAAAAGGACTAACCGTTTGGCAACAGCTGCAATATTTCCAGACTATGTATAGTTACTTCTCGGGATTTTTTACGCTGATTTTTATTGCTTGTCCACTGATCTACTTTTTTACCGGGGCGATTCCCGTGCAAACCTATGGATTAGCATTTGCCATCCATTTTGTACCTGCCTTTATTCTCAACCGCATCACCTTTATGGCGGCAGCTTGGGGCATTAAGAAGTCAGAGTTATGGCGAGCAGAACAATTTGCGATCGCACTATTCCCACTGTTTATCAAAGCTGTTTGGAGTGTGTTTACGGGTAGACCTGTAAAGTTCCAAGTGACTCCAAAACAGCGTCAATCGGGTATGTATATTGGTCTTGTCATTCCACAAATCACGGTTGTTGTGCTAACAGCCTTAGGTATTTCGTGGAGTTTATTCCGTTATGCAACTGGTAGCCTAGAGAACCCAGGCCTACATGTTCTCAATGCTGCTTGGGCAATCTATAATGTTTCCCTAATTTGGGCTCTGATTAAAGCTGCTATTTGGCAACCTTCTACTGCGGATTCAGCCGCCACCGAGCTTGCTAACACCTAGCGGACTGTGACTCAGATGGAAGGTTCTCACAATGACAAGCCAGAGTATTCGCACTATGGCTGGAGTTGTGGATTGAAGGAGTGAAGAATCATTCTGCCCCCATCCTTGACTCAGTGCAGGCGATTTCCCACAGTCTGCCGATGTCTCAAAATGAATGGAGCAACCCCTTCTGCGAGCAAAAGAATGTTGATGTGGGGAGCAGCCAACCTATTCCGTCTTCAGTAAATAGGGCTAATATTTTCTTATATAGTTATCTTTTTCTATGAAATTGAGAATAGCTAAATTAAGCTATGGCGTGAGCTGTAACTTTTAATTCAAACTTTGAATCAGGCTAAACCCCCTTTCGCTGATAAAGGAACGATCCCTTACTACTTCCAGAGGCAGGGTAAATCAGTTATGGGTCAACCGTTCTGAAATCCCTGTAGATATGGATCCTAAAGTCTTAGCCTCATAAGCTAAAGTTGTTTATTCAAAGTAAAAGTTTTCTTTTTGCCGGGAATGGGAATACTGAAAATAGCTTATCTAAGATTGGTTAGAACTTTTCTAGCACTCGTGCACTTTGGTTGGTTAGCACGAGTGTTTTTGTTATGAGCCGAGAGCATAGGGCAATGATTCTATGGGTACCGATTGCCCCAGTAGCTTATAATCTTAACTCGGAATATCCTCTGGCTTGGAGTTCCCAGATTTATGAGCCTATTATTTTCGTCTATGCACCTGTAACCGACCTAGCTATGGCCCAGTCTTACCGACAGTAACCTTGATAGGTTGGATTGAGAATGGAGTTTGGTGCATGGAGTGCGAGTATCCCTAATCAGTACATCGCACATCATGTTATCGAGTGGTAGGACTTTCAATGGTTTGTCTTTAATGCATTCAACTGCAATGAACAGTTTTACTCGTTGTACTGAAACTGCTGATTTCTGATCCGAGCAGCCCGCTCTTGTTGGAGTTCTTCATAGGGAAGATCGAGGAGATATTTTGTAACTTCCTTCCCTTGCTCAACAACTCGTGTTGCTGCAACAAGCCGACTAGATATTAAACGTTGAAGGGAAGCAAAAATTCGATTGATCTTGCCGTGTTTAGTATCTGTCAACAACCAAGTAATTCGTTCAGCTATTTCATCGCGACTGAGCGGATATAGACTCTCAAATAAAACTCCTTTGACGGCCAGGTCTAACTGAGTCTTATAGGCAGCCTCCAACAGACTGCTTTGAGTAACAGCAGGTTGAGGATCTGAATAGTGCCGTTCTGCCCGTCTTCTTGTTTGAAATCCTCTTGTAGATCGTTTGTATTGCGTTGATTCCATTTCGGTATCTGAATAATTTACTAGGTAATATTTACTTGACTCGCTGTCTTCTTTTAGCTGCTAATTTAAGCAGCATGATTTTGGCTACAAAGAACTTATAGCCCAGACACCTAGCCATTGGGGTTGGTAAAATTACTGATTTATCTATTTCGTGGGCAATTGCTTCAGGTGCAATTACCCTGTAGGCAATTTATGAATACATCCATTGTATCCGTGAATATACGGAGTTGCCTCCCCCATAAATTGGGATTTTACTGGAGTTTTGACGGCTGTTGAGTGGGTAGATCAGTACTTTTACTGAAAATATTGGCATTCACTCCAGTTTTAAGATGCATCAAGAATCCGTATTCCTACATAGAACTGATCTAGGAATTCCATCTAAAATATTTCTGGTTCTAAATATTTGGACAATATTTTCCAGTAATAAAATCTACAGTCAATCACGTTTTGGTAATGCTATAGAATCTCTCTGGTGATTGAATATTCCTATCGTTTATCGAATCCGTTATCCACCATGCCTCGCAAGCAATTAGGGAAAAAAGATCAGCTGATCATTAATATTGCAGCCCAGAAAATTGGTAGAAGGATGAAGCAGTTGCGGGCTCATCTCGGTTTGTCGCAAGTTCAAATTTCAAAAAATCTATCAATTTCTGTAAGGCAGTGGTCTGGCTGCGAGTGTGGGGATTATTTATTGAATATAGACTTCCTTATTCTGCTGAATACCTATTATCAAGTCTCAATCGATTGGCTCTTGACCGGTAAAGGGAATATGTTTATGGACGACACAAGTGATGTAGAGCATAAAATTACCAGTCAAGAGCTAGCTGAAGAGCTGAAAATGCTTATTGGGAGACTGGAAGACTAATATTCATCTTCCCGGTAACCTTTTGGTTCTCGAAAAGCTTAGTCGTCCATCAATATTCCTGCTCTTTTTGTTTATCGTTACAGGAGCAGTCCTAGGTCAGCTTTCCCACTTTAGGGATATATATTTTTATCCATTTATATTTCTGGAAGCCTGGAAGCAACATCTCCAGTGCAAGGGTGGACCATCGCCGATAGTTGATTTTTATGTCATAAGACCATGACTGATTGCGCCTATACTGCGAGAATGATCTAGATACTCTTGGCAACTCTGAAGCATGAAAGCGCTTTTCTTGAGAAAGTTAAAGAGAATTGCTAGGTCATAGAAGGGTTTTGGCTAGAATTGAGAGATAGCGAGCAGGTCGATAGAGGTCATACTACTCCCATGGCCAATACGGGTACAGCCTATCTTCTTTGGTTCTTCGCAACTTTTGGTATATTCGGGGTTCACCGTTTTTACTTAGGTAAACCAGTTAGTGGCATTCTTTACCTTCTAACTTTTGGCTTTTTTGGAATCGGTCAGGTGGTCGATCTGTTTTTGATTCCAGAAATGGTCGATTACAAGAATATGAAGCAGCAATTGCTATACGGATCAGGGGATAACTTCACACCTCCCGTCATTGTTCGAGATGTGAACAGTTTTTCTCCGTCTCATCCCCCCCTGGAGGTCCAGATTTTGAAGGTCTGTCGAGATCAGCAAGGTGCAACCCTCAGCGACTGCGTCATTGCAACCGAAAGGAGCGCTGATGAGGTCAAGATTAAGGTACAGGAATTATGCCTGGCGGAGTTGTTGGTTATTGATAACCGGGAAACGGATGGAGCAGTAATTTACAAGGCAGTCTAAAATTTGAAGCTGTAGAAGATTACCGCCCGACAGAAATTTTAATGAGTAACTCTATTCTCAAGTTGGCTGAGATCCACCCGCAAATCCTAAACGGGATTAAACTAATCGCAACTGATATGGATGGTACGTTAACAGTGGAGGGGAAGTTTCCGCCAGCATTGGGGCAGGCCTTATGGGATTTGCAATCGGCTGGCTATACCGTTGTGATTGTCACTGGGCGGTCAGCTGGATGGGTGAGTGGCTTGGCTCACTATTTACCTATACAGGGTGCGATCGCAGAAAATGGTGGCCTTTTCTTTCATCAGCCAGACACACCGGGAAAAGTCCTTTCAGATATCCCTGGCCTCAAAGATCACCGCACCCACTTAGCCAAAACCTTCCGTCAGCTCCAGACCCAATTCCCTCATCTACGGACCACCGCTGACAACGCCTTTAGGATCACGGATTGGACCTTTGATAATCCGGGCTTTGACCCAGTAGATTTAGAAAAAATGGCGCAATTATGTGCCACCGAAGGATTTGATTTCACCTACAGTACGGTGCAATGCCATATCAAACCCCAAGGCCAAAACAAACAAGCGGGACTACTGACTGTTCTCACGCACCATTTGCCTGAACAATATGATTTATCTCAAGTCTTGACGATTGGCGATAGCCCTAATGATCAAGATCTATTTGACCCTCAAGTTTTTTCCCTGTCCATTGGTGTTGCCAACCTATCCCATTACCTGGGGCATATCAGCCACCACCCCCAGGCCATGACCCAGGCAGCTGAAGGATTAGGCTTTCTTGAAATAACTCAACGGCTGCTATCGCAGTAGTTCCTCTGAATTTGAGCAATATAAACAACCCTATAATGGCTAAGGGGTTTGGCTTATTGTAACCAAACCCCAAATCCTATAGAAACCGAGAATGTATGTTTGCTCAGAGTTGAAAAATAGATAGAGTGTACAGAAAAACAGCTAAAGTGGACATTAACAACAGCAACAGTTCTAAGAGGTAAGTCTTACGTATCTTTACTAGATAAGTGTTCTGGCCTTTGCACTTCCAATATAGAAAATGATGACCACAAATTGTAAGTTCTCAGATAGAAGGTTGCTCTTCAGAACAGAGGTAGGAGGTACAGACATGCTCTGGGATTACTTGTTAACTTTGACTTTTTGTACCTGGGTTTAATCTAGCATTAACCCCCAGCACCTGCTCACTTCTTTTACCAAAGTTCACTCTTGTTTGTGGGGATTAACAAGGCGCAAAATATCCATAAAATTGGATGAGCCCATATCCGAATCCCCGATCCCTAACCCTCTGATTGAGGGAACTGAACGGCTGTTCTGGTTTGGGCCGGGTCGATTTTGCCTTGTGGGTTACGGGGAAGCTCAGGTAAGACATGCCATTGTTGCGGTTGTTTAAAGGCACTGAGTTGGTTGGCAAGCATCGATTTCAATGCAGGCAGGGAAAAGTGTGGAGATAAGGGGACCACTAAAGCCGTTATACTTTGGCCCCAGTCGGGATGAGGCTCGCCAAAAACCATCACATCCTTCACCATGCCTGTACCCAAGAGGACTGATTCTATTTCTTCGGGAAAAATATTCTCTCCTCCTGAAATAATTTTGCGACTTAAACGGCCCACGATATGCAACTCTTCATAGTCATTGAAATAGCCAATATCGTCTGTCAAAAATTGATGAGAAGACGCAAATCGTTGAGGGTAATAGCCCTTACAGAGAGAGTCACTTTGAATGACCACTTGTCCTATGGTATTGGCAGTAACCGGCTTGAGTTGATCATCCCGAATAGTGATCTGGGCATGGGGCAAGACGGGGCCATTGTGAATTGCCCCCAATAGAAATTGATTTGGATCTAAGGTTGCGACTTGTGAGGCGGTTTCCGTCATGCCGTAAGTTAAAGCGAGGCGAAGTTGGTGCTGGCGAGCTGTCTTTAATAAAGATGGCCATGCCGGGGCTCCCCCCACCAAAATGGTGCGAAACCGAGCGAGCCATTGTAAGCGAGCGTCACTCTGTTGTAAGAGTCGCTGGAGTTGAGTGGGGACAAGGGAAAGAAAATACTGCTGAGGTTGCTTAGATTCAGAATCAAGAAAGGCAGCAATGTCTGGAACCAAAGGGGGATGGGTGGAAAAACAGTGTTTGGGTAATAGGATGAATTGGCCGTCTGTAAGGAGCGATCGCATAAACTGCATCAACCCACTCACGTGATACAGCGGTAACCAGCAACAAGAATGGATAGCATCCGGTTGATTGCCGAAAAAGTGGCGTTGGCAGCCTTTGACTGAGGCAGCTAGGGTAGACCAAGTGTGAATCGCAAATCGAATTTGCCCTGATGAGCCTCCGGTAGGAATCAAAATCCATCCCTTCTCTTTTGGCTGGGTTGGAGTCGGTTCCGGGATATCAATCTTTGGCAATTGAGAGACGCCCCAAATAATTTGGGGATTTGCCAAGTGTAAAACCTGCTGCCATTCAGACCGTTGCCAATGCGGGTTCCCTAAGAACACAGGACAATCGCATAAGCAAGCCGCCATAAATCCAGCCAAGAACTCTAACGGATCGGTCTGGACTAATAGGATCCTGGGATATTGCTCTCGATCTATCCAGTGTTGTAACTCTAATTGGCGTTGCCCAGTTCGCTCTAACCAAATCTGATTATTCAAACCCATCATCCAGTCTTGTCGTTGCCAGAGTACCTGAGGAGAACAAGCACTAGTCGGCTTGAAGGAATCACGAGGAAACGATTTATTATTCATCAGGGGATAACCAATGGCGAACACCAAAACCTATCGCCCGTCTAGGATTAGAGAGTTCGGCGGCTAACTTTAGGCAAGCTTGTCGCCCGATATCTGATTCAAACACAGAGGAGAAAACAGCATCAATGGGATGGGTCTGGCAAAACTGACGTAAGCGATCAGGATAACCGCAAATGGCAGGTTTAATCACGAAAATACCCTTCCAACCTTGGCGATAACACTGCTGGAGTTGAGATAGGGTTGCCACTGACTCATCTAAGGCTAAAGGTGTTTCAAACTGCTGACTTAGCAACAACATGTCAGAAAATTGATTAGGCGGCAAAGGTTGCTCTAGATATTCAATCGTCCTGTGGTCTGCGACCAAATCGCAAAGCTGAAGCCAACCCTGAGCCGCTTTATGGGTTAACCCACCGTTGGCATCCAGTCGAATCAGGGCTTGTTGCGGTAGAGCTGCCATCAACTGCCGGAAAAGACTCTGTTCGTGTTCGGGAGCATCCACCCCAATCTTCCACTTGAAGGTTCGATAGCCCTGTTCCCACAGGTGTGAGGCAGCAGATAACGCTTGTATTCCGGTTGGCAATAGGCCACAGATATCAGGGGGAGCTGGGGTTGATACCAAGTTTTGAGTTAAGGCTTCCCAAGCCGTGCCAAATCCAAATTGGCATGCCGGATAGTCATCCGGGACAGACAAAATCTGAGATTGCGTTAGCTGCTGTCGCAGGTGCTGGCAAAAGTGATAGGCCTGTTCCCAAGTTTCAGACCCAAACCAGGCTAGGGGCGCAATTTCCCCGCGGCCAATATGGCCAGAATCATCTGCTAACGACACAATCAAACCTTGTCGGATTGACCACAGGCCATGATGGGTTTGTAAAGGTTGCTGGAAAGATCGTTGATAGATTTGAAAGGAATATTGCATATGGTTCTGGCTGCTGTTTACCCAGCACTGAATCTAAGAAATTTAAGAGCTTGAACGCGACTATCCCTGTCCTCGGCGAAGCAAGGTGGGGCAGAATTGCTTTAAATCACGTGACAGATAGGGTCTGATCACTGCATATTGCCGTAGCAGCTTTTATGGTGGGATTAAGGTTCCCTTATTTTTTCTCGACAGTCAGGTGGATGCATGACGAATTCTGGTGCGAATACTCCTAATGTGCAACCCCCTCAAACCCCAACCTTACTCAATAACCGCTACCGGGTGATCAAGATCCTTGGCGATGGTGGGTTTGGCACCACCTTTTTGGCAGAAGATACCCAGATGCCATCCCGCCGTCAATGCGTGATCAAGCAGTTGAAGCCCATTGATAATAATCCTCAGATCTACCAATTGGTGAAAGATCGGTTTCAGAGGGAAGCCGCTATCCTAGAGCGTTTGGGAGAAAGTCATGATCAAATCCCCAGACTCTACGCTTTTTTGGAAGAAGCAGGCCAGTTTTACTTAGTTGAAGAATGGGTTGCAGGTCAAACCCTAACCCAGAAAATGCAGCAAGGTCCCCTCAGTGAGACAGAAGTACGAGAGATTTTAGTCAAACTCCTACCCGTCATTGACTATATCCATCAACAGCGGATTGTCCATCGGGATATTAAGCCAGACAACATTATCTTGCGCCAAAAGGACGGAATTCCCAGCCTGATCGATTTTGGGGCTGTCAAAGAAACAATGAGTACGGTCGTTAATTCTCAAGGACAAACGAATCGCTCGATTGTAGTGGGTACACCCGGATATATGCCCATGGAACAATTGGCCGGACGTCCCGTGTATAGCAGTGATTTGTTCAGCCTTGGCCTGACCGCTATTTATCTATTGACCCGCAAAATTCCTCAGGAATTCGAAACTGATCCGCAAACGGGTATGCTTCTCTGGCAGCATTTAGCCCCTCATCTCAGCCCAGAATTTGTTGCCACTTTGAATCAAGCCATTCATCCCCACCCTAACAACAGGTTCTTAAGTGCTGCAGCCATGATGAATCGCCTGGTTCTGCCTCCAACCGATATTGTCGATATGGCTCAGGAGGAAATACCCAACAGCCCGTCTGCAACCCTTGCTCATCAGGAAACACTCCCAGCAGGTGTGGAGGCAGCGAATATCGTCTCTCACTCCCCTCAAAATATCCCACCTCAACACCCCTCTCCTCCACCGGTCACTGAACCGGGTGTACCGGAACCTACACAAGCTGTCATTCCCCAACATCCACCCTCCGTTTCACCAACCGTCAATCAAGCTCGATTCCCGGAATGGCAGAAAGCTATGCTGACCGGAAGCATTGTGGGGGTATTTGTACTAGCGGGGGCAGTGCTTTTGCGAGGACAGGTCTCGGACTTGCTCACTCGTAATTCCCCATCACCAACCCCTGCGGTGAATACAAACCCTTCTACCTCAGATAGAGCAGTTGATAACTCTCCGTCCTCCACTCCTTCGTCATCCACCAGCAATAATAACGATAGCCAGATCAACCGGCCGGTCACACCCCCGCCAGTTGACGTTGCCTTACCGCCTAATGCAGCTCAAACCAATGCCCGGATTGTCGGAGAACCTGGATCAAAAAATATTCGGTCTGGTCCGGGTACAAACTATGCTCAAACTCATATTGTCTACCCCGGCGATCGCATCAGGATTGTTACCAGCGATCGCGATCAAGGGGGCTTCCTCTGGCACAATGTTTACCTTCCTAAATCCCAAGCACAGGGGTGGATTGCAGCTCAGCTAGTAGAAGCGGATCAAACCGCTCCCCCGTCTCCAAAACCGACGCCGAAGCCATCGCCAAAACCGGTGCCCTCGACGACGAATGCAACCATTGTTGGCAGTCCAGAAAGCAAAAATATTCGTACAGGCCCTGGAACAAAGTTCCCCACTAAACATATGGCTTACCCTGGCGATCGTGTGCAAATTGTGGGTCAGCAAAAAGATGTAGGCGGTTACCTCTGGTACGACGTCTTTTTTCCTAAGTCAGGTGCTAGGGGCTGGATTGCAGCTCAATTAATTCAGCGGGACTGAGACACTAAAGCTTCTATTCTCAATTATTGTGGATACTGTCAAAGTTTGGGGCAGCAAATAGAGTTATGAAAGGGTTCCAAAAAGTTTTCGGTCAGTTTCAGTTTGTAGTGATCAGTATTTTGACCACAGCGGTTATTGTCTGGCTAGCAGCTAGCCTTCAATGGATCCCTGCTGATTCCCCCGTATCGGAAGAACAATCGCCACAGCTCCCAGCACAACCCACTGTTGAAACACCCCAAGAATTGCCACCCTCTGCTCAAAGTAAACCAACGCCACCGTTGTATGAAAACTTGCCATCCATTCCGAACGAGCCACAACCTAACATCAACACACCTCCAACTTCACCCATTGCCTCCAAACCTCAAGATTTTTACGGTCACTTACCCTACGCCGAAAATGACAGTAATCGCCTAGTCAGTATTGGAGACTTTACCCGTGGGGCTTATCGTCGGACAGAATATTTAGATCAAGAAGCAGCGGCAGCATTTTCTCAACTCGTCGATGCTGCTGCCAAGGCGAACCTCACACTTCAGCCCATCTCTGGTTTTCGCTCGGTAAAGGATCAAGCCGAATTATTTGATAAGCAGGTCCAAAAACGCGGTAGTCAACAAGCAGCAGCCAAATTCAGTGCCCCACCTGGTTTTAGTGAGCATCATACTGGGTATGCGATTGACATTGGCGATCGCAACCAACCGGACAAAGATCTAAAGGTAGCCTTTGAAGACACTACCGCCTATCGTTGGCTAAGCAACAATGCCAGCAGATATGGGTTTGAGCTCTCATTTCCCCGTAGTAATGCTCAAGGGGTTAATTTCGAGCCCTGGCATTGGCGATATGTGAAGACGTCAAGAGCGGCAGTGCAGTTTGCTAGTGCCCGTAATCTCTAAGTATTCCTTTAGGCGTCAAAATTAGGGGGTCAAAATACTCTCCAACAGAAGCTTCTGCACATAGAAAATTACTAACAAAATAGCCGGAACTAGAATCATCGCCGTGCGCGAAGATAGCTTAAGGACATCGATTAAAGCAGTATTGATCAGTAACACTGTAGTTGTAAATACCACCAAAATCAGAATTAGAAGAAACTCAATATTTCCCGCACCAAATACCATAATGAGTAGCTGCAGGATGGCTACAGGGAGAAAGCATATTCCTGCAATAAACACCATTTGTTTGCTATTGCCTCGGCTTTTGAAGAGCTTTTGAATAGCAATCAATACGCCCACAGCAGCGAGGAACGGCAAGGCAGAGACAATAATGATTTTGAGGTGATCGGCAACGCCTAACTGAGGACGGAAGTCAGATCCAGTAGAGAAGCGACTCAAAGAGAACGTAAAAAAACGAAAAATATCATTGCTGACGCGCCAAGCGGCTCCCCAGGAAAAAAATACAAATAGACCACCTAGCAATAGTCCAACATTAAAGGCCCGCTGATCTCCCAATGAATCTAGAGCGGCTTGAAGTCCCTGTGTGGGATCTTTCTGCAACCGCTTGACCACGCTTGCTGCATCTGACATGGCAGCTTTACCGGACTCAATGAAAGGATTGGCAGGTGGTTCATTGGGCATCGGCGTTGAAGGAGATTGATAGTCTGGTGGATAAGGAGGGGGAGTGGATGGAGATTGGTTTACAGTTTGAGACTCATGGGGCAAAGGGGGCGGACTAGGAGGGCTTTCAGGCTGGCCTTCAGGTTCTTGCCCAGATCCAGACGAAGGTTGCGGATGTTCATTCATCGATTACTACTCCCAAGTGAATGAATGAGAGAGTTGTAACATACTCAATCCTTCTCAACCCCTCAATTTTACGTTTGGATACACTCGATTTGAGCACCCTGATTAAGCTGCTGTGAAAGCTAAGATTTCAATTCTCTTAAAGCAGAAAGATCTGGTCGAGAATATGACTCGACCAGATCTTATAGCAATCAGAATATTGCGCTTATGATTTTGGCTTAAGTGCTAAAAGTACATCACCCGTATAAGTGGACTTATCCATTTGAGTGCTAGCAATGCCAATTCCTCGTATTGACTTGAGAACAGCTTCAACTTGAGGTGTGATGATGCCTTGACTCGTAATCGCCGGATTACTCAAAATCACTTTGTTCGCTTCATCCATATTGACGAAGAAGTAACCGGAATTCGACTTGGGTAATGTTCGAGTAACAGACTTGAATGTCTCACTTTGATCCAAGGTTTTATCTGGTTTAGAAGCCATTACCTTGATGATCGGGTCACCAATCGCGAAAAAGACCGTTTCGTTATCGATCCAACCATGACCTGCAAGGGTTTCTTTTGTTGGAGGGAATTGCCATTGAGTTACATCAACATTACCGATTTTACTCTTGTTAACTGGGACGTTACTCTGTTTAGCAAGGTCATCCAGTTTGGCTAAGGTTGCTTCCGCTTTAGCGCGATCGCTGGTTTTAAACACCAAGGTGCCTCCAAACCCCACTGATTGCAGTAGACCTTGATTGCCTGGGATAAGGGCCAAGCCTACTTCCTTATCCATCCAACCAATGATGTCTTTGTCCAAGTCAAGCTGGGTATTCTGACGAATTTGCTGTCTAACTTCGTCTAAACCTTCTTTAAATTCAGGTAAGCTCTCTAGTTGCTCGATAGCGTAGTTCCATTGGCTGCTTAGGCTGCCTCCATTTGCCGATAGTAATGTGTTGGCAGGGAACTGAGAAATGATTTTGCCTGGAACTGGCTTGAATTCCCACTTAAATGAATCTGGATTGACCTTGGTCACAGCACGCAACCGCACCCCTTCATTGTCAATGCCCATGCCAACGGACACAGATTTAATCTGATTGAGTTGATCCTTGAGTTGAGGAGGGAGAGGATTACCGGGATTAAACGCCGCTGTCTGTTCAATCAGTTTTCCGTAGTTGGGAATAAAGATTTGAGCAACGGGGTTGTCCAGCTTCATGCTCTCTTCCAAAATTTTTCTGGCATCCCCATCAGTCGCCAAAGAAGGATCGCCTTTGGAAGAATCAATTGCTTTTTTGACAACCTCTGGGTTGTCAGACATCGCTAGGTGATTATCGAGAATGGCCACAAAGCTAGGAGAGCCAGAAGTTTCAACTTCTAGAATCTTGACACCCTTATGATCCGTTTCTTTGACGTTTAGATCTTCCTTGTCTTTGATTTTGTTAGCAAAGTTTAGGGCTTCAACCTTGTCCTTAATACCAATCACCATTAAGAAGCCAGGAACGGAGGCCTCATCGCTTGCCGGGACAGCAGCAAACATAACGCTGCCTAGCCAGGGCTTGATATCCTTGTCATAGTCTAATTTATCTTCGGCTAACTGTTTTTTGATATCTGCCGTCATCGTATCGACACCACCAAACACGATGTCTTGAGCCTCTGGAGTGCCAAAATTACGTAATTTATCCCATGAGTCAGATGTAATATCAACGTAGCCGGCCATCCAGGCTTCATCGGGCACAATTTTCGCGCTGGCGACAGGACTGGTTCCTTCCCGAGCAGGAATAACCTTTAAGTAAAAATAGGCAGCAATTCCCCCGATCGCAACTGCACCGGCGATGATACCAGGAACAATCAGTTTCCATTTGGTTGCCATTAAATATCTCCTCAAAAAAGAAAAATTAGATCGCGTGGGTGAAACAGAAAAAACGATTATCTAAAGCCGCAATAGTTTTATTACAGATCCTTTTAGATTGACAAAAAGCTCAATTGTAAACACATTAGGGTCTGTTTAGTCAACAAACCTATTCACGGACAGTGTTTGGGCTCAATTTTAGGAAGTATTGCATGTGTGTACCCAGAATGATGGCCCATCAGCTAAGTTGGAGACCGCATTTAATATTCCCTGAATTGGGCAAAAGATAGCATTTGATAGAAAACCAGGTTGCCAATTTCCACATTCAAGACGTTTCGTTGCCAAAAACTTGAGACCCTCAAAATGCATTCGATTTTAGACCTCGTTAAAGCCCCTAATTCCCGCAAGATTAAGGATGAAGTAATACGAAAGATTCATTGGCATCATTCTGTCTGCTTGCACGATGCTATGACGCTCGGCCTCAGTAGGAAGTGATCCTACACAAAGCAAAGCAGTGATGGTGATCACTGGCAGAAACAGTAGCGATCTAAATCTGTATTTCTATGCCAACTTCTTGATTGTGATCCGGGTAAACGATTGACAGAAGAAACCAACTAGCGCGGAAGCAGGGCTATCAGAGGCCTCGCAATGCAGTCAACCCAACCTGATACAGTTTGGTTAACCTTGGAACTACGCTGAGCCACCTGTATCTAACCTAAGTCATGAAGATCATCCACGGAACCTGGATCCCTGACGAAGCCACATTTATACAATCAGGCGCTTTTTATCTTTGGGTGGAAACAACCGAACCCAAAAAGAAGCGAAAAACAGCTCGTTCCATTCATCCCTTCCAATTGGCGAGGGACGAATTAGAAGACTTCCTCAGCAATGAGCTAGGTGTGAAACCCGGTCGCCCCCTAGAACAACTGATTGATTCACGCCATTTCTTGCTTCCTAGCACAGATCAGGCCCCGCTCCCTTCCCTAGAACTGGCCCGATACCTGGAGCAGGCCACTCCTGAGACTTTTGAGTGGCAGTATTGGCAGGTGGATTGCTTTGAGGTTAAAACTTGGGTAAAGACAGGGCAGTATAAACAGCAACCCGTCACTGACATCATCAAGCTGCTCAATGAGCTACACTTTATTGCCCTGCATAATCTGGCAGATATGCAGCTCGGGGCAGATTTGCTGTTTTGGTATCACTACACCCAAACCCTCAAACCTGTCTTGCTGAAAGATCAATATATTCCAGCCCTGCGTTACCGAGAAGTGTCATCCACCAAGGGTTCTCGCAGCAAATCTAAATCTCGAACTAAATCTCAGGCCGTCGAAATCTATCCAGCCTGGGAAATTGTCAGTGAATCCTACGAAACTGAGCTAGATCGATTTGTGGACTATATGCCCCTAGCCTGTGTGTCTGGGTTTACGGAATGTCCTCCAACCTCCACTTTTTATGATCGAAAAACGCTGTTGCGACATTTTTCAGAACATTTGCTGACGGAAATAATTACCGCAACCTATTTACCCGCCAGCTTTTCGAAAAAAATCGCCAGCACGTTGATTGAAGATTGTCTGCAATCGGACAACCATGATGGCCGTAACGCCAATCAGGAGCTATATGAACAGTGGCGAGCGTGGCGTGATCGCATCCGCAAAACCCAAACTTCAACCTCTTTTTATCTCTGCTTCCAATTCCAAGATCCCCCCAAGCCGAAAGATCATTGGCAATTGCAGTTTCTCGTCGCCCCCAAACAGGATCCGTCTTTACAAATTTCCCTCTTAGATTACTGGCGGTTCAAACCCGAAAAGCAACAGGAATTACAAAAGCATTTAGGTGAGAGTTTCGAGCAGCATCTATTACTCGGCTTAGGGTATGCCGCTCGAATTTATCCCCAGCTTTGGCAGGGACTAGAAACCGACCAACCCATTGGTATTCCTTTGGAGATCGGTGCCGCCCTAGATTTTTTGCAGGAATCCGCCTGGGTATTAGAGAATGCAGGCTACAAAGTAATTGTGCCCGCCTGGTGGACACCCAAGGGACGGCAGCGAGCCAAGATTAGGCTGCGGGCGAAGGGGCGATCCATCTCCAACGCCAACGATAAATCCAAAAGCTACTTCTCCCAAGATCGGCTGGTCGAATATAAGTACGACCTAGCCATTGGGGACCAAAAGGTTTCTGAGCAGGAATGGCTGGAGCTGGTGCAGGCAAAATCTTCCCTGGTGCAGTTTCGAGGCCAGTGGATGCACCTCGACCAGGACAAGATGCAGCAGATGCTGGAGTTCTGGAAAACTCAGCAGGCTGAGAATCCCGATATGACGCTCCTAGAGTTTATGCGGATGACCGCAGAAGGAGGAGACGATGTGGAGGTGGATTTTGACCGCGACAAGACCCTCGCCCAGATGCTGAAGCAGCTTCAGGATAAGAGTAGATTGGATGCGATCGCAGATCCCAAAACCCTACAAGGCACCTTACGGGAATACCAAAGACGAGGCGTTTCCTGGCTAAATTATTTAGAGCAGCTCGGCCTAAATGGCTGCTTGGCCGATGATATGGGCCTAGGCAAAACCGTTCAGGTGATTGCCCGCCTAGCTCAGGAACGGGAAGAAGCCGACGAAACCATACTCCCTACCCTACTGATTGCACCCACCTCAGTCGTGGGCAATTGGCGGCGAGAAATCCAGAAATTTGCTCCCCATCTACAAGCCATCGTTCACCACGGCAATGAACGGGCCAAAGCCGCCAAAGACTTTAAGGCAATGGCGGACCAGAATGATGTGGTGATTACTTCCTTTAGCCTCGCCCGCAGGGATAGCAAGCTACTGGATGCTGTTCCTTGGCATCGGATTGTCTTAGATGAAGCGCAGAATATCAAAAATCCCAAAGCTGCTCAAACCAAAGCCATCCTTAAGCTCTCAGCCACCCACCGACTGGCCCTCACTGGCACCCCTGTGGAAAATCGGCTGCTAGATTTATGGTCCATCTTCAACTTCCTTAATCCGGGATACTTGGGCAAGCAAAACCAGTTCCGCAAAAACTTCGAACTACCAATCCAAAAGGACAATAACCGTAGGCAATCCACCACCCTCAAAAAGCTAGTGGAGCCCTTTATCCTGCGACGGGTGAAAACGGACAAATCGATTATCAAAGACCTACCCGATAAGGTGGAGCAAAAACTCTATTGCAACCTCACCAAAGAGCAAGCCTCCCTCTACGAAGCTGTTGTCAAAGAGATTTCCAAGGACATTGACGAGGTAGACGGTATTCAGCGCAAGGGCATGATTCTCTCCACCCTGCTAAAGCTCAAACAAATTTGTAACCATCCCCGGCAGTTCCTCCAAGATGAAAGTGACTTTACCCCCGAGCGTTCTCATAAACTCAGCCGTCTTACGGAGATGATCACTGAAGTGATGGAAGAAGGAGAAAGCTTGTTGGTGTTCACCCAGTTCACCGAACTCGGTGATGCCCTGGAAAAGTATCTGCGCCAAACCCACCACTACACCACCTACTACATCCACGGCGGCACCAACCGTAACAAGCGAGAACAGATGATTACTGAGTTTCAAGATCCTGAGACTGGACCGTCTGTGTTTATTTTGTCCCTTAGAGCAGGGGGCGTCGGCATCACCCTCACCAAAGCCAATCATGTCTTCCACTTCGATCGCTGGTGGAATCCGGCAGTGGAGGACCAAGCCACAGACCGTGCCTTCCGCATCGGCCAGAAAAAGAATGTATTTGTCCATAAGTTCGTCGCCATTGGCACCCTAGAAGAAAGGATCGACGAAATGATTGAGGACAAGAAAAAACTGGCTGGTGCAATCGTAGGTTCGGATGAGTCGTGGTTAACGGAGTTAGATAATGAGTCCTTTAAGAAGCTGATCTCCCTTAACAAGAGCGCTATCTTGGAATAACGAGATAGAAGAGATATGGTTTACAACTCCATTAAGGTGTAAGTAGGCCAGTTCATGCCGCGAAAGATTCGAGAGCTGAAGGCTCAACTTGTACGCACAGGATTCGTCTATTTACCTAAACGGGGTAAAGGTAGCCACGAACGTTGGAAGCATCCTCTTCTTAATAAAACCCTGACCCTTTCAGGCAAAGATGGAGATGATGTCCCCCACTATCTAGAAAAACAGCTAGCCAAATTACTGATTGAGTTGGGAGAAATACGGAAGGACGAAGATTAATGAGCCAATACAGCATGATTGTTCAATGGTCCCTGGAAGATCAGCTTTATCTAGTCACAATCCCTGAGTTCGCTGATCTCGTCGTTATGCCTTGTACTCATGGCGCAACCCGTGAAGAAGCAATTCGCAAGGGAGAAGAGGTGATTGATATGTATCTTGAGGTCTGGCAAATGGAGGATCAACATATCCCTAAACCGAATACTCTACAAATGGTTTAATCCCAATTTTGATCACAGCAAACAGGCGAGAATTTGAACGGGTATCTGAATCTACAGATTGAAAATTGGTGGCAATCTTAGAAAGACAGTTAATGCATCACGTAGACGAAAGAACTTGGGAGAGCTGACTCCCACTTGAAAAGTGTTTGACTAAACTTACCGTTGCTAGAACATTACCTCAATATCTCTGCAATTTTGGCATAGGTTGTTTCGCGCTAAGATCATCACAAAACTTAATGAAATTGGTATGACAGCTATTACATCAGAGAAATTAGACGAGAACACTTCTCTAGTCAAAGACTGGGCTAAAGGTTACGAATCCCAGCTAAATGAATATAGTTATTGGATTGATGAGGTTGAAGGCACCATCCCCCCAGAACTTCAAGGGACGTTGTTTCGGAATGGAGCTGGAAGCTTAGAAGTCAACGGCCAAAAGATCGGTCATCCCTTCGATGGGGACGGCATGATCTGTGCCATCACCTTTGAGCAAGGTCGTGCCCACTTTCAAAATCGCTACGTCCGCACAGAAGGCTATCTTAAAGAACAAGCCGCTGGAAAAATCCTGTACCGAGGGTTTGGCACCCAAAAAGCGGGTGGATGGCTGGCGAATATCTTTGACACCAATTTCAAAAATGCGGCAAACACCAGCGTGATTTACTGGGGAGATAAATTATGGGCGATGTGGGAAGGCGGTCATCCCCATCAGCTCACTCCTGAGACCCTAGAAACCATTGGTCCAGACACTCTAGATGGCTTGCTCGCAGCCGATCAACCTTTTTCAGCTCACCCCAGAATCATTGATGGCCGTTTTATTAATTTTGGCGTTAAAGGGATTGCGTCTCAAAGCTTAACCATCTTTGAACTCGATGAGCAGGGCAACCCATTAAAACAGTCCTCTCATCCTTTATCCGGGTTTGCGTTTTTACACGACATGTTAGTAACGGAAAATTACTACATCTTTGTGCAGCATCCCTTTCAGGTCAAAGGATTACCTTTCCTGCTGGGATTCAAAACCATTGAACAATGTTTTGACTTCAATCCAGAGCAACCCACCAAAATCATCCTTATTTCTCGCCATGGCAATCATGACCTAGAGATATTAGAAACCGACTCATTCTTTGGATTTCACCATGGCAATGCCTGGGAAAAAGATGGGAAACTCTACTTTGAATCCGTTTGTAGTGATTTCTTCCCCCAGAAACAGCAAGACGAGTTAGACCTTGAGCAAATTGACTTTGAGTCTTTCCCCACAGGAGAGTTATGGGAATTTGAGGTTGATTTATCTACTAAAACCGTATTTCACCGAAAAGTGGTGGGAAGAGGGTGTGAATTTCCCTCTGTGCATCCCCAATGGGTCGGGAAAGAGCATCGTTATGTATACATGAATGTCTGTGACAGTTCAGATAAAAATGGTCCCCTGCAAGCCATTCTTAAGTTCGATAAAGAATCCGGTGAGCAGCAAATCTGGAGTGTCGCTCCCAGATCATTTCCAGGTGAGCCGATTTTTGTCCCTCGCCCCGGCAGCACTCAAGAAGACGATGGCTGGTTACTCTCTCTCGTATTTGATGCTTCCACAAATCGTTCTTATTTGGCCATTTTAGATGCCCAAGATCTGAACACCGTAATTGCAAAATTATACCTTCAACATCATATTCCCCATGGATTCCACGGTAGCTGGACGCCTAATGTCTTCCTTGACTCTTCTCAGAATTAACAACTGTACAGAAAAGAATAAGGATCTAATCTAAGAATCAGCAACAGACTACATTAGAATTAGTCCCCAGCCCACCCTGATTGCCCAAGGTGAAGCAAATCATGACTCCGGCTGTCACGCGAAAACTAACTCTAGACGAGTTTCTCTCACTTCCTGAGGGTGAAACGGCCTGTGAACTCATTGATGGAGAAGCGATTCCAAAAATATCTCCACAACGATTCCACTCTCGGGTTTCAGGTGAGTTATACGTATTGCTCCGACAATGGGCACAAGGTCGAGGAGAAGTGGGTCTTGAATGGGCGGTTGTCCTATCCCGAGAGGGGAAAACTTGGGTCCCCGTTCCTGATTTGCTCTATATCTCCAATGAGCGTCTCTCTAGCATGGGAGATAAAGATGGTCCCTGCCCTGTCCCTCCCGAGCTAGCCATCGAGGTCATCTCACCGGATCAATCCTTCAGAGGTATGGCGGACAAGGCAACAGACTATTTAAATGCAGGCATATCCAGAGTCTGGATCGTAGATCCTAAGGCAAAAACTATTACGGTGTTTATTCCTGAACAATTACCTATTAGCTATCGCGAGAATTGTGTTCTAAGTGATGAATTATTCCCTGAGCTAAAACTAACAGCTCAGGATATTTTTGAATCTATAACTTTTAATTAATTATAGAATATTGCTTTGGGGATGACAAGGTACTTCAAATCTAGAGTCAGCAGTAGATAGGGCAGTGTGATTTCAAAGAAAATAGGGTGGCCGAAACGACTACCCT
>NZ_JANQOP010000173.1 GCF_028285745.1 Acaryochloris sp. IP29b_bin.137 | reverse complement strand
AATCCAGATACTTTTTTTTCCCACATCAAATAAGCCATAAGTATTGCGGCGAGGTGGCGGCTGGAAGATCAATTGAAAACCGTAGCTGACAAGGGTCTGTTCAAGACGCAAGAATTCCTTGTCCTTGCGATAATTCGGAAATATCACAGCTTCTGCATTGATCTGTCCAATGGCTTGGCGATGCAACGGAACTACAAGGGAAAGATTGAGGAGGAGTAATAGTCCAATAGTTTTGGTTCGTCTCATGAAGATCCGCAAATCACAAAAGGAACAAGGAATCGTTGCATTAAACAGTGAAGTTAAAGAACCATCTCACGATCAAGTGCAGGAGGAGCTACAGGGATACTATTATCCAAAGAGGACTCATTAGGTACCCCCAAAAAGTGTTCATTGATGAGCTGCTGGAAGGTCGTGACACTCGTCTGCCAAAGCTCAATTCGCTCCTTTATACTTTGGAGGCGCTTTACCTTGGCATCTCCCAGCACGGGGTAATTGAAGTTCCCAGAGAACACGACGGCTGAACCAGATGCTTGATCTTTGGCATTTAGCTTAGCTTCATTGATGGCTAAGTTGAGGTTACCCTGGTCTAGGACGTAGCCGAGTTGAACGGCGGCTTGGACAGGTGCTTGACCAAACTTTTGCCAGGATCCCACACTAAAGAGCTTTTGAAATAAAAACTCATACGCTTCGTGCTCATTCTCTAAAAAAGGCACTATCCCCCGAGGATTAATCCCCACGGCCTGGTAATCAGCACCAGGAAGCTTTTCCAAAAAATTAGCTGCTATTGTGTTGATCTGAAACTTGGAGTGCTCTTTGGTCGCAAACGCCTGGGCAAAGGACACCCGATTGGGTTGAGCCGTAATTCGAATTCCGTTGGTATAGGCAATATGTGCACCATTGCTTGCAAATACAGGTTCTTTTTCATACTGCCAATCCGAGGGAACGATGTCACTGTATTTGAGGAAGTCTGGATTGAGAATAGAAGGACTCAGACCTTTAGCTGCAATCGTAATACTGATTTCTTGAATCGATAATTTCATCTCTTTGTTATCCTTGCTAACGGAAAATCAATACTGAACAGGCCTAAGTCCAAGACTGTACCTGTTGTAGACAAGGAGAGTAATTGCAACCACCCAAAAGCAATTACCCTCCTAGACCTTCCAGAATTTGGAAGGTCAGTACCTTCAGCGTTAGGCTACAAACGCGAAGTTACTCTCATCGAGCGTGGTCGTCCCTAGAACTTGAGCAACAACCATGCCGTCAATCGCAATCTCAGTGTTGTTGCCAACGTTGGATAAGGTCAGGTCACCAAAGTCCAAACCACCCAGACCTGAAATACCAATCACATCTACACCCAACTCAAAGTCAACGATAGTATTGGCAGATGTGGGAACTTCACCATTCACAATCCAGAACTGATCTGCACCTTCCCCACCATTGATGAGGTTGTCTCCCCCTAGGCCAACGAAGAAGCGGTCTGCTCCGTCGCCTCCAAGGGCGCGACCACTGCTGCCCAGATAGAAGTCATCATCACCCAGTCCACCAGAGATACGATAGTTGCTGGCATCGGTAGCATCAAGGACATCATTACCTTCACTGCCAAAGGCCCGATCTCCATCACCGACATAGATGATGTCATCACCACTACCGAGGTCAATACGGTTACCCCCTGCGTTCTGGCCTGCTAGCGGAATATCGACTTCATCATTGCCAGCACCTGTAAACACGAGGTCATTGCTGCCGTTGAAGTCTTCAGGCGTAATTCCG
>NZ_JANQOP010000062.1 GCF_028285745.1 Acaryochloris sp. IP29b_bin.137 | reverse complement strand
AGGGTAGTCGTTTCGGCCACCCTATTTTCTTTGAAATCACACTGCCCTATCTACTGCTGACTCTAGATTTGAAGTACCTTGTCATCCCCAAAGCTCATTCTTCTACCAGAATTTAATGAGGAGATTCTTGGGCCTTACCAGCACAACATCCGAATTCCTCAACATCTAACGCTGAGTGAATGGAGGCTGGTGAATGTTTAGGGAACTTGCAACGGAATCAACCGATTCTCAGGGAGATGTTCAACAAACTCACCCTGCTTAGATAAAACAACGATCAGTTCCAGGGGCCAGTCCGGTTCTAGATGTAGATCGCTCCAAGGGACTGCTATTTCTAGACATTGATCAAGACCGATTTGCACCTGATGGGATCGACCATGCCACTGTTCATGATCGGCGGCTTCTTCCAGCCAAATGTCATGATTGGTGAGGTTAATGCCCAGATGATGGTGGTATCGATAGTTGAGAGGACTCTGATCGGGCACTTGCCCGAGAGGAATCAGGCTATTGTTCATGGTCTGCCCTGGATAGAACCACAGCAGGTGTAGTTCTGGGGGAGAGTCCACACCTGGCTTTTTACCCACCTGAAAATCAAACCGCATATAGAAATTGAGGTGATCCAAGCCATACCAGAGGCGTTGGATGGTGCTACTGCGGTGCATCGTGCCCCTAGAACCGGCAATGGTCATTCGCCCTGCATGATCCCAATCCTGTTCATCCACCACACCATTGATGATCGGATGGATAAAGCTTTGAGGACGGTGGTCCGCTGTAGACTGATGTTCCTCCAGGGGATACTGAAGAACTTCGGGGACTGGCTCGTCCAAAGATTGATAGAGGGCAATTAAATGCTCCCTGAAGAGCTGATCGAAAATCTCATCCTGATTGGAAGAATGTCCCTCGCCAAACCACCAAAACCAATCGGATCCTTCTGCCGCATAAAGCGCTTCCCAAGCATCGGGGTTCTGCTCCTCTGTCGCTTCGGGGTGTTTCTCTAAGGTTTTTCTGGCCTCAGTTAATAAATCCCAGGCGCGATTTTTGACGGGATCGCCAATCCAAGTGGTGAAGCTGCCATCGACCCAGGATCCACTATGGAGTTTAGTGGTGGGTAAGGACTCTTGGGGAGGGAATTGCTCTAGGTATTCGGAAACGGTTACTAGTTTAAGGTCATCAATATCGCTGAGCTGTTGGTAGAGACTTTCTAGAAAAGGAATACCGTCTCGCTCATAAAACTCCCAACAGTTTTCGCCGTCTAGGGCAATCGTCACCAGCCAGGGCTTTGCCAGAGCGCTTCCTTCTTCGGGTTGACGGTGAATGAGGGTGTTTGCGATCACATGTAGGTGCCCCACTAAATCCGAGGCGGCCTCTTCTGGTGGCATGGCGCTATAGGTAAAGCCCACCAAATCTGACAAGCGGTGATCTCGGAAAACAATCGACAGATCGCCTTCATAGGTGCTTAAGCGATAGGGCTGATAGAGAATTTCAGGTTCATAGACATTGCCATATTCATCCCGATGGAAGAAATGATGGGTAGTCCACCCTAAAACTGCCTCATCGGAGCAGAGCCAGTCAAAGCCCTGTTTGGCGACATAGGGCAAAATATGGGGACTCACCGACTGCTCTGAGGGCCAAAGTCCCCGGGGAGATCGTCCAAACCGTTCTTCATACATCTCCCACCCTTTCTGGAGGTGGCGAGGGATATCGTCCGGCCATTGAAATTGAGCTTCGGGTAAATCCATATGGGGAAAGGCCACTCGTCCCGCGTAGGTATCGGCTAACAGGGGCAGAATGGGATGAGTGTAGGGAGTCGTCATCACCTCTAGCTGACCATCCTCCTGCATCTGCCGATGTTGAGGCACAATGCGACTGAGAATCTGGCGCTGCTTTTCGATAATGTCTTTGCGATCTTGCAAGCTAAAATTGCGATCTTGCTGTAGCCAGCGGGCTATATCCGGGTCATCCCAAAACAGAGGATCAATCCAGGCTAAATTGTGCCAGGCTAGCAAATCTCCGTAGTCTTGGGCCGCCCAGTTTTCTAGGCACCAGGCTTCCCCTTTTTCCTGCTTTTGACAGAACAATTCAGCGTAGCGAGGATGGGGATCAACTAAAGTTTGATGATGGGCATCAAAAAAATGTTGGGCAATAAAGCGATGCTGGTCTGGTGTGAGCTGTTCGGTGGGCAAGGTCGCCACTGCTAGGTAAGGATCGACAGCGGTTCCGGCCACGTAATCTTCGATCTGCATCAACAGGGACGGCACCAGGTTAACGGTTTGGTGAAGTTTGGGATATCGACTCAGCAGCAGGACTAAATCCAAATAATCTTTAGTCCCATGCAATCGAACCCAAGGTAGGCGGTATTGGCCGGTGACCCGGCTCTTATATAAAGGCTGGTGCTGATGCCAAATAAAAGCGATATAAAGCGGGTGAGTCATAGGTCACCGTATACTGAGGATTGGCACATTTCAAAACAAAAGGATTTGCTGCATGGCATCCATCCAAGCGTTGCATCAACAGCTGGTCAAGAAAGAGCGATCAGCCCAAGAAATTACCGAAGCAGCCCTGGAAACCATTGATCAATTAGAACCCAAACTCCATAGTTTTTTGGCCATTA
>NZ_JANQOP010000138.1 GCF_028285745.1 Acaryochloris sp. IP29b_bin.137 | reverse complement strand
TGAGAATCGCAAGGCCATTTTCAATCGAAGGATGGTACCGAATATCAATGAAAATCTACGTGGGAGAAAGACGCCAAAGCCAGGTCCGAAAAGACTGTTTGATTCATCCATCTTCCAGGAAAGATTCAATACCATTGAGCGCATCTTTGCTTGGGAAGATAAATTCAAGCGCTTGCTGCTGCGATTCGAGCGGATCAGTAAATTGCACTATGCCCTGAAAAGCTTGGCATACACGATGATCAATCTTCGGCGTTTTTGCCAAGGTTAGCCTCAACTTAAAATCTATAAATTCTAGAGGTCTCTGTAACTGAGATCCAGTTTGTTATGCAAGGAAAACGGAATTATGGGGTTAATTCTAAAAGTGAGGTGATGCAATCACCTAATTCTTATTTCTTTGTTATTCATGTTAGGTTAAACAGCCGATTTATCAGGTCAACTGGATAAAAACCCGAAATGAGTTGTTACCCACTTTTGATCCAAGCCGAGTTCGTCAAACTCAATAGGTAGTTGAATATCTTGTTCAAAATTTACTGGTACTGCCTCCAAACCCTAAACCAAGTCTCCAAACCGCAAATCAGATAGGGACTTATCGTTGTCAGGGCCTCACGATCAATTGTCACTTGACTTTAGGCCTTGTTCCGAATTCCATCGTCATGAGAGTCGCAACTAGGTCATTGAGATAGTTTGAATAGACTTATATGGGTACATTAGCCACGATAGTTCAGGGCAATCAACATAACCAATTATTAACTGACCACTATGCGAATGAATTACCAATATCTCATTGGGACTACTCTGGCGATAAGAATTTATGTATAGGTAAATTGAAAGTTTGACAGCTCCGTGACCAAGGTTATCGGATAACTTCATAGCGAAAATAGAACTTGAGAATTCAGGTTTCGCCAAAATTCCTGTTCGCTCATCTTCAATGGAATGGAGATAAATATCCTCTTGCGCCTTTTCAGGATGGTTAACTCTTAAGAGCATTGAACATTCAATTATGATGCTTAAATCATCTTTGATTACAGATGAAATCCGACTGGCAAAACTATTCACGAAATCTTCATCATCAACGCTCATAGCTTTTCCAAATATATGGACTCAGATCAAGAAGTGTAGTAAAAGGCTTTATCATGTGATTGTTCATAACGCTAAGCTCTAATGGGTGAGTTGTTTTTATGGTTATATCTATGAGATTTTCTGAAAACACTTTTTCATTGATCTAGTGTCGTAAATCTGCATTAATAGAAATTATAAATAGGGCGTAAAAATATAAATTTAGCCTTTATAAAAACTCAAGCACGATAACATTAAAAAGTATTTTATTTTTCAATTCTTAAAAGCCTCAAAAATTACCAGAACGACTAAATAAATTAAGATTATAGGTTGGAGTCTAAAGAGTAAATTTCTTCAAGTCAATAAGTCATTATCAAATGGTAGAAATAATTTATATCTATCCTAAACTTGATATACGTTAACTAGGTCTTTGAGCATCGAAACTGTTATAAGAAGCGATACATTCATTGATTATGACTGTTCCACGGTTTCAGCGAATCTTTTGCGGAGCAAATCATGGACAAATCGGTAGCGGCCACCAGTCTTTTGAATGAATTGATGGTTTTCAGCATGTTGGAGGAACCTTGCGTAATTCCAGGGAGCGACACCAGTTCTCCAAAGGATTATGCGGAGTACAGTGTAATGAAAAGCACCTTTTGTTCCGCGAAACAACCCGCTAAGTAGCCCAATTAACAGACCAAATTTTAACTGCCCTAATCCTCCGCAAATTAGCCCGAAAGCAAGGCTGTAAATCATTCCGAAAGCAAGGCCATTTTTGATTGAATTTTTTATTTTCTGATTAAGTGAAGCTTTATATTCTTTAATTATACTTACAGTATAAAATCCTTGCATTAAAGTTATAATTCCTACGAAAATTATCCCTCCAATTAGTCCAAAAAATAACCCATAAATCAACCCATAACTACGTCCGTAAAAAAGACCGCTTGTAAACCCATAATTAACTCCAAGATTTAGTAGTATTTTTAGCTTAATTGTGCGAGATAGACTCCAAGAAAATCTAACTCTACCTAACAAGAAAAAGCTCCTTAGCTCGATATCCTCCACTACACCCAGTCCAACCACTAGTCCCATAAATAAGCCAAAAGGCACTTCGAATATCAGCCCTAAGCTCTGTCCAAGAACTAGATTAAAAAACCACCTAATTAATAGTACGGTAACTAACGCCAAACACATTGCACAAACCAGCCCAAAACTCAAAAGGTAAAATTCACAATTACTCCTATGTAGCCAAGAAAACTTTAGGTTTTCTATTTGAAACTCAGTTATCCTCTCAGTTTCTAGTTTTGAAGCTAGCCAACTTAGATATTTATAGGTTTGTTCAGGGTTGGGCAGTTGCCCTATTGGATAACCCTCAAAATTATTTGAATCATAAAGTTGTTTATGGATGTAAATATCTAGTAATTCTTCAGGGCTTAGAATACTTTGTCCCTGATAAGCGATAGCTAGTAACAGAAGGAAAAATGGTGACCGAGCCAATTCTAAAAGATTAGGTTGAGATATCAGGGTATTCCACAATGAATTACGGTTTGATCTATTGAGATAGTCTAGAATCTGATTGTCTTCAAGTGGTTGTAGGTAAATAGCTCCATTCAAGCGTTTTAGATATTCCCCTTGTGCTTCGATTGCTTCATATTCTTTGCGGCGACAACACACGACTAGTTGCAAGTGGAATATATCTAGGAAACTGTTGATGTCCCTTACACATTGAATCTGTTTTTCTATTCGACATTTGTCTGCCTCTTGAGTCTTGACTACAGCGCTATCATCCACCCCTCTTAACTCATCCAGCCCATCCAATAAAGGAAGCAACTGCTTTTGCTTTAACCAGATTAGGGAGACAATGATAGGAATACCGTACTTATCAAGCAATTGTTGAGCAAGCCAATATGTAAACCCTCCTTTGCCACTCCATTCGGATAGTTCAAAAATTACAGGAATTGGTTTTTCTGGTGATTGCTGCGCCTGATAGAGTAAATCCCTAAATAGAACCAACAGTTCATTCGTTTTCCCAGAACCGGGTTCTCCTAAAATCAATAACCGTCCCTTAATGTCCCGCCGTTCCAAGAGTTCATGAGTGGAAGTTCGAACATTTACAGATTCATATGGTGTGGGTTCAAGAAAAACCTTGAGTACGCGTTTGACGAAAATAACTTGAGGTTGTTCATTTTCTTCTTCTTGAACTAGTGGGGAATTCCCCTGTCCATTCTGTCTCTGCTGCTCCTCTCGTCTTGAATCAATCTGAATTCTGTGGTGTAGCGAGTCTTCCAAACGTTTATCGGCTTGCTTGAGCAAGATTTCAATCAGTTCCGCTCGTACCTTTTTCAAGTAACCAATATTAATTTTGGGCTTTTTACGAAAGAGGAACTTTTGGGCAAACTTGATGATTTTCTCTATTTTGCTAGTCCACTTAGCAATTGCTGCTATCAGACATCGTGCCGAGATACGTTTAAGAAACATGCAAGATGGTCTCAGGAGCGATAAACACTTATAGAAATCTCTCGTTCAAGATTTTCCAACCATTATCCGTTGTGCATAACGCCATCAATAGGGGTGGAGTATGTGTAAAAAGGTGTAAGATAACGACAGAAGATAAGTATAGAAATGCATATAGCTACTCGCAGAAAGATATTGCATAAAGTATTTCAAGGCTTTCAGGCAACATAGAATTAAAGGATTTTACGTAGAAAAATCAGTTTCACTTTGCACTCATTGGTAAGACTATTGAGATAACTTTGAGGAAATCATGTATGGTCAAATTCTCTCAATAGACTTTCAGAAACGGATGCAATGAATCGAAGCGAGTTCATGTGACTTCATATAGGTTATTTGGCCTCAAGTTTAATCAATGCAAGAAGCTCAATATTGTCTATTAGAGGAGATTTGGGGTGTACTAGCAGCTTCAGTTGTTTTAAGCCAAAAAGATTGCGGGCAAGCCACAAACCCAGGGCCAGAGCTGCCCAAATCATGGCACTCAGGCTAGAGAAGTTATTGAGCGTTGGTGATAGCGTTGCCACTGCACGGGCTCTAAGCAAAGTGAGGGGATGGGATCTATAGTCAAGGGGCTTTTTTTATTGGGTAGGGATGGTGTGATACCATCCTTCTTTCTTATAGAGCATTTGGACTCATCCAACTAGTGGCTACGCAATGGTACTCCTGAATTGTTGACATATGGATTCTCATCAAATGCTGATCGCTCTGGAACATATTGATCTGGGCTAGCAGGTGCAGGAATATGACCTGATTGCTGTGGATAACTTGGACTACTATATTCATAACGACCATCTTCTCCATTATGAAGAATTAAGTGTTTCCATTCTTCTGCAAATCTTGAAAAGCTTCCAGTTCTATCATAAACTTGCATCGCTTGAACCGTCCGATAAGACGAATTTATATCAGCTTCATTGAGATACCCATTTCCTACTAAAAGGGGTTGAAGAACTGGCAAACCGAATCTAGATTCTTTATCGATGATTATTCGTTTTGCTTCGTTTAATGGTAAATCAACTAGAGGTCCATGATATCCATCAGTAAACCCTACAATAGTATGATTACTGGTATTTTTTGATGTGTTTATATCATCATTAACTAAAACAGGATCAACTCCAACTGGTGTAATTTCATATTGACCTTGTTTTCCTTTTATTGAAGTTGTACCAAAAACGCCTGCTTGCTGCTTATCAAACGCAAACTTAGTCCATATGAAGGCTTTTTCATTGTCTGATAAATCATGGCGCGAGGCTAATTCATCGATTAAGTCAGCAACATCGAAATGAGTTAGTTCATAAACGCCATCAATATGATTTTGGGCATGTTTTTTAATTAAGTCATCCCTAAAATCAATTAGATATTCTTGCCTTTCAAGTGGAATTCTTTCATTATTGTCACCAACTTTATCAGTAAATGGACGTTCATCTTTACTCGGAATATTACTACTGAAAAAACCTTCTGGATCAGAGATATTGACTGGCCAATTATTAAAATCTTGAGGCACCGTTTCAACCGAATCAAAACTTATCCGCTGGATAATTGCCTTATTAATAGCGTCCCAGGTTTCAGGCCCGACAATACCATCTATCTTTAAACCATGATCCTGTTGAAATTGCCTAGTAACTGCATCAGTCTTACTACCAAAATATCCATCTACATCGATGTCATACCCAAGATCTTCAAGTTGGTGCTGCCACTTAGCTACTTTTTTGCCAGAAAGCACATCTGTTGATTGATGATAACTTAGTATCTCACTAGTTTTATGTTCGATCGGATTAGGATACTTTGAAGCTGACAATTCTTTAACATCGTCATACATGGCCTGAGCAGCACTCGGACTAGCAGTCGCTATTTGATCTGCATTTTTTAACTGCTGATTGATTTTTTCAGAGGCATACGGACTAGCAGTAGCAAGTAAATCGACTATTTCTTCTGGCTTTTTGGTTTCTCGGATCATCTCTTCAGCAGTCAAAGCAGAATTTTCGACACTGAATGTGATGCCACCTAAAGTCAGCTGCGAATAGTCATTTTCAGCCTTTAAGCGTTGGATCTCATCGCGTGAAAGGTTTTCACCTTGAGCAATTCTGGCGAAGATCTCTCCTTCATCTCCAGGGGAATCCGCGATCTTCAATTGACCATCAATATGGTGTCCCAACTCCTCAAGAAGTACTTCAGACACTACTTCAAGATTATGTCGATGATTGTATAAAAATGTATCAGAAATAAATATCTTCTCACTCCCGTAGGCTGCATTTCCTTCCAATAGTCCATCGGTTACTATCTCAATTTCAGGGATTTCTTGCCCAGCCGCTATAGTCTGTAATAGGTCTTCTGCTTCGTGTGAATCCCAATGCTGTCCGATAGCCGTGGCTAATTTTGCTCGCCACTCGGGGTCTTGTAGGAAGGTATCAAGATGAGCCTGTGTGTTGGTTTGTGCCCGAGTTAGCGTTTCCTGTAATGGATGATCTTCCTTGTGGAATGAGCTAAAGTATTTCCCATCAATTGCCTGCCCCTCATTCATCGCCCCCCACTCTTGAGCATGACGTTGTGCAATTGTTTCCAGACTTTCACCCTGAGGTCCTTGAGGGTTTACCACTATTGAATGACTCTTCTCGGCCGGGCTGAGATCTCCACTCCCTAAAGGCCTAGGATCACTCTCAGTCTGAGGTGAAAGAAAGGGGATTGAACTCGCCCGAGCCCATTGACGGGCCTTCCCTATAACAGAATGACCGTTCCTATCAAAGGAACTTGTTTGTAATAAAGCCCCATCACTATTGGTGAGGGCCGCCTCCTGTAAAAGTTGTTCTTTCTTCGTATACATCCTAAAAACTCCTAAGTGGTCAATATTCTAGATGGACATCAACTGACCTTGATACAAGGTCTGATAAACCCCCCCTTGACTCAGCAAGTCTTCATGATTGCCCTGCTCCACAATCACCCCTTGCTCTAGCACCAGAATCAGATCCGCTAGTTTCAAGGGTTCAAATCGATGAGCAATCATAAATACTGTCCGTTCCTGAGCAAATTGCATCAAATGCTGCAGCACCCGCTTTTCCGTCTCACTATCGAGACCCGTCGTCGCCTCATCTAGGATCAGAATTGGTGCATGAGATAGAAAGATGCGCGCCAACGCCAACCGTTGGCGCTGTCCCCCGGATAGAGACACTCCCCGTTCCCCAATCGGCGTCTCATACCCTTGGGGCAACTGACAGATAAACTCATGGGCCACCGCCTGATGAGCCGCTGTGGCAATCTCGTCCATCCCCACATTCGGCAAATTGAGGGCAATATTGTCCGCCACCGTGCCATTGAACAGATAGTCATCCTGGAGGACAACCCCAATCTGCTCCCTCACTGAGGTTATGTCTGCCGTCTTCACTTCCACCTGATCCAGCAGAATGCGTCCAGACTCCGGTTCATACAGCCGCTGCAGCAGCTTCGATAGAGTACTCTTCCCCGACCCGCTGCGGCCCACCACCCCCACGAGCATCCCCGGCTCCACCGTAAAGGAGATGCCCTTCAATACGGGGGCTAATCCAGCCTGGTAGCGGAAGCAGACCTGCTCAAAAGCCACTCGGCCTTGTAACGGTGGCAGCACTATCCCTGTCCCTGGGTTTGCTTCCGGTGGCATATTGAGGATGTCTCCTAACCGGTCTACGGACAGCATCACCCGTTGGAACTCCTGCCACAGCTCCACCAGCCGCAAGAGAGGACCCGTCACTCGTCCTGATAGCATCTGGAAAGCGACTAGTGCTCCCACCGTAAAAGGCGGATCTAGAGTGGGATCCATCACGAGTCGGGCACCCACCCACAGTATTAAGAGGTAAGAAAAATTCGTTAAAAACTGACCCAAATTCTGACCCACATTGGAAGCCGTTGCTGCTCGAAAGCTAGTGCGGATATAGCGGGCAAACAGCCCTTCCCACCGCTGCCGGGTGGTGTACTCTGCACCATGGGCCTTGACCGCATGAATCCCCGTCACTGTTTCCACCAGGAAGGATTGGCTATCTGCACTGCAGTTAAAGGTCTCATTTAGCCACCGTCGTAGTAAAGGAGTGACCACCAGGGATAGCCCCGCAAATAGGGGAATCACCGCCAGTGCTACTATCGTCAGCAGTCGGCTGTACCAGAGCATCAGGGCAATATAAGCCACGGAGAACAGGCTATCAAGAACCACTGTCAGGGCTGTTCCCGTTAAGAACTGGCGAATATTCTCTAACTCCTGCACTCGCGCTACTGTATCCCCCACTCGCCTGACTTCGAAGTAATTTAAAGGCAACCGCAGAAGATGGCGGAATAGCTGAGCCGACAGTTTTAGGTCTAGCCGATTGGTGGTATGGGTAAAGATAAAAAGCCGTAAAATACCTAACCCTGCCTGAAAAGTCGCAGCTCCTAGCAGCGCGACAATCATTGTATTCAGTGTCGGTAGGCTTTGGTATCGAACAGCATGGTCAATGATTTTCTGAGTTAGAATCGGCGTAGCTAAGCCCAGCATCTGCAGCGTAATCGAGGCGATCAATACCTCACTCAGTAACTGCTGGTATTGCCAGATTGCCGGTAGGAACCAGCCCAAATGGAACCGTTCTTGAATTTGAGTCAGGGCAACAGGCCACAGCTGCCCATTCCAATGTTGTTCAAGCAGAGAACGGTCAATACTCTGACAAGATTGGTCAGGGTGAGTCGGTAGACCGATCACCAAGCGGTTGCCCTCTAGTCCATAGGCCACTGCCCAATCTACACGCTCAAGCGTCTGCCACTGCAGTAGAGCGGGGTAAGATGATCGCCGTAGGTCTTCCCAGTCGACTTGAATGGCTTGCACCTGTAAGCCTATCTTCTCGGCAAGTTTTGCCACTTGGTTGGGCGAAGACTGACGAAGATGTCTTTGTATCTGGTTTAATGGAACGGGACATTGGAGATACTCTGTTGCCATCGCGAGGGCTGCAGCAGCCGTGGCGGGGCTACCCACGAAAGGATAACCAGAGACAGGCCACCATTCCTGAGGATCAAGGGTTTGAATGCGATGTCTTTGGTCTTGCCAAAACAGAGTGATCTGCTCCTCGGTGATAGATTGCCAGCATTCAATGGGCCAACGTAATACGACCACCTCTTTGTCTGAGGCAACCGCTCGAATTGAACCTGACAGATGCAAGGCATCTCCGAACCAGTCTCCCGGTTTGAGAACCGCCAATGAGCGAGATTCACCTGCTTCCCGAAGCCGAACCTTGCCAACGAGGATCTGAAAATGAAAGCCGGGAGTAGCTGTCGACCAAAGGATCTGACCGGTAGAATATCGCTGCTCAAGAGCAGCAGATTGAAGTTTGAGCTGTTGTTGAGGAGAAAGCCAGCACAGAGGCTGCTCCTCCCAACGTGGATATTCAGCAAAATACATGATGATCACCTAACGCAGAGGGAACATCAATCGATGGTCGGTGGTTATGGAGCCACTCTTTGAATAGAATCTCAGTTAATTGTTCTTGTGCCTCTTTCAAGGACAAGGAATGGATTGCTTCCAAGCGAAGTAAGTACCAGACCCCCTCTACCGACAGAGGACCTATGATTTGGTTGGGGTCTGCAGTATCGACTGCCGCTCTTATGACGATGGGAAGTTTGCCCCGACTACAAATAATTTGGCCAGTATCAGAAAGGAGAGAATAAGTTTGGGCCAGCATCGTGAAGGAAGCTTTTTCCTCCACCAACTGTATGTAAAGCTCTTCTGCTTCGTTTTTCTCAGCCACCACGATGCGAGACAAGATTACCTGATCAAGAAGCAACTTTTTGCTGATATAAGCCTGGGGTAAGCGGGGAGTAACAATTTTCTCCATCAGCTTTTTAACTTGCAGATGATAGATAATCTCGTCTAGCGAAGTATGACTTACTGACCCCCTTGAGCCTTTTTTTTCATCCTGGCTAATGGTTTCGAACATATGATTCTGGGACTGCCGCTGGAGCAGCTCCTTTTCAATCTCTACCGAATCAACGGTAATCATTGTCTCGGCTAGGGCTTGTTGGATAAGGTACTGGTCTTGGATAGCGTTGAAAACAACGTCTAGAAGTCCTGCTCTCCTGAGGTAAAGACTGATCGTGTTCCAATCCAGGGGGACTCCCGACAGAGTGAGAACGGGTGAGGATATTGGAAAAGTAGATTGAGTCGTCATTTGAGGCTGTCCTCCAAACTCTTAGTAATGGGTTCTAGTAGTAGGCTGAGGACTGACTTTTCTCCGGTAATAATCTCGACAGAGCCTGCCATACCCGGCTTCAAGTGAATGTTTTTCCCTCGGTTATTGATAGCCCTTTGATCAAGGGTAAGAGTGGCCTGAAAATAGGGAGGTTGACCTTCTTGCTCAACGCTATCTGGAGAAATTTCCTTTACAGTTCCCATTATCTGTTTAACTTCCAAAGCTTCCAAGGCATCGAGTTTCACCCTCGCCCTCATGCCAGGACGGATCAATGGAGCATCTTTGGAGCTAAAATTAACCTTCATGACAAGCGGCAACCCTTCTGGTGATAAGGTCAACAGTTCTACGCCTGACTGGACATGAGTCTGACCAGAGGTAGTTTTAACATTGAAAGCTGTCCCCGCTACGGGTGCCTTAATCGTGGACTGATCAATCTGATGTTGAATCTGGTCTCGCTGTCGCTGCAGTTCAATCTTTTTAAGCTGTAGCTCCTGTACCTGAGCCAGGCTGCCATAACGGGTTTGTTGATCTTGGAGGGGGATCTGATTCAAGTTTTTTTGGACAGCTACCCGTTGCATCTTTAGCTGGGCTCGTTCTTTTAAGTGAGAGCGAGTGGACTTTGAGAGTAGCCAGCCTTGAGTAGGGTCCTGGGGAAAGGGGTGCAACTCTAACGCATTATCTACAAGTCTGATCTGCTGGTTGATACCCTTTAATTCATTTTGAAGAGCCTGGGATTGATGGTGTAGACCTTGGTTAGATGTATGCTTTACCGCTTGGATCAAGGTCTCAGTCTCCTTCATCTGTTGGTTAAGATGGACAATTTCTCGGTGAAGGTGCTCCGTTTTCAAAGCAAAGAGAACTTGTCCTGGGACCACCCGCTGATTTTCCTTCACTACCCGCTGAATCTCCCCAGATATAGGTGCGTGGATGGGTTGAACCTGCTGTAGGGGAACAGTTTTCCCAGTTGCTTGAGCGACTTGCTCTTGTTGGCTGAAGGTTGCCCAGGTAATTGTTCCAAACACAACGAGAGTAATTGTTCCAGCCAAAATCCGAGTATAAAAAGCGGGCAAAACTCGGACTGCCTTGCCTAATTCATGGGATAAGTAACCTTGTGATTGGGTAAATTGATGTTTAGTTTGCTGATGTTGAGCAGCAATAGTGTTTAGTTCTTTTTTCTCAGTTGAATCTAGAGTAGTTGAGTGGAGTTGATTCAAATTCATAATCTCCTCCTTAATCTTTATCAGAAAAGGGTACAAATACGATCTGAGACTAATTTGGGCAGTTGGATATTACAGAAATAAATGTAGAGAAAACTTTGATAAAGCATTGCTATTAGGGAAAATGGCACACCAACCCTGGCTTGGTTCCAAATGAAAAATTTTAATGCTGGTATTGATCTGATGATTTAGGACTCTTTTACATTGGTGATAGTATCTTCACGTTCCCATTAGACTTAGTTAAACGAGGTAAGTAAATAATTTTTTGGAAGTGTTGATTTGTCGTAGTGTTAGGTTGCTTAGGGAGTAAGCTATTCAACGGCAGCTTATACTGCAACTGTTGATCCCCAACTTTGACTCGTAGCTTCCCATATTGTGTGGGATCTGCAATCAAATTTCCCTTGGCATCTCTAGCTGAGAATAGAAGAAAATGCATATTTCCGCCTAACTCACCAGCCATTTGGCGCATATAACCTTGCATAAAAGGAATGAATATCTTCATGAAAGGATCACTACTCCTAGAATCATCTAACGGGCGATATACCTTGCCAGCAGAATCAATTATTGTGACTTTCTCCAGGACGGAAGTTCGATCCTGGAATTTGAAAAACCCTATTTCTGTCTGCCTTCCTGAGAGCACAGCTAACATAATATAGGGTTCGAAACGTGTAGAGATTCTTTGAATTCGTTCTTCACTCCATGATCGTTCTTTTCCAAGCTTCTCTATAGCTTCTTTGGCGAACCAAACAACCATGGTAAGTTGATTATTTGTCTGTTTAATCCGAGTAATATCTTGACTAATAACATCATTCATAGAACTGGATTGAGAAAGAGCAACATGCTGGCTGCCTAACCCTATCACTAAGGGAGCAAGGCATCCTAATAACAAAAAAGTTCTTCGATATATAATGGTGATGTCTTTAGTTATCTTCAGGTGTAACATTCTAGTAGACCTCTTTGGATATCAGAAAGGATATAAGTCGTTTTTTAATTATTTTTCAAAAAAGTCCTCTGAAGAAAAGCAAAAAATAATCTTTGTATTCAAATTTTTTTTGAAAACAATTTTACTTGGACTTAAAAATGATTATCAACTTCTATTTGAAGATATTAGATTATTTAATAGTGAATCAAATTAATTCTAGATACTTTATTTGAGTTTCAGAGACAATTTTAATCAATCTCGCTGTTTGACATGTTTATTTAATATATGTCTGATGATTATTTTCAGGTTATCAAATACTAATCAAATACATATTTGAGATTTGAATATGAATACTAAAATGTTAATTTCTAATTTTCCTGTAATTCGATAATATTCCGATACCATGATAAAAAAGGAATTCTCACTCCTACTACCTTTACTTTATACGTTTTCCCTTTCGTAATCTGACGATATAAATCAGGAGAATTGAATTTAAATAAGCTACTGAGTCTGAGTTTTCAAAAGTTTCATCTTCTGTAAAAATAAGATACTTGGATGATTCACTATAAGAATCTTTTCGATAAGAAACTCTCTCTGCATCTTCTACTGTAAAAGTAACATTTTCCTCTGTCGAATAATAAAAAATTGTGGATGTTACTGGCATGAAAAGATATGAAAATATCATCCATGCAATCTGGGCTCTCTCCTTTACTTCTTTCATACTTTCACCTCCCAATAAAATGAGGCTATAGCCATTCATTTCAGGAACTTAGTTGCAAAAAGCTGAACTATTATGATTGGCATTTATCATTTCTAGTCTTATCTTTTATGAAATATTTGCTTATAACAATAGGATTTCTTCAGTTATATCTTGTGACTTTAGTTGCCATGTTCAGGAATAATCAGTTCAGCACTTTGCACAAGATATAATCGCTCTATACTTAAACTCATCATTACTAAATTAGTCATGTTGCGAGTCAAGTTTGTACGTCGAATGATAGTATTCTGCCTGTTAACGGTAATGATGGTTTCCTGTCGGTTAGCGGTTCAATCTACCACAACAACTTTAGGAAGCCAGAATTTAATGACTTCTGAGGTTGATGAACTAAATCTGACACTGATTCAACATGCTTCCTGTCCCTGGGCATATTTTTGGTGTGTCGTTGAGACGGGCATTCACGATGCAGCCCAAGATCTAGGTGTGGAAGTTACAATTCTTCGACCCAATACCTTTGACCCTGATGCAGTGACAAAATTGATTGAGTCGTCAGTTAATAAGCCCACGCAGCCTGATGCTATTGGAGTTGCGATCATTGATTCTGATAAATTTCGAGCCCCCCTCACGAAAGCGATTAAGGAGTTCCATATCCCAGTCATTGCTTACAATGCAGGAGCAGGACCAGAACAAGATCAAATTCCTTATCAAGTTTTTATTGGTCCAGATGAATATAAAGGTGGATATGAAGCTGGGAAACGACTACTTGCAGCGTCTCAATCAGACGCCAAGGGAGCCTGTTTTAACCACCAACCTGGTGCCTTAAACCTTGAGTCTCGATGTCAAGGTTTTTTTGAGGCTTTGGAGGAATCAGGAGTTAACGCAGAAATGGTCAAAATTACGCCCAATCCCGCTGAGTCCAAGAAAATATTGCAAAGCTATCTTGATACCAATCCAGAGACGAATATCTTTCTAACCCTTGGGCCAGAGGCTGCTGTTCCGTTTTATGAAGTTATCCCAGAGAAAAAGGAAAATTACATTCACGGAACTTTTGACCTTAGCCGCACCATCCTGGATGAGATTGAGAAAGGTACGACGTTATTTGCCATAGATCAGCAGCCCTATCTTGAAGGGTATTTAGCAGTACAATGGCTCACTTGGATTCATCGTCATGCATTTAGCCCACCTAGCTCCATAATGTCTACTGGACCTAGTTTTGTGGATCGTAGCAATGTCGAGATCGTCCAACAACAAGTGGGACAGTATCGTTGAAAGCTATTCCTTATTACCTTAAACAAGGCGTTCTGATAGCTAAATCCATATTGAGCTTTCTGAGTTTTTGACATCCTAGATCTAGCAATTGATCTAGATTACGAATAGGCCACTGATGGACCTCTCCCATCACAGTCCCCACCAGCAGGGTTTGATGGTCTGGGGTAATGTCGATGCTGGTAATTGGGCGATGACTTTGCCATTGGGCAACTATTCTTCCGTTGAGATCCCGAACCTGAACCTCACCATCCCAGCTACCGATTGCGAGTAATTGACCATCTGAGCTGAAGCGAATTTGGGTGATGCGTCCATGACCATACTGCCATCTTTCGGGTAAGGCATTTAGGTTCTCAAGATCCCAGAATCGAATAATACCGTCTTCTCCAGCAGAAGCTAGGACTTTACCTTCAGGACTTACATCTAGACTCCAAATCCAGCCACGGTGTCCTTCCAATGTGTTGGAGAGGGCAAGAGTGTGGGTGTCATCAGTGAATGTACAGCCTGAATTTAGGCACAGCTTCCAAAGTTGAATAATGCCATCTTCCCCTGCAGAGGCAAGCCATTCACCATCAGGGGTAAACTGAATATCTCGAACGGGTCCTTGATGTTTTTTGGCGCTTCTAACCCGGAGTGTTCCTTCTAAATCCCAAAGCCGAACTGTACCATCCCAACCGGCGGTAGCAAGATACTGTCCATTGGGACTAAATCGGGTACTCCAAATAGCTTTTTGTTGAGTGTTCCATTGTTGGAGTAATTGCCCAGCGGGAGTCCACAGTCGGACAAAACCGTTGAGGGAAGCAGTGGCGATATGATCACTTCGTGGGTTGAAGTCTGTACTGATAACCATCTCTGCATCCCGATGAGTGAGTTGCTGTTGATGCTTGGAACGTAGCACTCGAACCGTATTCCCCCAACCAGAAACGGCTATGCTTTTCCCATCAGGACTAATGTCTAAATCCCAAATGGCTTCTTCTTTAAGGGGCTTTAAATTCCAGCGGTCTATAGATTGGTCATCCTCATCAAGCAGCTGCTGTAAATCAAGCAAAGGTTGAGTAGTCGGGTAAGTATCAAGGGGCTGATTTCCAACTAATTTTTTCAAATCTCTACCCGAATAAATCGCAAGGTATAAGGCTTCATCTTGATTATTTTTTTGCCTTGCCTGGACTAGTTCAACATGTTTTTGTTCGATTCCTTCAAGGAGACTTTGTTCGTTTTCGGCTTGCCAGCGATTATTAACCCAAAGCAGGGTGGTAACCAGGATGCTTCCCAAGCCTACTACAGCTAGTAAATTCCGGAGGACAATGTTGCGTTGTAATTTCTCTCGCTCTGCTTTGACCTGGCTCAGACGAATAAATTCATAGTCGCGATCACTGAGGCTCTTGCCAACGGCCCAGTTAAGCGATTGTTTTAACATCTTTCCTTTGAGAAGCTTTTCTTCCATATGGTTAGATGTTTCCCAAGCGTTAAACGCCGATGCGTACGGGCGGAGTTGAAGTAACTCCCTCTCTATCCATTTTTGGTTAAAAACTAGACTGTAGATGCGGTTATAAACTACAAGAATGCCCTCATGGTCTCTAACAAGTCCTGATAAGCGGAGTTCAATTTGTTCTGGGCTGCTTTTTGATGTAATTGTGCTGAGGCAAACCTTCTGGTAAAGATCCAGAATCTGAATGGATTTGCGTTCGTTATATAGGATCCGATCCCGAATGGTTCTTAGGTGTACGGGCTCATCCTGAGATTCCCAGTTTTTAATAATTTGCGTTCTAACAACTTGCTCTACTGAAACCTCAAACTCTTTTTGAGCGGTTGCCTCCATGAGTTGGCAAAGCTTTTGGGTGAGAAAGGGTTGCCCCCCAGTCCAGTCCAATATTTCATTCAGTATCTGCTCTGGGTCTTTAACCTTACCTTGAAGTCCGCGAGCCAGGGGCAGGGCCTCATTAAGCTTAAAGCCTTTTAGATTAATCGCCTTACCAATATTGAATGGAGTCCTCCCATGGTCTTTCATCAAGGCTGTGGGAGTTGCAACTCCTAGTAATGCAAAAGTGAGACGTCGATAACTGGGCTTATCTACCCGTAAATTATAAAAGAAGCGAATTAATCCGAGAAAATCATCTGCAGATACTGATTGATTAAGAATAAGATCAATTTCATCTAGAAAAATAACAATGTTGTCCGGAATGGACTCCAGTAGTATTTGCTCGATAAATATTTTTAATCGTTCTATAGGGGTTGATGAATCCCGCTCCTTCAACCAGGTTCGCCAGTTTAGCTTGATTTGGCAATCACTGATAAGGGCTTTGATAATACTGTTGTACCATTTATCAGGGGTTATGCCCTGTGTACCAAACCCAGTGAGGTCAATGGAAGCACATAAAACCCCCTCTGCACGTAGCTTGTGCATTGTTTGCACCCGCAGACTGGATTTACCCATCTGGCGAGAATTAAGAACATAACAGAACTCACCATTTTTAAGATGTTCGTAGAAGATAAAATCGCTTTTACGGGTTACATAGCTAGGGGCATGAATAGGTAAACTACCCCCTACTTGGTAACGATAATCAGGGTGATTTCCCCCCGTTGAGATATGACTAATTTCCATTTTTGCAGCCTAATTCTCGCTGGAAGTATTCTTTATAGAGACTGCAAAAGGGGACGACTAGATTCCCTTCTAGCTTTATGAGCCCAAGACTCTTTAAATGATATATCTGTAAAGAGTTCAATTCGATGCCACTAGGGTTGTTAACCACCGTTCGATAAGCAGCCGTTAACTCCTCAGATTCCAACAGCTCTTCCCTCAAGCGGCGAAGTTGGTGAATAAATATGCCATTGTCTTTATCTGAGGTCTCAAGAACTTTTTGGCAAGACATCCCTTCAACTGCGCCAATGTAAATGGCTAAATGAATCAGGGCTGGATGTCCACCCACTCTGTCACATAAACTTCTGATTTCGGCTTTTCCCCACTTCAACTCATATCTTTCAGCTAATTCCTGAGCCTGGTCTACTAAAAAAGGATCTAAGGTTATGGGCTCTCCCACATTAAATGGTGAGTAGTTTTGATTGAGAGGAACATAACATTCTGTATCGTGGGTAATGACCAGCCGTAATTTTTCCCAGATTACCGAGCTTTTAGACTGCTCATGCCAAAACCTGAGCATGGTTAAAACTTCGCTAGCAAGCTCCGCATTTGGGAAAATCTCCTCTAAACTATCAAGTCCCAATACAAGGGGGTCTTCAATACTAGGTAGAAGGTATTCTTCGAAGTATTGGTTACAAGCGAGCATGATTGAGACATCAGAATCCCAATATTCATCGAGCTTATTTTCTAGTCCCAATTGATTCCCGATGAGTAGGCTCATCCATTGAAGAAATCTTTCTAAGTCGTTCATTAATGCTTGACTCGCCCACTGAAAATCCAGGTATGCAGTTTGATGTTGGTGAGCTTCGGCATATTGCAGAATCCGATTTACCAAGGATGTCTTTCCTGTCGCTCTAACACCCCTAATTCGGATTAAAGTCCCTGGATTCGTTATATTGAAGCAACAGCGACGTTCATCGTCTGAACGCTTTAAATAAAATGGAGAATTCAAAGGCAACGGCCCCATCGGATAAGGCTTGAAAGATTCAAATGAAAGCAGGTTTCTATAAAGTCGTCTGAGAACCTCTCGCAGATTGGACCTTTTCACACTCTCTCCTGTGGCCCTAGTCAGTTTCCTAAAAAGCTTGTGTGCCACATCTTTAGCAATAGTACCGGGTGCATAACCCAGTTTTTCAGCTATTTTTTCATAGGTGAGGCCTTCAAGGCATAATTCAAGGACATCTACTTCTATGTCTTTCAAATACTCGTTATCACACCTAAAAACAGCCTGGTTAGCAGCATTTACAAGCTCTTCATACGGTCTGCTCATTTTGACCTCTTATTTTTAGGACCTGCAGCCAAGTGCATATGAGATGGGTCTGTACTTAGCCACTCATAGTGTGGATGAGCAGATAGGATGTTGCAATTGGATTTATTCAGTAGTTTCAGGTGAAGGTAATGTTGTAGATCTCTGGATCACACTCTGCACAGCTACTCTAAACTCATACTGATTGATGAACAGACTAATCACGATATCGCGAAGCTCCTTACTCCGAGAAAAATAGATTGTCTTGCGCGCTAACCATTTGATTCGAGTCCTTAATGCTTACGCTCGATCTGCTGAGTTTTTCGCCTCCGAACCCCATGATTGTCCTAAGGGATATATCATTCAGAGGCACTCAACCCAAACCTCACCCCCATAAAACCCTCCTTGCTGTTCAATCCGAAACCCACCTAACAGCACTCCGATCATCACAACAACCGTAGGCATCCCCAGCCCCTTCACCAATTCCGCAAACGACACCGCGCCCTTAGCCCCTTCCAAATACTGCGCGATCGCACTCACCCACCCAGAAACATCCTCCTCGTGACTGGCCTTCAAAGCAACCGCCTCCCCACTCTCCAATTCATCCACAAACTCCAGCACTGATTCCATGCTGACCTCACCCACGATAGACTCCACGGGAACCCCCGTGAATCCCTGGTGTTGCTTCCATGATTTGGGCTGGCGGCAAAGATCCGAGACATCCAAGTACATCGTCTCTTGAACCATCCCGGTCAAGAAGTCATCATCTAAAACTGGCCCTTGGGTGTTGTGCCGATCCTCCCAATCCTGGATCAGCAGTTCTGCTCGTTGGCAGACAACATGTGCAATGTCCCTGATCGCATCCCCGGCCACCCGAAGTTTTTCCTGATGAGTTCGCCCCTGCAAGTAATGCTCCAACGATGCACATATCCATGAAATATCGGCCTGCTCTGGTTTACCCAAAGCAGAGGCTAACGTGCTGGCAAAATCAAGCTCAAGTTGGATAGGGGGAGGCATTTGATGCGAATGCGTAGCTAACCTCTCCTGACAGTTTCGTGTTGTTACCCAGTCGCTAGGTCGGCCTACAAATGATGGTACAGAAGAGTAAATAGTAGCAAATCATGAATTAGGTGGTTTTGACTTGGGATTCTGAATAGGTCGGAAAGTCAGTGTATCCTTCTCTCTCAAAGGAATACCAAATCCTTTGCTCGGCTGGTGGATTTAAGGGCCAGCCGTTGGTGAATCGTTCCACTAGGTCTGGATTGCTGATAAACGGACGGCCAAAAGCGATTAAGTTCGCGTAACCATTTGAAATTGCACCTTCTGCATCCTCTTGGCTGTAACCACAGTTGCCAATGATGGGTCCCTTAAATACAGACTGAAATTCAGACAGATGCATGGGTTCACCTAACTCATGGAATCCAAAAGCCAGACCGTCTAGTACGTGAAGATAAGCTAGATCAAAGACATTTAATTGCTGAGAAATATACAAGAAGGTTTCACGATAATCTGGTGACCCCATGTCGTTATAGATGCCATTTGGCGAAAGCCGCACACCAATGCGGTGAGTGGGCCAGACCTGGGAAATTGCCTCAACGACTTCCTTTAGAAATCGATAGCGATTGTCCAGGGTTCCACCGTAACGATCTTGACGTTGATTAGTTTTACTTTGCAGGAAGCTATCGAGCAGATAACCATTGGCACTGTGAATTTCCACGCCGTCAAACCCAGCCGTTTTGGCATTGATAGCCGCATTTCGATAATCTTCTACAACCAGTGGAATCTCATCGGTACTTAAAGCACGTGGGGTTTCGTAGGGCTGCTTGCCTTGTGGGGTATGAATTGAGTCCCCCTCAAGTTTGATAGCCGAGGGGGCTACAGGAAGCTGACGATCCTGATGAAAGCTGCTGTGAGAAGCTCGTCCACAATGCCAAAGTTGTAGAAAAATCTTACCCCCTTTTTCATGAACAGCTTTAGTTACTACTTGCCAAGCTTGGGTTTGCTCTTGGGTGTAAATCCCAGGGACATGCTGCCAACCGATGGCTTGGTCTGAGATAAAGGTTCCTTCTGTAACAATCAAGCCTGCTGATGCCCGTTGAGCGTAGTATTCAGCCATCATTGCATTCGCTAACATTTCTTCCCCAGCTCGCGATCTTGTCATAGGAGCCATGACTATCCGATTGGAAAGCGGCAAATCATGAAGATTGAAACTGCTGAGTAATGTCGGGGATGTTCCTGTTGCCGTCATATCTCGATTCAATTGAATAAGGTGATAACCAAAAAATTGTATCTTGATCGGTGTGAAGCCATGGTTAATAGCGGCACAGACCTCGCACAAACAGTTACCCGGTGCTAATTCGAGAATTCTCCAAACATGCTATCCAAGCGACTAAATCATCTATTCTGTCCAATTCCAGTAGTGCTTTACAGAGTGCTTCAATCTGATTAAAGGCTAGGGACTGAATTCTGGCGATAACTTCAGGGGATAATTCCCCAAATTTGTAATCAAGTTTTGGGAGAACTAACGTCAGCCTCTAATCCTAAAACGTCAGTTTACTATCTGACCATCACTGATCGTGATGCGATGCTGAGCTTGGTTGGCGACCTCAAGTTCATGGGTAATTACCACAATCGTAATGTCCTGTTGGTTCAAAGTCTGAAACAAATTCATGACTTCTTGTGAGGTTTGAGAATCCAGGGCTCCTGTTGGTTCATCTGCTAATAGCAAGGCAGGATTATTCACTAGGGCTCGAGCGATCGCAACCCGTTGCTGCTGTCCACCCGAAAGCTGACTCGGGCGGTTCATCAGTCGGTCGCCTAATCCTACTCGATCCAACATCTCAACAGCTCGTCTACGCCGCTCTGGTTTGGGAATCCCCGTATAGATCATGGGCAACATCACGTTCTCCAAGGCGGTGGAACGAGGCAATAGATTGAATTGTTGAAACACAAAGCCAATCTGTTGATTGCGTATCAGCGCTAATTCATCTTTGGTAAAAGTGGTGAGGTTGCGGTTATCCAGAAAATATTGACCATCCGTGGGCTGATCTAAGCAACCGATGATGTTCATTAATGTTGATTTACCAGAGCCTGAGGCACCCATGATGGAGACATACTCTCCTGGCTGGATGTGAAGGTCGATTCCTCTCAAAATGCGGACCTGATTGTCACCCAGTTGATAGCATTTGGTAATATTTTCCAGAATAATCATGGCTGACACGCTCGCTTTAGACACCTAATCACTGCGAAGAGCCTCAATGGGGTCGAGTCGGGCTGCGTTGCGAGCGGGAATAACCCCTGCGACTAAGCCAACCGTAGTGGATAAACCAACACCAATCGCCACCGCACTACTGGACACAATAAAAGTAAAGCCAAAGGCAGTCGCTGAAATAAAGGTGATGCCTACCCCCAGAACAATGCCAATTACACCCCCCACGACGGAAATCACCACCGACTCCGTTAGAAATTGGCTCAGAATTGCTCCATCCGTAGCCCCTAACGCTTTGCGAATT
>NZ_JANQOP010000133.1 GCF_028285745.1 Acaryochloris sp. IP29b_bin.137 | reverse complement strand
CACTTGGCCATTGCTCTCAATGCCAGTCGGCAGAAGGATAGCGATCATCAATTGCGAGAAGCCTGGATTCATCTGCGGGTTGCTGGGTTATCACTCCAGAATTTAGACCCTTACCAACGGGCGGTCACCCTTCCCGAAGTGTCTAAAAAAGCAAAGAGGCTCAACGTCCGACTCAACGGCAACAACTACGTCAGCGAAAAGACGCAGCAGTCCCTTAAAGCTGCTCTAGAGGAGGGGCATTCCTTCAAATTGCCTACTTCCAGCCCTGTCCTACAAGCCCAACTTGCCCCGATGTCGATTGCTACAACATCTCAATCTCTAGAGAGGACGACGACCCTATCGCCAACTAACGGTCATCATAGTCCCGCTGCTAGTCTTGGCCAATCCAACGGTGATTTATCCAATGGTCATTTATCCAATGGTTTTCAACAGGGGCAGACTGCCGTTCTTGAACGCGCAGGCGGCCAGCCGGGGGGAGGACCCACCACGAACGGTCATTCAGATGATTCAAATGGCAGTTCGATAAGGGGCGATCGTCCTCAACCCGGCGGCAACCCACCCGCAACTCCTGCTCGGCATGCTGTTGCTGATGGTTATCGAGGCGATGGCCGAATTTTAGACAGCATAGAGCATCTACTGAGCCACTTTAATCAGCACCATCGCCAGACGCTGGAGACCCATCAACAGTACCTCAGCAATCATCTGGCCTATACCCAAGGATTCCTCCAGCTGATGCATCAGCAAAATGCGTTATTGCTGGACGGCAACGCGATCGCAAGTCAGATTCCACCTGAGGTGATCGGCAGCCTGGAACGCAATATGATGCAGTTTCATGCCCACCAAGCGGAGACCCTGCGTACTCATGATCAATCCATCACTCAGCAAGGTGAATATGCAAAGCAGTTTTTCCAACTGGCTCAACAGCAGTATGGTCAATGGACTGTCCCTCGGGATATAGGGCCAGCAATCGCCCCGGTTGAGGACGGCTCCAATGGTCACAGCGCCTCAATCCAAACGGTCTCGGAGTTGATCCCTCAGTCAGAGCTATCGTTGTCGAGCGCCTGGATCAATCAGGGCAATCCGGCGCTGGAGCGTTCGGCTGTGCCAGCAAACCCTCTCAATGGAGGGGTGGCCTCTCCCACCATTGCCCCCCCTGAGGTTGAGGCATTGGCCATCGCCCCCTTTGCAGAATCTGAGTCACCGGAAACGAAAGAAACTGAGTTACTGGAAACGAAAATTGTACCTGCCGTTGATTCAGAGGCCCTGAGTCAAGTGCTACTAGCCGTGGTCAGTGATAAGACGGGCTATCCCATCGATATGTTAGGGCTAGATATGGATATGGAGGCCGATCTGGGCATTGACTCGATCAAGCGCTTCGAGATTCTGGGGGCACTGATGGAGAAATATCCTGATTTTCCCCAGCCTGATCTGGAAGTGCTAGCAGAAGTAGAAATGCGAACCCTCGATCAGGTGGTTGAATTTATCCAGTCGCAGGGAGGCAATACTGCCTTACCGACCGCGCAGAGAATTGATTCGGGTCAACACGACGCTGAGCTTCTCCAGAATAATCAAGTCCTTGAAGCCTCCCAAGAGCAGGCATTCAGGAGACCGGAACTGGGGCCACCGCAATCTGCTGTAGCGATGCCACTTGCTGACCCCCAAGTCGAGGTAGAGACGCTAAGTCAAGTGCTACTGGCCGTGGTCAGCGATAAAACGGGTTATCCCATCGACATGCTAGAGCTGGAGATGGAGATGGAGGCCGATCTAGGCATTGACTCGATCAAGCGCTTCGAGATTCTGGGGGCGCTCATGGAAAAATATCCCGATTTTCCCCAGCCTGATCTAGAGGAACTCGCTGAAGTTGAGATGCGGACCCTAGAGCAAGTCGTTGAGTTTATTCAGAGCCTTCAGGGGGGCGAAAAAAAAAAGCATAGCTTGACCCCTCCAGCAACGGAGTCACCCTCAAGCATTCTTCGGCAACCCGTTCGGCTGAAGTTTCTGTCGCCCCCGGACAGGATGGACTTAACCCTTTCCGACTCCCGTGTGAGCATCTTGACGGACTACGGATCTGCGATCGCATCCCCAGTCGCTCAAGCCCTCGTTGATCTGGGCTGGAAGGTTGTGATGCTGAGCCATTCCCATTCCGAAAGCCTCCCCCTCCCCGATGGGGTTGAGCAAGTGGTTTTAGAAGACTTCAGTGAAGTTCATTTAGAGCAGCAACTAACGGCGATCGCCACTCAGTACGGTTCTGTTGGCGCTTTGATTCACCTCCATCCGCAGGTCTCTGCCAGTTATGACGGACTATATTCGCCAGCGGAATCTGCAATCCTCAAGCAGGTCTTTTGGATGGCCAAACACCTCAAGATTGAACTCAATCAGGCTGCGCAACAGGGACGGAGCTGTTTTCTAACCGTGGCCCATTTGGATGGCGTCTTCGGAACCAGGGGTCAAGCTGACTTTAGTCCCCTTTCGGCAGGGCTGTTTGGTCTGACCAAGTCCCTGAACTGGGAATGGAACGATGTCTTTTGTCGGGCGATTGATCTGAGTCCTGAACTCGATCCGTCTCTCTCTGTTCAGCACATTATGGCGGAACTCCACGACCCCAATCGATGGGTCGTGGAAGTGGGCTACAGTCCCCAAGGGCGAGTTACGTTGACTTGTTAGAGGCCGCTTCGATTTATTGAGATCCATTAGATAGATTCGATTGTCCTCACCTAATCAATCACAATGAGCATTCCTTCTCCCCTCGATCACAACACGACCTTCCTGGCCAGCGGCGGCGCTCGGGGGATTACGGCTGCAGCCGTGATCAAACTAGCCCTGACCTACTCCTGCAAGTTTATTCTCTTGGGGCGCACTGCCCTCACGGGAGATCCGCCTGCTTGGGCGGAGGACGAGCAGGATGAAGCGACTCTCAAACAGCTCATCTTTGAACAGTTACAAGCGCAGAGGGAAGCCTCTACCCCTGTTAAAGTCCAAGCCGTTTATCGATCGCTCACCACGCAACGAGATATTCGAGCCACGCTTAACGCCATTGAACAGGCGGGCGGTAAAGCCGAGTATTTGAGCGTCGATGTCACTGATGCGATCGCCCTTAAACAAACGCTACAGCCCTGCCTAGAGCGCTGGGGACCGATCACGGGCATGATTCATGGTGCAGGTAATCTAGCCGATAAGCGCATTGAGAAGAAAACGGAGCAGGACTTTGAGCGAGTTTATGCTCCCAAGGTTGTGGGGCTAGACAATCTACTCCAGAGTGTGGTTCCTGAACAGTTGCGATACCTGGTTTTGTTCTCTTCCGTCGCGGGCTTTTACGGTAATGCGGGACAAACTGATTATGCGATCGCAAACGAGATCCTCAACAAAACTGCCCACTGGATGCAGCCGCGCTACCCCAACTGTCACACTGTGGCCATTAACTGGGGACCGTGGGACAGCGGTATGGTTAGTCCTGCGCTCCAGCGGGCCTTCGCCGAACGGGGGATTGAAACCATCCCCCTCGCGGTAGGCACACAGATGATGATGGATGAACTCTCCCCCGACCATCGCGAAGCTCAGGTGGTGATCGGTAGTCCTTTAACAATGCCTGCGATCAAGGTTAGTGATGCACTGCGAACCTATCATTTGCGCCGCAAGCTCCAGCTTGCCGCCAATCCTTTTTTATTCGATCACGTTATTGCAGGACAGCCAGTGCTGCCAGCGACCTGTGCGATCGCCTGGATGGTTCATGCCTGTGAACAGCTCTATCCCGGCTATCAGTTCGTACAGTTGCAGCAATTCAAAATTCTCAAAGGAATCATTTTCAATGAGCACCTGGCCGATGAGTATCAATTGGACATCGTCGAAACCGGCAAGCAAAACGGAATTGCCCTAGCAACAAAGATCTGGAGTCGAACGCCGACCGGGCAACCTCGCTATCACTTTAGTGCTCAAATTCAGCTTCAATCTCACTCTCCAGATGTCCCTACTGACCCGACCCTAGCGGTTACGGTGTCTCCAGAACCCGAACAAGGACTCTACCAGCAGGGAGCGCTGAGCCTATTTCATGGTCCGATGTTCCAAGGGGTGAATGCGGTATTAGACGCTAGCCCCCATCGCCTGATTGCCCGATGCTGCGTCGAGCCTCTAAGTGATCGCCAGCAGGGTCAATTTCCCGTTTACACCATTAATCCCTACATCGCCGATGTGCAGAGCCATTCCCTCTGGATATGGACGCAGCGGTTTTGTGAGCAAGGGTGTCTACCTGCTGGGATGCGCCAGTACGAGCAGTTTAGATCGATTCCTTTTCATCAAAACTTTTATGTCTCCTGCAGGATTAAATCCCAGACTGGAACGGCTGTAGTAGCCGATGTGATCACCCATGACTCATATGGCAATCTCTACAATCGCATGTTGGATGCCAAAGGAACCAAATTGCCCCTCAATCAGTTAGCGACTCAAGAAAAACCAAGCTCCACTGCTCAGCAAAGTGCACCATGCTAAATAATTTTCTGGCCCAACCCAATCGTTTCCCGCTCAGGCGAATGTTTTGGCGGTTTTGGTACAACTATTTCGCCTCTAGATACCAAGACATCAATATTGTGCTGATGAACTATGGTTATACCGACTTCAGGACGGAACGGCTCCAGCTTGATCGGACTGACGAGCGCGAACGCTACTGCATTCAGCTTTACCACTATGTCACCCACGCCGTTCCCTTAGAAGGGCTGGATGTTTTAGAGGTTGGCTGTGGGCGTGGCGGTGGCGCGTCTTACATGCGTCGCTATCTTAATCCTCAGTCAGTCACCGGGATTGATTTTTCGGCAAGCAATATCCATTTTTGCCGTCAGCGCCATCAAATGCCAGGTCTGGAGTTTAGCGTGGACGATGCAGAATCGTTGTCTCTGCCCGATCACTCCTTTGATGCAGTGGTCAATATCGAATCATCCCACTGCTATCGACAAACCGAACACTTCTTCTCGGAGGTATTCCGGGTACTGCGTCCTCAAGGTTACTTTCTGTTTGCAGACTTTCGCCCCCAAGATGCTGTGGATGCGACTCGAAAGCAGTTGATAAAGGCTGGGTTTTCCATTCTGAAACAAGAGGCCATTACTGCCAATGTGTTGGCGGCAATGGACCTAGAAAATGAGCGGAAGCTAGATATTATCAAAACCAATATCCCAACCTATTTCCACGGACTGGCCCGCTGGTTTGCCGGGATCCAAGGCAGTCCAGTCTACGAAGCTTTCAATCAAGGAGACCTGGAGTATTGGTGCTACATCCTGCAGCGATCGCACCCTCCTCAAGGATAAACTGCCATGAGTGAACCAAATCTGACATTCAAGAAAGACTCCCTTGCCATCGTCGGCATGGGAATTCACTGGGGTCCAGAGACAAACCTAGATGTCTTCGAACGCAATATTTATGAGGGGAACGGGGTCGATCATCAGAATCAGCCCTCGAAGCTTTCTGCAAAAGGACAGCTCGACCCTGCCCAGCAATTGATGCTCACAGCAGCGAATGAAGCCCTTGAGGATGCCGATGTAAACCGAGGGGGCGCGATCGCCGTCATCATCACTTCTACCTCACAAACTCAGGCATTCCATGGGGAGACTGCGGATCTGATTCGTTCTCTATGGCGCTTTTCGGGCGGATTTTCGACGCTAGAAGCACAAGAGAATCCTACCTTTGCAGCTCTCGAACTATCGCAGCGGCTCCTATCAGCACAAGAGGTGGATACAGCACTAGTGGGTGTTTTCGGTCGCAGCGGCTCCAGCGCTATTGTTCTCAAGCGGCCAGAAACTGCCACAGCGGCAGGAGGGCGCATCTATGCTCTGATCACCGCAATCCATCCGTCTCCCCCACCTCCTGAGAATATCCATTACCTAGAACTCTGTGGTGGCGCATTAGCAACGGCCGATCTCAGTACCTATCAAGGATCGGCCCTCAGTTGTGCCTTGGGGACGTTACCCCCAACGCTTCCGCCGACTTCAGATCTTACTCACCTGATCAAGGCCTCGCTCTGCCTTTATTATCGATATCTTCCTGCGGTGCCTCAAGGGGCTGGTCCTCAGCAGGATTGGCAACAGAGTCCCTTTTATGTGCCCACTGAGTCCCGTCCTTGGTTATTAGAAGATAGTGAGTCGCTCAGGAATGCTGCTGTTTATCAGATCCACAGCGGTGGGCATATCCTCCTGTCAGAGTGCCCCGCTGGCCGATCCCTCAGCAATCGATATCTAGTACAAATGCCCCTGTGCCTATTTGCCCTAGCTGCGCCTGATCCATCAACACTGCTCGAAAAATTGCATGCGCTACAGGATCAGAGAGTGGATAGTGCTTCCCTCAAGACCGTCGCCTATGAAACCTGGCGAGCGTTCCATCAAGCCACCTACGTTCTAGTCTTGCTGGCAAAGTCTAAAGCAGAGCTAGACCGGGAAATTCAGCGAGCACTAACGGGTATCCCCCAGGCGATCGCGAACACTGAAGATTGGCAAACACCAGCGGGTAGCTACTTTACACCTCGCCCGCTGGCCCAAACTGGCCGCATTGCCTTTGTCTATCCTGGAGCCTTTGGAGCCTACGTGGGTTTGGCTCGAACGCTCTTTCGCCTTTTCCCCAGCCTGTACGATGATCCGCTGCTTCAAGATGTGAGTCAGCGAGCGGCAAAGGTTGAGAAAATCCTCTATCCGAGAAGCCTCAAGCCCCTTTCCAATCGACAGCGGGAGGCGATTGAACAGCGCCTGATGCAGGATCCATTTGCAATGCTGGAATCGGAACTCGCCTACGCCAGCTTAGCCACCGCCACGCTTCGAGACTATTTTCAACTGCAGCCCCACTGTGCGTTTGGCTATAGCCTTGGCGAATCCAGCATGATGTTTGCTCAAGGCATCTGGACAAGCCTCAATGAGGGCAGTGCCGCTTTTAACGCCTCGACCTTGTTCCGCAATCGCCTCTCCGGCCCTAAAAATGCTGTCCGAGAACACTGGGGACTTGCCGATGACGATGAATTGTCCTGGAGCACCTATGTGGTTATGGCTCCCGCGCCCCAGGTCAAAGAGTGCTTGAAAGCCGAACCTCGGGTGTATTTAACTCAGATCAACACGCCGCAAGAGGGGGTGATTGCTGGGGAAACGGCAGCCTGTGAGCGAGTGATCAAGGTCTTGAACTGTAACGCCTTTCGAGCACCTTTTAACCATGCTATTCACTGTGCGCCAGTCCGCTCTGAGTACTCAGAACTGGTGCGTTTGAACACGTTCCCTGTTAAGCAGACTCCCCACCTAACGCTGTATTCGGCGGCAGGCTATCAGCCTATAGAGACAGATAGGGAGGTGATCGGTCAAAGCATTGCTCAGAACCTCTGTCAGTCCCTAGATTTCCCACGTTTGGTGAACCGTGTTTATGAGGATGGGGTGCGAATTTTTGTGGAAACGGGGGCTGGTAGCACGACCGCTCGCTGGATTAATCAGATTTTGGCTCAGCGCCCCCACCTCGCCCTCTCCTTTAATCGCCGTGGTTTAGACGAACATACAACGATTGTCCGTGCCCTTGCCAAATTGGTCAGTCATGGCGTGTCGGTGGATGTGTCTCCCCTATTTGAGATCCATGCCGTGACGCCGCCACCTGCTGAACCTGCGGAAATACAGGCAAGGTTGTCTGAGAAGTTGCAAGCTGCCCGCCTGCAAACCCTTCATTCGCAGATCTTTCAGAGCCTTCGCTTCGGTGCCGTCCCCCCGCGATCGCAACGTTTTCAAAGCCGCTCGCCACTTGCCTCGCCGATCATGGAGGCCACATCCCATGCCAACGCCACCCCTGCTCGCAGTGATATCAACCCGGTAACTCGCACGACACAGAGCCCTCAACCCTCTCTGAGTCACCAGTCAAAGAGCTATGGGATGCTGCATCAGAATAATTTGCAGATGGCTCGTGTCCACCGCGACTTTTTACGCTCGCGCCAAGATTCTCTCCAACAGATGCAGGAGATGCTCCAACTTCAGCTCCAGGTTTCTCAGACTTTACTCCAGCGTTCAAAGGACTAGCCCCCAATGACCATCAGTTCCGCTCTAGACAAAAACGAGAACTGCTTTTCTACCGCAGCTTTTTCCGGGTCAAATCCGTTAGCAACCATCGCCTTTGATGCAGAAGGTATCAAAGCCAAGCTTCTCAATCTCGAACAGCCCTGCCATGTCGTCAGAATTGCCAATCAGATTGGGATGATTCAGATTGACCCGTTGCAGTTAGGGACCGTCGAACCGATTATGACCGTGCCGTCACTGCCGCTGCAGCAGTTGGGAGATCCTAGTTTTTTGGCGTGGCATGGGGTGAAAATGGCCTATGCGGCTGGTGCAATGGCGGGTGGGATTGCGTCAGAAGATCTAGTGATTGCCCTTGGGAAGGCTGGGATTCTTAGTTCCTTTGGTTCTGGAGGATTGGGGCGAGATCGCATCACAGCGGCCATCCATCGTATTCAGGATGCGCTGCCTCAGGGGCCGTATGCCTTTAACCTTCTCCATAGTCCCAATGACGCGGCCATGGAGCGCAGTACGGTCGAACTATACCTAAAGCATCATATCCGAACCGTTGAAGCCTCTGCCTTTATCAACCTCACGCCCAGTCTGGTCTACTATCGAGCAGCGGGCCTCCAGCTTAGTCCCAATCAGCAAATCAAAATTCAAAACAAAATCATTGCCAAGCTGTCCCGCCGGGAAGTGGCGACCCAGTTCCTCCAGCCTGCCCCTGCCCAAATCCTTAAAGCATTAGTCATCCAAGGACTGATTTCTGAACAGCAGGCCCAGCTTGCCGCCCAAGTCCCTATGGCAGACGATATCACGGTCGAGGCTGACTCCGGTGGTCACACCGATAACCGGCCTCTGGTGTGCTTGCTGCCCGCCATCCTAGCGCTGCGAGACGAGATTCAGGCCCAATACAGCTACCGCACTCCAGTCAGGATCGGGGTAGCAGGCGGGATTAGTACTCCCCCGTCTGCCCTTGCCGCTTTGATGATGGGGGCTGCTTATGTGGTCACGGGATCAGTAAACCAGTCTTGTTTAGAGGCCGCAGCGTCTCCCCATACTAAACGGCTATTGGCTGAGGCCGAGATGCATGACGTGATCATGGCCCCTGCTGCCGATATGTTTGAAATGGGGGTTAAACTCCAGGTTCTTAAAAAAGGAACACTGTTCCCCCTGCGGGCGCAAAAGCTCTTTGACCTCTATAAAACTTATGACGCGATTGAGGATATTCCGCAGGCAGAGCGGCATAGACTGGAACAGCAGATCTTCCAGCGTCCTCTTGACGAGGTTTGGCAGGAAACTCAGGCGTATTTAGCGGCGCACAAACCGGAAAAGCTGGCGAAAGCGGCAAACAATCCCAAGCTGAAGATGGCGCTTATTTTTCGGTGGTATTTGGGGTTGTCGTCTCGCTGGTCCAAGACGGGGGAGTGCGATCGCACTGCCGATTATCAAATCTGGTGCGGCCCAGCAATGGGGGCGTTCAACAACTGGGTCAAGGACACCTACCTTGAAGCTCCTGACCAGCGCCGCGTCGTAGATGTGGCCCTTCACATTATGAGGGGGGCTGCCTTTCTCTATCGTGTCAATGCCCTCAAGCTACAGGGACTGAATATGCCTGCCCACTACGGTCAGTATCGTCCTATTCCCCTTGAGTAAGGGGAACCCGGTCTAGCTTTTTACCCCAAAGTAGAGAACACCCCATGAGTCAGCTCCCTTCTTCAGATACCCAGAAACAGCTTACCCCTGTAGCCATTCAAACTTGGCTGACCACCCAAATCGCCGAGCAGCTCGGCGTTTCCCCCTCCGAAATTGACATTCAAGAACCCTTAGATAGCTATGACCTCAGCTCTGCACAGGCCACCTGTATCCTGGCCAAATCAGAATCTATTTTGGGAGTTGAAGTCTCTCCCCTGCTGCTGTGGCACTATCCGACCATCGCTTCCCTGTCCCAACGTCTAGCCGAAGAATTTGAAGCGTCTGATTCTGAAATGTTTGAACTCTGAGGTCTTGCTGTGAATGCATCCGAACTGGTTACCAGCCTCTCTCAGAAAGGCATCCGAATTTGGGCTGAGAACGAGAAGCTCAATATTCGTTCTCCAAAAGGCGTCGTTACCCCAGCGCTACGAAGTGAGATTGCTGCCCATAAAACGGAAATTCTAGCGCTTTTAAAGCAGGGTGATCGCCAGGAAATCTGCCTTGAGAATGGCCTCAGCCTCTCCACCATCGGTCACCTGATTGGAGGGATGAAAGGGACGTCCACCCGCCTTCCTATCATTGATGCTCGGGCGATGGCCCAAAAGGTCTCCGTTACATTCCGACCATTGCCCAAAAGATACAAAAACACCAAGATCCTGCAGTTCCGGGAGGCGCTCAAACAACAGCTCTGGTATCAGGGAGTAAGGGTTGTAGCTTGGCACGAGGCAACGCGGCAATTTAAGTACACCCTCAAACTCCCGATCCTGGGCTGGAAAAAAACGATTCAAATTCGAACCGTGAAAACCAGTATTGATGCCGTTATTGATGTCGAGCGCTCGCCCTCTCTGTGGAGCCGTGCAAAAAACATCGCGGCCGAAGCGCTCTACTGGCTCTACACTCGGACCGTGGCTCGTGGGCAAACCCTATCCATCCCCCGAATTGCCATGCTGATTGGCTGGGCCGAAGAACATGCCGCTAAAACCGTCGAGGATCCGACCCGGACTCAGGTGGTTATGCTGACCGACTTAAACCCAGCGTTTATCCACCCCCAAACCTCCTATCGTCAGAAGATCGATATGGGTATCAATGCCCTGATCCGAACCTTCTCCGAAATTATGATTGGCGTTTCTGAGGATCAGATTTCGATTTTGAATATGAATCTGTCGGACTCGGTTTTTCCGACAGCAGATCTAGAACGCTTCGTGGCAAAATCCCTGATTCCTAAGATTTTTGTTCCCATTGCCCCCCTGTTGCTTAATCAATTTGAAGTAGGCCAATATAACCCTCAGACATCAGATGATGCAGGTCGGCTAGTTGAGTTGGGTAAGGCCCTGGCACCGACAGGTTTGTTTCCCCCTGGCTTCAAGCTGAGCAAAATGATTCAGCGCCAATCGCATCGAGATATCGTCGATCGCCTTGTCAATGGGCGGACGGGCGTTTCCTACGGTTTTGTGGCCTATATCAAAGCTCCTCAGTATGTCGGAGCACCAGAAATTGATCGGGATGAGTGGGAAACCCTGGCACCGGTTCAGGGTCTCTCTCCTGTTGAAGTACGGCAGAACACCCACGGACGACGGTATGCGAAAGTGCGTACAGGGAATAGCGGCGATCGCCAGTCGCACCGCTTCCGCCAAATCCCAGATATTTGGGTGGTTAGTGCTCGGTCGGGTGCCAATAAGACCCATCTAGATCTCAATCAAGACGTTCTGCAGATTGGTCTGACGAATCAGCTGATGCTGCAATTGCCGGAGGGAACTGACCCTGCAACTGATATTAAGCCGTCCTATGACCTTTATGTGATGGTGGCGATCGCCCTTTCAGCAGCGCTGTATACACCTAGCTTGGTTGAAAATGGCGCTCCTATTGTCCATTTTCATGGCTACCCGTCAGCAGACTGGTTTAAGGCGAACGAATACTGGACAGGTGCTCACAACCCTTCAGTCCCCTGTGGAACCTACGAGTCCGGAATTTTTAACTTTTTGGGGCTCTCCAGTCTGACGAATCTACCCAGCGAGAACATTCAATTAGTCAGCCTGATTGAACCCGATCACGGCGCTAATTTTATTGCCTCTGACTGGGAGTATCTGGTAGAACGACTGATCAGCGGCTGTGAGCAGGGCCAGATTGAACTTGGAGGTAAACACTTTCGTTCCCTAGCGCATAAGTCACCTGCGGGAGTGACTTAGATCGGGGAAATGACACTTATGATTTTCCCGCTGTATGGATGGGACCGGTCCGATTACGATGGGTAGGGGGGCACACTTTTGGTTTGCGATCGCTCCTTCCGGTTCTAAATCGCAAGATATTCATCGGATTCAACACGACCATAATCAAGCTTGATAATCCGGTCTGCGAGATGGAAGAAATGGTCGTCATGACTAATCACAAGTACGGTTTTACCCCGCTGCTGAAGTTCAGCTAAAAGTTGTGTGTAAAAGATCTCTCGAAAGATAGGATCTTGGTCTGCAGCCCATTCATCAAACAGATAAATTGAGCGGTTCTCCAGATAAGCCGATAACAGGGCTAACCGTTTTCGCTGGCCTTGAGACAATCCTGTAGTGGATAGCTGTCCATCCTGTACCGAAACTTTTTGCTCAAGCTCCAATTTGCTTAAATAGGTCTGAGCTTGTTCATCTAGTGTAGAGAATTCCTCACTGATTAATCGCTCAAATAGGTAGTAGTCTGAAAAAATGGTCGAAAAAAGTTGCCGATACCATTCGCGATTGGTGTCTACAATGGGCTCGTCATCCAACAGGATCGTCCCTGACTCAGGAACGTATAACCCGGTGATTAGCTTAGCTAAGGTAGATTTGCCGCTACCATTGCCCCCGACAATGAAGACTAACTCTCCTGATTGAAGTGTCAAATCAATCGGTCCAACTGTGAATACATGATCTGCTTCTGGGTCTTGGTAGGTATGAACAACCTCAGTGAACTTCAGTGTTTGCCAATGGGTGGGAGTGGGTTGGAGCATCTCCGTTTCTAATTCTGCATTTTCAGCCAGTGTTAATCCCATTTGGTTGACTTTCTGAATCGAGACATTAGCGCTGGCTAAATTTGGCAAACGCTGGATAATATTGCCCAATGGCCCCATTAGATAAGTCAAGGTAAGGATATAGGCGGGTAAAACGGCTTGGGTTGAAGGTAAGGTGTTGGGAACGCCAAACAGAAGTACCCCAATCAACAGAAAGAATAGAAATTGTCCTCCACCACTGGATAAAGCAGCAAACTTGAACGCTTTTTTTTGGTAGCGTCGGGAGGTTGCCGCACTTACGGTCAGATCTTCTGTAAAAAAAGTCAGCCGTCGAACTGAATGCAGCTTCAATTCCTTCAGGCCATCGGTGATGCTGCGAAAATGCGTAAACAGTCGATCATCTTCTTGACGCGATAAACGCAAAAATCGATAGGCAAAGCTGAGCAAGAGCTGGACCAAGGGAATGGAGACCGCCATAAAGGCTGCCACAATCAGAAAGACCCAAATCGATAACCAACCCAGATAGATTAAGCATCCACCGACTACTGCGATATCAATGCATAGGAATGGAATTACAAAGACGGTATCGGAAATGGCTTGTACGTCTTTCGTTAAGACTGCAAATAATCGACTGGGGCCTAACAGTTCTAACTGGCGCAGGGGGGAAGCAAGAATTCGCTGACTGAGATGAAGACGCAGTTTATAAACAGAGTCTTGGGCTAGATCAATCAGTAAAAACTGGGACAGACTCCCCGTTACCAGGGCCAGAATCGCCAATCCAGCAAAGGAGATCAGCAGTGACTGAGTCGCGTTCTGGCTAATAGCGGTATTGACCAGGGCAATGAGCCGTGCACTACAAACGCCACTGATAATTCCGGTCAGAATAGCCAAGATCGCACTGACCCAAGACGCTTTAATAAGAAGCCAGATAATTTGCATGAATGCCTCTGATAAAGTGCGATGGATATCGAGGCTTCAGCACGAAATCAGCAACATACCTGTAACAGTTTGCGCTCAAGCCAAGAATGATATTTGAGAGAACTAAATACTATTGGGGGATACGGTTAATAACCGTGATGTCGATAGTGCTTCCATGCCAGATTTGAGCGAATTGCCGATACACTGTGGTTAATCCTAACAAGTTGCTTTTGAAAATGACTACAGACGCTATTGTGGTGATGGTGACCGCCTCTTCTGAAGATGAAGCCGTTGCGATCGCAGCCCTTCTCGTTCGTGATCACCTGGCAGCCTGTGTCAGTCTATTTCCCGTATCATCTATCTATGCCTGGGATAAGAAGGTACAGCATGAGCAAGAATGGCAGTTGATGATCAAGACTCAACAGGATAAATTTGCGGCTTTAGAAACGAAAGTACGTGAATTGCATACCTATGATGTGCCAGAGATCATTGCTTTGCCCGTGACGGCAGGTTCGATGCCCTATCTCAACTGGATTTCAACCCAAGTTCAGTCATAACTGTTGCAGGGAGCGTTTCTGATGCAGAATACCCGTCTTAATACCTTAGTCTCTGGTCTAGGTCAGCAACTGAAGCAGGAGTTGCGCAACCCTTGGCGACGGATTTCGGTGTTGGTGATTGCGTTGCTATTTGGGATTTATATCGGCATATCCTTTGCTGCGATCGCAGGTCAGTTAGCCTATCTCGATATCACCGTGGCGGCCCTAGTCTTGCTATTTACAGAAGTGGTGAATTGGATCTTTCATCGCAATCGAGGCAACGCTCGTAAAGCCCTCTGGGGAGAAGCCCTCAATACCTTCAAGCTAGGACTGACCTACGGTCTATTTGTGATTGCCTTTATGTTGGGCAGTTAAGACCTGACCCGTAAGGAATGAGGTGAACGCAAGCCTGCCTTGACTTAGACTCCATCATAGAGTGGAACACCGTCTTGAGAATCTAAGTCTACATCTAAGTCTACAATTGAAGCAGGTTGGCTAGTGCTTCATTGACTTAGAGGTGTGCATGACGGTCCCAGGGGCAAAGCGACGAGAACCGCTGATAGTCATCCTGGGAGCTTCACTGCTGATCAGCGCCTGTGGATTGTTGCAAGCTCAGCCCACCCCTACTCCCACTCCCACAACGATTAAACCCAACCGAGTAGTGGCTCGGGGCAAGATTATTCCAGAATTTGATGTCATCAAATTATCGGTCTCCAATGCTGAAGACAGTCGAGTCAATCGGATCATGGTCAAAGTCGGCGACCGCGTTCGTGCCAATCAGGTGATTGCGACCCTCCAAGGCGCGGATCGTCGGCTCGCCGATCTCAAAGCAGCTCAAACCAACGTCAAGCTTTTACAGGCTCGTCTGATCAAGGCCAAACAAGGAGATACCAAACCCGGAGGGCTTGCTGCCCAGCAAGCCGTCGTAATCCGATTGGAAACTCAACTGCCTGTCGAGGTTAAGCAAAAGGAAGCCGAGATTGTTAGTGCTCAAGCCTCTCTATGGGAGGCAGCGTTGACCTACCAACGCCGTCAACAGCTCTATCAGCAAGGAGCGATTAGTCGGGCAGAAGTGGACGCTGCCCGCGAAGAGTATGAGACGACTCGTGCCACCTTAGCCACTCAAATCGCCTCCTTAGAACAAACCGTCACCTCTCTAAAGGCACAAATTCAAGAGGCGAAGGCCCGACTGGCTGAACTTCAGCAGGTACGACCGATTGACGTCACCATTGCCCAAGCTGAACTAGAACGCGCCCTAATAGAAGTAGAGCAACGGCGAGCCGATTATAACGATACCCAAGTTCGCGCCCCTATCCCTGGCCAAATTCTGCGAATTAATACCAAGGTGGGAGAGCAGGTCAACACCCAACTGGGCATTGTTGATTTGGGCCGGACAGAGCAGATGTTTGTCCAGGCAGAAGTATATGAAACGGATGTCAGGAAGGTTCGGAAAGGTCAACGGGCCACCATTCTCAGTGAATACGGTGGATTTGAAGGGGAGATCCAAGGGGTGGTAGATGATGTCGGCCTTCAGATTGACCCTCGCACGCTGTCCACCGGAAATAACAACCCCACAACGGATGAAAATGCCCGGATTGTCAATGTCTACATTCGCATTGATAAAGACGATAGCCCCATTGTCGCTGGACTCACAAATATGCAAGTCAGAGTCACCATTGACTTATAGGAGGAGGCCAGATGAAATGGGGCCAACTGCGCAATTTAACGGCTGAACGCCCCCTGGCTTGGGCACAGCTCTCCCATCAAAAGTCCCGTTTGGCTGTCGCTCTAACGGGGGTGGCCTTTGCCAATATCCTGATGTTTGCCCAACTGGGGATTCGGGCCGTGTTGTTTGATGGCATTACCTTAATTCACGAAAATCTCCAGGGCGACCTGTTCTTGATATCGTCTTACTCTCGGGCCTTGGGGTTCCAGTCCTTTGCGCGAGTGCACCTGTACCAAGCCAATGCCGTCCCTGGTGTGGCTACGGCGAGTCCTCTCTATATTCGGGGACGCGTGGACTGGATCAACCCGGAGCAACTCCCCGCCGAGCATCCGATTCCACCGGAGTTATTGGCTCCTCCAGGGCAAGACAAATCGGCCAATAAAGAGATTCAAATCTTTCCGGATCGGGTTAAAATTCTGGCCTTTAACCTCTCACAGCCTGCCTTTACCCTGCCTGAAATCAATCAGCAACTGGACAAGTTGAAGGAACCCGATACGATTCTCTACGACCGCCTGTCTCAGGATGGGTTGGGACCGATTCCCGATTTAATCACGCAGACCCCCCAGTTAACGACGGTGATGGGAAATCGCCGCACTCAAATTGCCGGTTTGTTTACGTTGGGGAGCACACTGTTCACCAAGGGCCATGTGATTATGAGTGACTTGAACTATGCTGCCCGCAGCGGACCTGAGAGTTTAGAGAGTGTCAGCTTGGGCTTAGTGAGTTTGGATGCAGGCGCTGACCTCCTGCAGGTTAAAACCCAGATTCAACAAGCCTTACCGCCCTCTATCCAGGTGTTAACCCGAGAGGAACTGATCCAAAAAGAAGTGGCGTTCTGGGAAACGGATCCGAGTGGGACTGTCCTTAATTTTGGGGCGATGATGGGCTTTATTGTCGGGGTAATTGTGGTGTATCAGGTCCTCTACTCGGACGTGCTAGAACATCTGCCAGAATATGCCACCTTGAAGGCGATGGGGTTTGCCGATAATGCGTTACTGCGGGTTGTCCTGCAGGAAGCCATGATTTTAGCGGTGTTGGGGTTTATCCCTGGGTGCGTGGCATCTGTCGGAGTATATAGCCTGCTCAGTTCTCTGACGAAAATTCCCTTGAGTTTGCGACCCGATGTGATGGCGCAGGTGTTTATCTTAACCATCGTTATGTGTATGGGGGCAGGGGGAATTGCGACCCAGAAGCTCCGCCAAGCTGACCCTGCGGATGTGTTTTAACCGATGGAACCCGTTGTTTCGATCCGTCATCTCAATCATGCCTTTGGCAAGGGACAGTTGCGACGGCCTGTGCTCAAGGACATTAGTCTGGATCTCAATCCCGGAGAGATTGTGATTCTGATGGGGCCGTCGGGCAGTGGAAAAACCACACTGTTGACGTTGATCGGGGCGTTGAGATCGCAACAGGAAGGCAGCCTTAAATTCCTCGACCAAGAACTCCTGGGTGCCTCCAAGAAAAAGCTGGTCCAGCTCCGCCAGCAAATTGGCTTTATCTTCCAATCTCATAATTTGCTGGACTGTCTGACGGCCCAAGAGAATGTCCGTATGTCTCTGAAGCTGCATACACACTTGACGTTGGAGGAACGGAAGTGGCGTGCGATCGCAATCCTGGAATCCGTCGGCTTAGGCGAACATATCCCTCTTTTATCACTTTAGACAGAGAGAAAGTCAGGATGCTTGAGCAATTTCCTCACCAGTGGACAGCAAAATGTCTCCATCCTAGATGTGAGTTG
>NZ_JANQOP010000122.1 GCF_028285745.1 Acaryochloris sp. IP29b_bin.137 | reverse complement strand
AAACTGCTCATCCGTGAGTTTGGTAATTGGGCTGAAGTCAATGGTATAGGCAGTCACGACATTATCCCCATTACTAAATCACACATTCATCTGTTGCTTAAAAATCGAAGAATTCGCTTTTGAGTTTTGTGCATGACTGGTGCATGGGAGCATGAGTGGACATAACAGATGCACCAACGAGGCGAAGCCCTTCTCAAATCGTAAAGCTTATTTTTGAAGATGCCCAAGCATTTATCAAGTTCCTTCTAAAGTGACCAGGAAATCGGTTCAATGCCATTCTTTTGCAAATATGCATTGGCTTTAGAAAAATGCTGGTTGCCGAAGAACCCCCGATGGGCAGATAGCGGTGATGGGTGAGGCGAGGTCAGCACTAGATGCCGTCTGCGATCAATGATTTTGCCTTTTTGTTGGGCATAGCTGCCCCACAGCAAAAATACGAGATGTTCGCGTTGTTGGTTTAAGGCACTGATAATGGCATCGGTAAATTGCTCCCAGCCTTTGCCCCGATGAGAAGCAGCTTTATGCTGTTCCACGGTGAGGACGCTGTTGAGTAGTAAAACACCTTGGTCTGCCCAACTTTGTAGGCAACCGTGTCTGGGTGGTTGAATCCCCAGGTCCTGTTCAATTTCTTTGAAAATATTGACCAGAGAAGGGGGTGGCGCAACGCCCTCTGGAACGGAAAAGCATAAACCATGAGCTTGCCTGGGACCGTGATAGGGGTCTTGGCCAAGAATCACAACTTTGACGTGATCAAAAGGGGTGCTGTCCATTGCATTGAACATCAGTGAGCCACGGGGATAAATTGTTTTGCCAGCAGCCTTCTCCGCCTTGAGAAACTGTTTTAGCTCCTGCATATAGGGAGTAGTGAATACATCCTCCAGTACTGCTTTCCAGCTTGGTTCAAGTTTAATCGCGCTATTTGAGGGGGGAGTGGCTTCTGTTGTCATAGGAGGATCTGTTTTTCAAAAAAGGGGGAAATTCACTGAAGTGGGTTTGTTTGGCAAGGGCGCAAAACTAAGACTATTCAGCACCAGTTAGTTGAGCTGCAACTTGAGTACGAAATATTCATTACAACTATCAGCCTACCTACAAAATTGAAATCATCAACGCTTTTCTGTGTATGCTTCCAGAAAGTATTCATAACAATCAAAATCAAATATGACGTGATCGCAGTACAAGCGACTCAAATATCTAACGTGCTCTATTTTTAACGGATAGACAAACACCATCTCTGGGTCGTCAGAAATATCGAGGCCAAATTCTATACTGAAATCTCTGGGGTCAAAATTAATTAGCTTGTGATCTTTAACCCATCTATCTCCTTGGCGTTCATAGACAGATAAGTAGTGACAAGCGTCATGGGCTAAAGAATTGGGCATATGCGTGAGATATACACAGTATCAACAGATATCTGAATTCAGCGGAGCTGATAGATAGGCTTAATCAGTGACTGTGAGTTTAATCTTGGTACCGTCTGGTAAGTCTTTTATCTGTTTTTCAAGATCGCCTGAGCATGCGATGACTTATGCACGAGTTTTTGTGCCAATATTATCTCGATTGTATAACCCACCCAAAACGCTAGGAACTTTAAGACAGTAGCAGCACTCAGGTGGAAGCTTGCCATGGAGTTCTTGGCCTATTTCAATCAGTCTAGACATCTCCCAATCGCTACGAAACTCTTCATCCCTAGACAGTTCGTCCATCTCTTCAGCATTTGTAGCAATGATTTCACAGTACAGATCTTCAAGACAAATTCGCCAGTATGTACCTACATCATCGAGAACAATCAAATTTCCAAAGTCATTTTGCGCGACAATCTTAGCCGCTTGCATCCCACACCAACTCCAAGATTTCTGAACTGTGACACGTAAATCCATATTCTGAACTCAGATTACATAAAAGAGTGATCAACTCAGGTTGCTTCGGTTGGAGATTTCTCCAAGATGGCCAGGGCGATTCCTCCCAGAATGGCACTGGACGGGACCACTAGGCGCAGGGTTAGATTTTCACCGAGAAAAAGAATCCCTCCTGTAGCGGCAATGACGGGAACACTAAGTTGGACTGTCGCCGCAGATGTTGCCGTCAAATCTTTTAAGGCCGTGTACCAAATGGTATATCCGAGACCTGAAGTAACTGCACCTGCAGCGACTGCATATAGACAACCTGCCAGGGTTAATGACGTTGCAGAAACCATCGACAGACTCAGTCCCAAAGTAAATGGGACTGCTCTTAAAAAGTTGCCCGCCGTCATTCCCATGGGATTGCTAGCCGTTTTGCCGCGTAAGGAATAAATCCCCCAGGCAATGCCCGCAGCGATCATCAGGGCAGAACTGTGGAGCGGGGTGCCGAGAGACCCGGTAATAGGAACCCCACCAGACCCACCAGCGCCATCATAAAACCAGCAATTTGCTGTTTGCTCAAGCGTTCTCCAGTCCTAAATCCATATCCGATCATGGTGATCTGGACTGCCCCAAAGAGCAGTAACGCCCCCGTACCAGCAGCTAGCTTGATATAAGCAAACGAAAAGCCTGCTGCATAGATAAAAAGTGCTAAAGCAGAGGGCCAATTGCCTTCTGCTTTAAGGCTTCTACCCTTTATTTGTGTGATCAATCCCAGGATAATCGCACCAGCAATGAGCCGAATTGATGTAAAGGTTGCTGCATCAATGGGTGTTTCTCTGAGTGCTAACCGACATAGGATAGAATTTCCAGCAAAGGCAAGCATGGCCAATACCGTCAGGGTCAAACCCCGTGGATGAAACATCCCATCAGTCCTCAACAACCAATTTTTGAAAACACTACGTCATTACAATCTTATAGGTGCTGCCCCATTGGCTTGGTGAGTAATGAATTAAGATACCGTAGCGATAGATGCTATCTGGAAGCCAGCGGTGATGGGCAAGCACTTGTCCAACCTTGTCATTTACTGAATGATGCGAAAAGTGAGATTAATCCTCGGATCAACAGGGCGTTTAGTTTTGGGCACATGATGTTGCCAGAAATGCTGTGTTGGGCCTTGCATCAGAAGCAAGCTACCGTTGGTTAGATTGAGTTCTACCTTAGGTATTGATTTATCCCCTTTATACCTCAATAAAAATCGTCGGCAACCACCAAAACTCACTGAACCAATCACCGGATTAAGGCCTAATTCAGGCTCATCATCACTATGCCAACCCATACTGTCCTGACCATGACGGTATAAATTCAACAACACACTATTAAATTCCACCTGAGCAATCGTCTCAATGGCAGCTTTGATCTGAAGCAACGTCGGTGTCCACAGCAACGGTTCCATGCGGATACCGGAATAGCGATAGGTTTTACCTGGATCGCCATACCAGGCCGTTAGTCTAGGCAAAAGGTGATGACGGCCAAAGAGGGTTGCTGAGTCCTGTCGCCAAGCAATTTCTGCTTCAAGGGCTGCAAACATCTGCTCGCAGTTTGTGTCATTGAAAAAGCAGGGATAAAACAAAACCTCTGCATCCGGCATCTGTAGCCGTTGTACCTGACTAGCAGAGGTTAATAGAGAAATCTGGTGTGGTTGGTAATTCTGTTGATTGAGCTTGCGCATTCAGTTCAGCACCCTAATCTCTATATCCATGATCTTAGGGTGTCTGAACTGTACCTAGGATTTGGGAACAACGATCTTAAATTCGTATCCTTCGAACTTATTGACGCTGTTGGTAAATTGAGCAGTGGTAAAATTCGGCCCGACCCAAGTCACAATTTTCTTTTCAATTTTCTCCGGCTCGACTTCGCCATATTTTTCAGCAAATGCTAAAGCCACTTTGTCATAGGGATGATCCTTTCTGATCGCCGGATCGAAGATCAGTGAAACGCTGTATAACGTCCGCTTCCCTTCTGGATCTTTTTTATCTTTGAGGAAGCTAAATTTGTACTTATCCACACCAGGAACCTCTTTTGCTGGCACCTCGCTAAACCCAAACTTGGAGATCTTCTCTGCACCAGGTAGGATCTTGCCTACTTCTTCTGGACTCATTCCGCGCTTGAAATCATATCCAGAGACTGCTTTGGGCAGCCAGCCATCCTCCTCACTCCCAATGATGGCCGCCAAGTCTACTTTCCCTGAATTAACAGAAGATGCTAAGGTTTCAGTCCCAGAATTTGAATTGTCAGCACTTTCCTCCGCAGCATTGGGATCTGCGACCGAGCGATCGAGAGATTCGGTTGAGGTGTCTGAGGCAGAGGTTTCAGATGTGATCTCGGCAGCGGATTCAATATCTGCAGGGGCTTCTGCACTACTGCAGCTGACTAATAATCCAAGGCTGAGGGGAAGTAAGGCTGAAATAACTGATTTTCGTTTAGGAGCCTGAGTCAAGCGATGCATGATGTACCGTTCATTCCTACGATTTTAATTTAGGCAATCTTGGCCCAATTTGCCAAGACATTTGCCCAGAGGAGACTGCTTGAAATGCAGAGCAGGAACCTTCGTAAGATTTATGCCATTAAAAATCTGAAAATATTGAGATATCAAACCTCAATATTGAACTGTTTATGCCGTTTGTATTTTGTTTAAGAAAATGAATAAAATTATTTCTTCTGATCTTTAGATTTATGCCAATATGCAACTTGAAAATTATCTTGATCAGGATTAACTATATCTTGAAATAATTTTTCTTTTCTATCTTGCATAAACTCAAGACATGCTTTTTCTCCATAGAGGCTTATTGCTTCTCCTAAGTTCGGAAAATCGCTTTTGCTTTCCTGGTTTTTATTAAACATAGAATTGAAGTATTGGTTGATGGTATCGGGACTACGACCAGTGTCAGAAAAAATCAACCCTTGTTCTTTTGCACGTTCATCTGTAGGTACAGTATCCACTAAAATATCCCATAGAGATCGATCTGGACTTTTTTCACGTGGATCATTAGGGTTTGTTTCTTGATACCTTCCATATTGTGGCACTGTTACATATAGTTCCTTGGGAGACTTATTCCCATAAGGTTGAGGATTATTGAGTACTTCTTTGGCAATGGCATACCATTGAATACGATGAGATAAACCTCCGTGCGAGACGAATGATGGATCTTCCCATGTGATGCCTTGGCTGACTAATTTATTGAGAAAATAGTTAGCACTGATAGTGCCAAATATGATTGCGGGTCCAAATACATCTTTCTCATCTATTGTCACAGAATCGACATTTAAATTAATACTCTTTTCAAACTGCGTCAATTCGTCTACTAAATCACCGTACTGAAGTGGATTCTCTTTCTCTGAGGCTCTTTGTTTTAAGCTTGTTTCTAAGTCTATTAACCGCTTTAAGAAACGTCCTTTATCTTCTAAAAAAACGCCTATATTGGCATAAATCTCATCATACATTTGAAGTTCTTGAGGTCGATGGGGCAATTTCTCCTGGATTGTTTCTAAAATTGCTTTTTTCTTTTTCTCTTCCCATTCTTTTTTTTGCTGAGGATCTTCTGGTGAACTCTCCCATGCTCTCAAAATTATTGGTGTTTTAACCTTGGAGACGGTTATGGTCGTATCGGTACTCGGAAATTTATGAGTCGGGAAGACTGAAATATCTTGCTGCCGATGCCGAGTTCTGGCATGGCTCATCACCGATTGTTGTGCAAGATGTACAGGAGAATGAGCTACATCTGGCAGATGCTGTAAATACGTATGTTGTGGTTGCTGAAGATTGGACTGCTGAGCACTCGACTTTTTTTCTCGATGCTTGAGAGAGTTGGTTTGTCTCAAGATTAAGGGTGATTTGAATATAGGTGGCCTGTTTGAAACCCAAGATTGTGTTGCAGGCTCTGGCACCTGTGCTCGTGCAGGTCGGTTAATGTTAGGTGTTTGTAGATGAGTAACTTCTGTCCATGGTGTTCCCAATCTCGCCCACTTTTCTCTTCGGGTTGCCCATTCTGCTAAACCCTCCTCATTAGATTTTGCTTGAATGGTAGGAGCTTGGATCTCAGAACTCTGAGGTATCTGTATTGGCGCTAATTGAACGGCAGGACGATTAGTAGACTTTTTCTTGCGTGAATCATAAGTACGCATGAATGGCTCCCCTACTAGTGCTTGAAATTGATTCAGCCAGAACAGCTCACATCTGCCCATTGAGAGAGCCATACCTTGACACCTATTTCAATCCTAAGAGGGTGCGTCAACAAATTGCCTCACTTTTTGTCTCAGTTGTTCCAAACTTTTTTATGGCGCTGATCGAACCACTACACTTCAACTCGCTGTCCGGTTTGTACCCGCCAGAGTTGGGCATAAATGCCATTGTCAGCCAGCAACTGTTCATGTTTACCCTGTTCGACAATCCGGCCTTGCTCCATTACATAGATACAGTCAGCATGGCGGATGGTGGATAGGCGATGGGCAATGGCAATTGTCGTTCGATTTACCGTAATCCGGTCTAAAGAGCGCTGAATCGCTGCTTCTGTTTCGTTATCCACGGCAGACGTGGCTTCATCCAAAATTAAAATGGGCGGATCTTTGAGAAGCGTGCGTGCGATCGCAAGTCGTTGCCGTTGTCCCCCAGACAGCTTCTGCCCCCGTTCTCCCACAATGGTGTGATAACCCTGGGGCAGTTGGGAAATAAACTCATGGGCTTCAGCATTTTTAGCTGCCTGTTCCACCTGAGCCTGATCAATCTGAGGTTGGCCATAGGCAATATTTTCGTAAACCGTACCGTGGAACAGAAATACATCCTGGCTCACCAGGCCAATGGCTTGGCGCAAATCCTTTAGCTGCAAGGTCTCAATGCAAATTCCGTCTAAGGTAATATCCCCCGTATGGGCTTCATAAAACCGTAGCAGCAGCTTAACCAGCGTACTCTTCCCCGACCCTGTGGAGCCGACGATGGCAATAGTTTCGCCTGCAGGAATCGCTAGAGAAACATTATGGATAATCGGTAGTCCCGGATAGTACTCAAAGGAGACATCCTTAAATTGAACTTCACCCTTCACCTGGTGGACGGGTAAATTGAGATGCCCTGGGTGGATTTGGATCGGCTTATCCAGTAAGGTCATGACCCGCTTAATGGAAGCCATCGCCCGCTGGTATTGATCGAGGGTTTCCCCCAACCGAGTCAGGGGCCAGAGCAGGCGTTGGGTGAGAAAGACTAAAACGCTATAGGTGCCGACTTCTAGGCGATTTGCCATTACTTCCATACCGCCAAACAGCATAATCGCCATAAACGCCAGCAAAATCAAAATCCGAATCAGGGGAATAAACGCCGCACTCAAGGCAATGGCGCGACGGTTGCTCTGGCGATAAGCATCGCTATCGGTTCGCACCTGTTGGGCTTCGAATTCCTCCGCTGTAAAACTCTTGATCGTCACCATGCCGCTGAGGTTATTAGCGAGACGACCATTCAGAAAGCTGACTTTTTCGCGGACTGCACCATAGAAGGGGGTTAATTTTTTTTGAAATGCGATCGCACCCCAAATAATCAAGGGAATCGGCAGCATCGCCATCCACCCCACCGTGGGAGCCAGAATAAAAAAGGCGCTGCTAATAATCACCACTGTGGTGATCACCTGGAGAATATCGTTGGCCCCGCCGTCCAAAAACCGCTCTAGCTGGTTAATGTCGTCGTTAAGGATGGACATCAATTCGCCCGTACTGCGCTCCTCGAAATAGGCAAGCTCCAGATTCTGCAAATGCTGATAGGCATCTAAGCGCAGGTCATGCTGCATCGTCTGAGCTAAGTTGCGCCACAGGCGGGCATAGGCATATTCAAAGACGGACTCCAGTCCCCAAATAATGGCGGAAATAATCGACAAGGCCACCAATTGCTGAAAAACATCGGTAATGCCTAGGGTTGCAATCAAAGAATCTTGGCGCTTGACCACAATATCCACTGCCGCCCCAATCAACACGGGCGGTGCCAAATCAAAAATCTTGTTGAGGACAGAACAAGCTGCCGCCGACCGGATTTGAGAACGATAGACTCGCCCATATTTGAGCAGCCGAGTTAGGGGGTGCAGAGTCTTGGAGCCAGAAGGATGTCTTGCCATAAGTCGATGGGGAAACCGCAGTCATTGCTGAGATGCTTTTTCAGCGTACTGCTTTGCCGCTCTCCTAGGGGCGAGTCATCCTAGATTTCTTGTATCCAAGCTGAAGCATAGGTCAGATTCAGTCCGACACAAAATTGGAAGTTCTGAGTGTTCAACAATACTTGAGGTAATCCCTTGGGTAATTGATAAAAAGCAGTTTTGCGGTTACTTTTGAAGGACTTGGCAGTCAGTTTAGATAGACATGGACAGCATTGAATTTCAAGGCATATCGTTTCGTGTAACCACTCTACCCCTACGCCCCCTCTCGATTCAAGCTCTGTCAGCGGTGGAAGATCATCTAGGATTTTTATTTCCAGAAGATTATCGTCAATTCGTCACTACCCTCGGGCCTGGAATAACCAACCTAAGCATACAAACTCTTTCACCACAGAGAATTGTAGACATCTTCCTAAGTGAAGTTCGTGAGAGATTGTCTGATTGTTGGTTTTGGGACAATAGCCCCAATGTGTTAACACAAGCTCAAGCCGTTGAATGTGTCCCGTTCTTCGATAGCAATCTTGGTGATGATATTCTTTTTCATCCCTCTGACCCCAATCGCTGGTTCATCCTAGGTCATGAAGAAGAGGAAGTTGTTGTGGTTCACTCGTTCCAAGAACTTTTTGATTTTTATTTGAAGATATACGATGATTTGCGACCTCCCTATGAATTCGACAGCAACGCATAGCTAATCAGTGAGAGCCGGGGTAGTCCTTTTTTCTTCTTCACCAAAAGCATATTCTTGGCACAGCGCTTGTTCCACTGCCCAATTGAATTCCAGACGGTATATTCTTGAGCCTGACTTCAAATTGACTTATGCTTTTGGCTTAAAGATGCTGTGGTTTGACTCCATCAGGCTTACACATCTTTCGCATTAGCAATTCCGTGGGAGAAGTAGTGATTTAGAGGTATTAAGGGTATGACTGGGGAAATGAGCTGGACGCCGACTGAAAACGTTGTTCGCCATGTCGGGAGTCCCATTATTCCAGACATGGAGTTTTTCACACCCCCCCCACCAGAAATTGGGGAAATTATTTCAGCAGATAGCACCCTATCCCGTTCTAAACAGGCCACCCAAGCCCAGGAGCGCATCAAAAACTGTATGTTTTGGGCCAGCGGGGGAGCTTTAGTGGGTTGCTTTATTGCATTTTTGGCAGACAGCTCCGTCCTGATTTGTGCCCTGATTTTTACGGTACTCGCGACTATCACGGGTTTCTTAGTCACCCAATATTTCTATCAATGCTCTTATGTGGGCGAGCATGGGATTGCCCTTTACAGTCTCAAAGGGAGTCGTTCTGCCCAACCCAAAACCCAAATTTTTCTGTTTAAGGATGGTCAGAATCTGTTTACTCAGCAAACTCGAAATTACTATAACGGTGTCTATACCGGCACCACATTCAACTATTGGTGGACTCGACTTTCAGGGCCAGAATTTAGGTTAAAAGGGGCTTACCGTAGCCAAGAGGGGAACCCACCCGCAGACAACTTATATCACTTTGTTAAAGCGGCAGAGGGACAGTGGAGCACCCATCTCTTACCCGTTATCAATGAACAACTCAATCAACTGGGGTATGTTGAGTTCCCCATCGGCAAGACCTTGCGCATGGTGCGAATTGGGTCTGGCTTTATGGAGTTTGTGGAAAAAGATGGTCCCCATAGAGTCGAGGTCGCCGATATGAAAGATATTCGTTTAGGAGGCGGAATATTCCAGTTCAAGCATAAGGATGCTAACTGGTGGTCTGGGAAAGGCAAGTATTCCTTCGGCTATGCTGCAATTCCCAATGCCCGGTTATTTTTGATTTGCCTCGATCGATTAACGGGCATCCACTGGTAAGCGGCATCCTGATCTGGACTAGCGCAGAGTCAAGTTCTATGGCAAATCCTTGCCGTTGGTTTGTTGCGCCCGCCAGCATGGAAGTAGATGCCCTTTGGGGCAAGATGGAATTGGAGGTTTAAAGATGAAACGATATTGGGTCTTCCTATTAGCCCCTGTTAGCTTGATGGTGGCTAGAGCGGTCAGTGCAGAGACGATTGAACTGCAGGTCTATCCTACCAATGGCCCCAACCAAGGCTGCCCCGAAAAGATGATTGCTTATCAAACTCGGCAACCCTACCAGGAAGGGGGCTATGCCACGGATGGCATGGTGAGTCTGAGTGCGATCGCAACCAACATCACCCTAGCCCCCAAAGAACCTTTTAGTGCCATCTGGATCGGCACCTTAAAGCCCCAATATCGCAATTGCGAAGGCACCGCTGGCATGTTCAAAATTGATGGGAAAGAACATACTGGCCCTTCTTTTATTCGATTACAACTGATCAAAGGCAAAGCCAAAGTCATTTTAGATATGACCGGAATGCGAGATGTGAATGGATTCACCACCCAAATCATCAAAAGTGGCTTACGCCAAGGAAATCCCCGCTGGACTTGGGGCGGCACCGACTGAAACAGTTATAGTGAATGGCTATGACTAGCAGTTTCAGAGGCATTTACCTAGATGATGTGCCCATTATGTTCTCCTGCCTGGGGTCAGTAGCTGGCATCAACTATAGCTAACTTACCTGTCGAGATTCATCCTAACGCCCAACTTTCCCAAGGATGAGGGAAAACTGATGGTAGCGAGATATCGGTTCATCATCCTATCAGTCAAACCTGTAGACGAAATGATGCGTCTGTAGATAGTTATCTAAAGTACTGATTGCATGTGAAGCCATCATGACAACATCTAAGAGACTGCCACAATGACCTTTCATTGCACGTATTGCGGACATAAAGTCGAAACAGAGCAAGAACAACCTGGGCAATCGATGACTTGTCTGAACTGTGCTGCTGTAGTTCAAGTCCCTCGTCACCAGGCTATCAGAATTTCAGATTCGCCCCAGCCCAGCTCTAGGAGGCCAGCATCTCAGCAATCTCAAGGTGGTATTTATCGACGCATTTTTCTCATTAGTCTGTTAGCATGCTTAATCTTTGGTGCTCTAACCGCGATATACTCACTGTTCACATCCAGTTTTGGTACCACTCAAGGAACTATCTTGCTGACCACGGTCTCTTTCGGTGTGTATAGTTTGACGGGGTTGTGTTGCGCGACCATCATGGATCATCCGCACTATCGTGGACTTGGTCAAGTAGGGATTATGATATCCATGCTAGGCGGACTGTGGGCTTTTATGACGAATATGGCTCTGATGTCAAATCTGGGAGAATTTGGAGGAGGAGCAATACAGCTTCGCTTTTCTTTTCTTGTTATCGCAATTGCTTTTGCCCATAGCGCTTTACTGCTTAGAATAAATACTGCTAATACCACTGTAAAAAGCGTGCGATATCTGACTCTTAGCATAATCGCTACATTTACAGTTGTGCTAGTTAGTAACATTATGGCTCTAGGGAATTTCCCACACCAGGCTTGGAGACTATTTATTGTCCTCGCTATTTTGAATGTGCTAGGGACACTGGCAACTCCTCTCTTACATGCAGCAACAAAGGAACCAAAAGCTAGCTGATAAAGGTTTCTTGCAATACTTTTGAATTCAGTGGAATGGCTGAAATCCTCCAGAAATCCGTCGAGTAGATTGACCGAAACAAACTAAAAAACTCCCGTCAAGACCATACTTGACGGGAGTCACCACGCTTGAATTAGGTTAAAAGCTGGCTTGTGCCGCCATGACGCTGTACACCACATAGGCAATCAGAGAAGCAGCCCCAATTACAGCACCCAGAACCAATACTCCATCTTTTGAAACAGGCATAAATCTCTCCTTGTCTTATTGAGAATAGTTGAAATAAAAGGGATATAAAAAACTCGCCTCAGATAAACTGAGGTCACCCAATCAACAACAGGGAAGAACCTCCTTGCTATCGGTGGGATTCGAGAAATGGGTCATTAAATCTGAATTGTCAGAGTCACTAGTCCCTAAGTGAAAGCCGCTCAGGTTTTCGCAGCTTTGGGAATGCAGGCATTGTAGATCTAAACGGGGCGGGTTGAAATCGTTACTAGAGCTATCGAGATCACCTCCTAACCTTTTTCTGATCTAGCCAAGGTGTCCAAACCGCTGTCCAGATTGGCTTAAGCTAAATTTTGCGCACCACGTATAAATGTCATAAGGGACATGATAAGTTTTTCAACTTGAAAGCCAGCCTATGTTGACTGTCGCGATTGTTATCAAGAATGGCTTTAGTCCCAACAGCTCTATGATTTTTATCAACAACTCAACGACCCATCCAAAGGCGTTGTGCGTGAATCAGATCAGCCTCGTCAGGTTGCTCCTATCCCAATAATCACGCTCACAACCCGTTCTTGAGCCACGAAATATCCGATAATTGACTTTGATATTTTGCGATGTACTATGGCTGCCAAGACAAAAAAACGGTCAACCACAGCTGAGCAGACGGCCATCCTCCGGCAACATGCTGAACAACAGTTTGCAGCAGAACTCGAAGAACTTCGCAAAGCCGACACTCGTCAACGCCCGGCGAACTGGCAACTTTCTCCATGGGCCGTCTCTACCTATTTACTGGGCGGCACCTTAGACAACGGATTTGAAGTCTCAGCCAAATATATTGGCAATCAACGCTTAATGGAAATTGCGATTGCCACCTTGACAACCGATCGCGCCCTCCTGCTGTATGGGGTTCCGGGTACTGCCAAATCTTGGGTATCGGAACATTTAGCTGCTGCGATCGCAGGGGATTCCACCTTACTGATCCAAGGCACCGCAGGCACCAGTGAAGATGCGATTCGGTATGGCTGGAATTATGCCAAGCTCCTGGCAGAAGGTCCTTCCCTAGATGCGATCGTGCCCAGTCCCCTTATGCAGTCCATGGGCCAGGGCAAAATTACCCGAATTGAAGAACTGACTCGGATTCCCGCTGATGTGCAAGACACATTGATTACGGTTCTATCGGAGAAAACGTTACCGATTCCTGAACTGGGGGAAGAGATTCAGGCTACGCAGGGATTCAACGTGATTGCCACCGCTAATAATCGAGATAAAGGGGTCAATGATCTGTCTAGCGCTCTCAAACGTCGCTTCAATACCGTTATTCTGCCCTTACCCGACGATACAGACTCTGAAGTCAAAATTGTGCAAGAACGGGTTCAAAACCTAAAGACCGCCCTCGATCTCCCAGCAGAATCCCCAGCCCTAGCTGAAATTCGACGAGTGGTCACCATTTTTCGGGAGCTACGCAATGGCCTAACCGAAGACGGCAAGACCAAACTCAAGTCTCCCAGCGGCACCTTGAGCACAGCCGAGGCCATTTCCGTGGTCAATAGCGGCTTGTCCCTGGCTGCCCATTTTGGCGATGGCTCCCTCCAAGCCCATGATTTAGTATCTGGGTTAGTAGGGGCCGTGGTCAAAGATCCGGTGCAAGATCAGGTGGTCTGGAAAGAATACCTGGAAACCGTGGTTAAAGAGCGAGACAACTGGAGCGACCTATATCGAGCTAGTCGCGAGGTGCTCTAGCATCTCAGCTTTCCGGCTGGCACTGAGGGCAAAAATGAGTCGAGCGGCCCACAAGTTTGATGCGCTCAATGGTGTGACCGCACGTTCGACAAGGCTGACCGTGGCGTCCGTATACCCAAGCCATGCCTCCATAATTGCCGTTCACGCCTTTGAGATCTCTAAAGTCACTAAAGGTAGTACCGCCTACACCAATACTGGTAGACAAGACGTCGATAATCGCAGTTCGCAGCCGTTGCACCTGTTCAACCCGCAGTTGATGGCATAACGTCGTGGGAGAAATCCCACTCATAAACAAAGCTTCATCCGCATAAATATTGCCGACTCCCGCTACCAAGGCCTGATCTAACAAAGCACTTTTAATTGAGCGTTTACGACCTTGCAGGGAGTTACTGAAATACTTTAAGGAGAACTCCTCGGAAAATGGCTCTGGCCCTAACTTTTGCAGGCCACTGATAATCGTTTGAGGATCTTCTTGCGGCGCCACCCACCACATTTGACCAAAAGTTCGCTGATCTACAAATCGAAGTTCGCAATTATTGCCAAAAAATAGACGTACGCGGGTATGCTTCGGCACAGGCACATCTTGAGTCAGCCAAAGCAGCTGTCCTGTCATGCGCAGATGTACCCCAAGCCAGCCAGTCTGGCCATTAGCAGATAAAGATAGCTGGCTCAGTAAATATTTTCCACGACGCTTCCACAACAAAAAGGTCGCATGTTGCAACCCTTGGATAAACGCTTGAGAAGATTGAGGGTGGGCAATGGTACGAGGGTAAAGTACTTCCCCACCCAAAACTTGCATCCCAACGGTTGCCTTTTCTAAGCCAAGCCGAACAGTTTCAACTTCAGGTAGCTCAGGCATTCAAGCAAGCTGTTGGGATATATCTTGTCATGAAAGCAAGTTAGCTGTCGCCTTCTGCTTTGGGCGCTTCTGCCTTAGGAGCTGCGGCGGCAGGCTTAGCTGCGGGCTTTTTACCCCCTTTAGGTGCCTCGACCTCTTCGAGTTCGTGAAGCCCGAAGTTATTGGTGTTGATACCTGCAGCAGTACCGCTGATTCCGTTGTAGTTACAAGTATCAAAACGAACAATCACAGGATATTTAATACCGCTTTGATCAACGGAGGCGACGGTGCCGATTTCACGAAACCAGTAAGACTCCGGACGGAGAATTCTAACCTTAGAACCGCGTTGAACCATGAATCTTTTACCTTATTGAAATTGCAAACGAAGCATTGATCTCAGACTACTATGGTCTTGGTGCACTCCCATCCCAAAATCTATAAAATTTTATAACTATCGTAAAAATGGATCGCTTTTTCACGCCCTTATAGTCTTTTAGGGATCCAATTTACCGATAGACAGGCAACGTAAAATGAAAGCAGCTTCCGTGATTGGGGGCAGAATCCACCCAGATTTCTCCGTAGTGGTTACCCACAATCCGCTTGCACAGCGCTAGCCCCATGCCGTACCCTGCCTGTTTTTGATCGCGGTCCAGACGATATTGGTGATCAAAAATATATTGCTGTTTTTCCTGGGGAATCCCTAAACCATTATCGCAAATGCTGACCTGCACTTTTTGCGTCGTGCGGTGCAAAACGGACAGCGTAATCGCCCCTCCCTCCGGCGTATATTTCATGGCGTTATCCAGCAAGTTGAGAATCACCTGCTGAACCTGATCTGCATCAGCATGGACATTAGGGATATCTGGGGGAATATCGCTTTCAAGTGACTGGGACTTCGCCTTAAGAGCATTCTGAAGCCTTAAGGCGATTTCTTGGCAGAGTCCACCTAAATCCAGTTGTTTAGGATGAATTTTAAGGTCAGGTTCATTGCCTTGCGAAGCTTCAAGAAGATTGGTGATCATGCGCTCAATGATCTGGGTTTGGGCATAAGCATGTTTCGTCAAACGCTGGATTAGAGCCGGCGCTAAATTTTGAATCATGTCATTGTCATCATCCCATTGTCCCGTCAGAGTCTCTAAAGCGATGGTCGCTGCCGTCAATGGATTACGGAGATCATGGGCCAGCATCGTAATCATGCGATCCTTGAACTTGAGCTGATCCTGTAAGGCTTCATTCTCTTGTCGCAGACGGAACATTTGATCCGAGAGCTGCATCAGTTGAGCCGCATCAGCAAAGGAGGTTGAATGATCTTCTAGGCTAATTTGATCTTCAAACACCCCATTCGGAGATAGGGAATGTTGCCAATAGGGCCAAGATTCTTCTAACTGAGAGACCAAATTGCTGCCCGCCAAAATATGTCGAGGTTCGGGTCTAATTTTGACTAAAGCAGGGGTTGCAACCAGTTTGTAATGCTCCACCAAATACGGCTGTTCTGCCACTTCAACCACATGCAGTTCAAAATCACAATCGGGTTTTAGGGTCTCTAAATATTGAGAGATTTGATGAATTTGCTCTTTAGCGGTTGTGCGCTTATCCACAAACAGCAACAACTGTAGTGAAGCATCTGACTTGACTACAGAATGTAGATGTTCGATGGGGGGCTCGGAAGATGATTTCATTCCGGCAAACGGATCGGAATAGGTAGGGAAACGGTTGGCAAACGATTCCGCTCAGTGACGTTTATGGGCTGATTTAACTTCATATTAGTTGACAACGTCTCATACTGGATCAGGCCAGTGAGGTATACGGTGATTGAGCTACCATTCGGATGCAAAGCAACCCTTATCTGCTTATTTTAACGTTGAGGACAAGCATTAGTAGCATCAGGATGTCGCTGTTGATAAGTCTGGAGCCATTGACAGCCGCGATGTAACAGTTGAGCAAGAGTGCCGGTTTGCCAAATCCGAACAACGTCATCTTTGCCGACTGTCATTAAAGACTGGCTATCCGCTGCAAATTGCAGACTATATACAGCCCCTTGATGTCCCATGAATTCTGCTAATTGTTGCCCTGTGAAGGTCCAAATTTTGACGATGCCATCTTGACCTGCGGTTGCGAGGCGCTGGCCATCCTGACTGAGCACTAGGCGAAGAATATCATTGGGATGACTCTGAAACTGGTGCAGCAATTGGCCCTGGATAGACCAAAATTTAACAGTGCCTGCTTTGCCAGCCGTCACTAGCTGTTTGCCATCAGGGCTAAAACGAACATCGCTCAGCCAACCTTGCTGGGCATCAAATTGGCTCAATACCTTGCCCAAAGGCGTCCAGACTTTAATTTGTCCGTCTTTGCCAGCCGTCACCAGTTGTTTGCCATCAGGGCTAAACCGAATGGCCCACACCGGCTGGGTAGATGCTTCAAAGTGTCGATGGTCTCTGGACGCAAAATCCCACAGATGAACGCTACCATCGTTAGCCGCTGCTGCCAGCAATTTACCATCTGGTGCATAACTCAGGGCATACACGCCTTTTTTATCGACGAGATGTGCTTCCCGTTGACGGCCCTGCAAATCCCACATGCGCACGTAGCCGTCTTCTCCAGCGGTTGCGAGTTGTGTTTGATCGGGGCTAAATACTACATCGTTTCCCTTATCGTGGGCTTGTTTTTCCCAGAGTAGGTCTCCATTGGTTTGCCACAGCCGCAACATCCCATCTTTTCCGGTTGTCGCCACGGTATCTTGCTGTGGATGGATCGCCACACTCCAAATACTTTGATGTTTTCCTGCCCATTGCTGTTGACCTGCGAGATCCCACAAGTGGAGACTACCATCTCTACCAGTGGTCAGTAGACGCTTACCGTCAGGACTGAAGCTAGCGCTACTCACTAGACCGGAATGCCCTTTCAGTTCCGCTAGTTTTCTTCCTGCATAATCCCAAATTCGAATGGTACTGTCTTCTCCCAGTGTCACCAGTTTTTCTCCGGTGGGACTGGCATCAACGAGGTACAGTGAGGTTTGACTCCCCCGCCACACATTCAAAGGCTGTGCACTAGATGCACTCCAAAGACGAATCAGACCATCCGTACCAACCATGGCAAATCGTTGCTTCTGGTAGCTTTGGGTAGAGGGCGCACTGGCTAAAAAGCTGACGCTGTTAAGTTTTAGATTAGGATTAATTCGACTTTTCCATTCACTCAGTTTCTGACCAGATAGTGTCCAAGCTTGCATGGTGCCGTCTGTTCCTACGGTGATCAAGGTCTGCCCATCAGAACTAAAACTTAAGCTACTCACCGTTTGATGATTGGCCGTGAACTGAGCCAGTCGCTGACCAGTTTGATCCCAGATATAGACCTGACCGTTGGTGGAAGCAGTCGCGAACTGGTCACGACTTGGGCTAAACCGAATACTTCTCAATTTGCCGATTGGTTGTGGCAGGGTGGACTTAAGATCACCCTCAGCATCCCAAAACTGAAGCTGCCCAGTTAAGGAAATCGTCAAAACTTGGTCATTTTTGAGGAAAGCAGCAAATTTGGTGCCTTTCGGGTTAGCTTGAAATTCTTGTAGCTGTTTACCTTGTTGAGACCAAATTCGGACATATCCATCTTTCCCTGCCGTGATCAGCTGTTTGCCGTCAAGACTAAACGAACCGCTATAAATACGCCCCTTGTGTCCCTGCCAGGTGTTGGTTTCATAGATATTGTCCAGAATACTTTGCAGTACAAAAATGGGTTTGACGGTGGGATAGTCCTGCAAGGAGCGTTTGGCAGGCACCAAGTCTTGCAGTTTTTGGCCCAGCTCAATGGCAGATTGCAAGGCTTGGAGTTGGTTGGTGGGAAACTGCCGCAGGGTAATCACCCCTTCCTGTTCCAAACCAAGACTTTGCTGCGATTCTTGTAGATCTCGGCCGGTGCGAATCCCCACTGCAATGGCCAAAACGGAAATACCGGAGACGAGTGCTAAAGCTGCGATCGCAACTCTGAAAATCCGGCGGGCCTTCCGATGGGCTTCCGTTAGAATTTCATTGGCTTCTTCAATCGCCTTTTTAGATTGCCGTTCAGTTTGGAGGCTAACTTCAACCGCTTGCTTATCGGCGTTTTGGCTCGCACTTAAAAACTGGTAGTCTTGATCACTTAAACTCTTGGAATTTGACCAAGCAAGGGCTTCCCGTAACGCTTGTCCTCGTAGCAGCCGCGACGGATCTTGTCCTCCAGTACGCAGCCAAGATTGCATCACAGCGGCATAGGGTCGCAATTGCGCTAATTGGTGTTCCACCCAGGCCAGATCAAAAATTTCTGCATAGATGCGATTGTGGATATGAAGCTGTCCCTGCTGCTGAATCACCAATCCCGATAACAGAAGTTCCATCTGCTCTGCACTGTTATCGATGGGGATGCCGATTTGCCAGTCGGGTTGGTCTAAGAGTTTCTGATAGCTGCCGAGTAGCCGTCCGGCCCGTTTCTCGTTTTGCAGCAGGCGATTGCGGATCGTACGGAGATGCTCCGGTTCATCTTGAGCTTCCCAACTATGGAGAATGTGCGACTGCACTAGCTCGGTAATGGTTTTTGCTTCTTCACCGGGGGGGATGGTGGGACCCGTGGCTAAGAACTTACACAGCTTTTGGGTCAAAAAGGGTTGACCATTCGTCCAACCTAAAACGGCTTTCACCAAGCGTTCTGGGTAATCAGAGATCTCACCCAACCCCAAGGTGAGGGGACGAATTTCTGAGGTTTGAAAACCCTGCAGCCGAATGGCTCGGCCGATATTAAAAGGGGTGCGCTGCTGGTCTTGAATCAGCTGCGAAGGCGTGGCAACACCGAACAAGGCAAAGGTAAGTCGCTTAAAATCATCGCGATCTACTCGGCTGTTGTAATGGGCCCGCAGCAGGGCAAAAAAGTCATCAGCAGAAAAGCTCAGACTGAGCAAACTATCGACTTCATCAATAAAGATAACCATGTTCTGGGGGACATGGGCAAACAGGACCTGCTCAATAAAATCAGTCAAGCGTTGAGCGGGGGATAATAGGGTGCGATCTCGCCACCAAGACCGCAAATGAAATTTATCCCCGAGCTTAAATTCGCTGACTAATGCTCCAATTAAACTGGCATACCATTGCTCAGCCGTAATATTTTGGCTGCCAATTTTGGTGACATCAATCGAGGCACAGGCAAACCCTTCCACGGTCAATCGCTTCATAGTGTGGACGCGCAAACTCGACTTGCCCATCTGCCGAGCGGTAAGCACATAGCAAAACTCACCTGCTTTTAAGGCTTGATACAAGTCGCGATCGGCCTGCCGGACCACATAGGTGCGAGTATCAACGGGTAAGCTGCCCCCAACCTGATAGGGATTAATAGGTGACGTATCTGGCGTCCAGCCTGAAACAGAGATATCCATATACAAACCATAACGGGTGGGTAGTCCTTAGGGGACGAGCCAATAGTCTCAAAATATCACCCTTATTCGTTGGCCTCTTTGTCAGTAGCCACCGTCGCAAAATACTGACGATACAAATCGCAGCGGGGTTGCGCCCCGTTGCCGACCAGCCGAATGAGACCTAAGCTATGCAGCTTAAACAACACTGATGGTTCGAGAGAAATTGCCTGATCTGACGTGACGACGGCAATAAAGGCTTTAGCCAACTGGGCGTGCTGCTGCAAATTCCACCAGTGGCCCCGTAGGTGATCGCGGAAGAGTCCTGCTTCTGTCGGTGCCGTTTCTAGCAGTTGATCAACAGTTATATCCCCTTTGGCAACGTGATACAAGGCCAGCCGGGTCAGATAGGGATGTCCACCGATGAGGGTTTGGAGCTGAGTGATTTGGTCTTTATCCCAATCTAGGTTGTGAAGCTTTGCCAATTGACTAATTTGAGCCAAGGAAAATTCGGGTAAATCAATGGGTAAGCCGACATTAAAGGGGGACTGATTGGTATTGAGAGGGATATAAACCTCTGTCGCATGGACCACAATCAGCCGTAGCTTTTGCCAAATTTCTTGGTTTTTGGCTTCCTCGTGCCAGGCACGGAGCAGGCCAAAGAAGTCGCTAGCAATTTCGGGGTATTCGAATACTCGGTCGACTTCATCCAGGGCTAATGTTAGCGGACCATCCAATTCAGGCAGCACATATTCTTCAAAATAAGCGGTGCAGTTGTATTTGCTACCAAAAATATCATCCCAAGTCTCGGCAATCCGGTTGGGCAAGCGCAATCGGCGGCTGACACTGGCGCAGAGCCACTGCAAAAGCTTATCTAGATCGGTAAACACCTTGCCATCTGCCAATTGTAAGTTCAAGGACACCGTATTCAATCCTTGACTGGAGGCTTCATGGAGAATTCGGGCCATCAGTGAGGTTTTGCCCATTTGCCGAGGGGCTTTAATTCGAATTAACGAACCTGGTTGGATAACGGTTTCAGCACAGCGCAACTCTATCGGCGGTCGCTCAATATAAAATGCGGACGCTACATTCACCTGCCCCTCAGGCAATTCTGGCTCGGCGACGGGTAACGGGGGCGCATCCGATCCCTGCTTAGGGGGCGGCACTGTTGGAAACGAACCGGAACTGACTTGTCCAGTGGTTCTGGCAACTGACTCGCTGGCCTCTAAGGCGGCCAAAATATCTTGGACGAGGTTGGAGGTATCACTGGCAGACCGCCAAATACGCTGCTGTAACCGATGCAAATAGCCTCGTAATTCGTAATTCAAGGAACCATCCATCGGCAAATCAACCCGAATGGGTACAATCTGGGGTCGCTGTTTCGAACGGCTCTGATGCAGCGCTTTGACGGCTCTCACTTCCTGTAGCATCAGCTCGCTATGGGCCGAGGCCCGCGATAAAAGCAAGATGTAAAAGTCACAAGCTTTGAGGGCGTGATCAATATGCTGCGCCCAATTCTCTTTTAATTCCAAACTCTGCGTGGACATAAAGGGCTGATAGCCTGCTTCTTTAATCGCTTCAAATAAATCCTTGGCCACTTGCAGCTCAGGTTCACGGTTTAAGGCACTAATAAAAACCTGGCTGGTCACTTCTGCAAAGGGTTGTGTCGCACTTTCTGGATCTGCGGAGAGGGCATCTGATCCTAGAGAGTTCCGGACAATTTGAGGGGTGGTTGGGTTGCTGCGTTTTTCAGTGAGCTCAGGATCGTCGGCCCACAGGTTTTGTACGGGCGATCGCAGCATTTTACCGACTTTTTTGAACCATCCTGACGACGGTTGAGCTTGCAGATCCTTTAAAACCTCTTCCGCCGATTGATATCGATATTGAAAGTGATAGCGTACCATTTGCTGCAGCACATCCCCTAAGGCTGGGCTCACAGGCACTTCTTCCTGCCAGTCAATTTCGCCCTGGGCTGTTTGGGTAAATTGGGTCGGATTTTTGCCAATAAAGGCCTCGATGCCAATCATCCCTAAAGCGTAGAGATCGCTATTGGCGCGGGGCCGGCCTTGGGCCTGTTCAGGAGCCATGTAGCCAGGCGTCCCAATAGCAATCGTCCCTCCCACTGGCAGCGGCTGATGAGGATCGCTGCTCAGTTCCTTCCTCAGCTGCTTGACTGCGCCAAAGTCAATGAGGACTAGTCGACCATCCTGCTGGCGGCGGATAATATTTTCGGGTTTGATATCGCGATGGATGACATTGAATTGATTGATGAAGGCCAAGATGGACAAGATATCCAGCAAGAGTTGGGTGACTTGTTCTTCTGACCATCGACAGCCCTGGGGTAATTCTTTGCGCAGTAAGGGGCCGGGGATGTATTCCTGAACCAAATAAAACTCTTGTTTTTCTTCGAAGTAGGCTAACAAGCGCGGTATCTGATCATGGCTCCCCAATTTCTCCAGCATGACGGCTTCCCGCTCAAATAGAGACCGAGCTTTTGGCAGAAACTCGGGATCTCGTTTTGCTGGCTTGAGATGTTTGACTACACATTGTGGGCGATCGGGTCGATGAATATCTATGGCCAGGTAAGTTTGACCAAAACTACCACCACCAAGGGTGTCCTGAACTTGATATCGTCCACCGAGGGTTCGACCGAGCATAATCCGTAATGCTTGTGTGAGAGGTGTACAGTCTCATCGCTACCCATGACCCTCAACACTGTTGACCATGGATCTGGAATAAAACTATTGTCACGCGTTTGGCGAGCAAAGCGGAGGTTGGATGGTTAGCAAATACCTAAACCCAAACGTATCCTAACTGGTTGTGGATAAGGTTGTTGTGATTTTGGCATCGTTACGGTTTGCTAAGAGGCTCAAGAGAGTTCAAGTAATTCCCAGTAAAGCCCCCATTGATGCCATGATCACGCTATGGCCTGTAGGATGATCACAACCTGGCTGGCCAAATATCGATAGCGGTTGGTACTGCTGTCAGCGATAGGCTCCCTTGGACGTGACGCCCTACAATGACCAGCCACAACAATGTTTGTAATTTAGCAATTTTTCATTCGGGTCTAGTTAACTGCTGGTCATAAATAAGATGAAGCATAAATCCCACCCTACCCAGGTGATCAAAGCAGTCGCTCTAGGAATAGTGCTGTGTTTGGGTGCGATCGCACTGACGTATACCCTTACTACCCGCTCTCCAGCGGAACTGCCCCAGGCTGCTTATGTACAGCGAACTCAGACCCCTAATCTTGCGCAAACCTGGATTGTCAGTGCCTCTGAAGCAAAAACGTTGATTGACCAAGGCGCGACGCTTCTAGATGCCCGAAGTAATCAGTGGTTGGGGCTTAATCGGTTGCCCGGTAGCGTATCGGTTCGATGGCAAGACTTTTCGCCCCAGCACAAAGTGAGCAAGGGGAATCTGCTTGATAATAATGCACGGCTTGCTCAGAAACTGAAAAAACTAAAAATTGCTCAGAATCGTCCCGTCGTGGTGTTTGCGAATCCGCCGCGAGGGTGGGGAGAAGAGGGACGCATTGTGTGGATGTTGCGGACATTAGGGCATCAGCAGGTGGCAATGGTGGATGGTGGATATACGGCCCTAGTGCAGGTGAACCCTATTCCAACCACACAGCCAAGGATCGGGAATTTTGCCATCCATAGAAATGTCGCATGGCAGATGCAGCAAGCAACCCTCAAAGCATCACTAAAAAACGCCAATTTGGTCATTATCGACACGCGTACACCGAAAGAATATGCTGGAGCTACTCCCTATGGCGAGCAACGCCCAGGGCATATTCCAGGGGCAGTGTCGCTTCACTTCCGTGATTTATTAACCCCGCAGGGTATGCTGTTACCCCAAGCAGAAATCCTGGCGAAGCTACAAAGGATGGGCATTACTCGAGATAAAGAGATTGTGGCCTACTGTACCGGGGGAATCCGCTCTGGGTGGCTAACCGTTGTCCTTACTGACTTGGGTTTCCAGGTGAAAAATTATGCAGGATCGATGTGGGAATGGTCTGCCGGATCACCCCAGGAATATCCGCTCACAGTCAAGTCCGAACTGCTGAGTCGGTCTTGTTTAGAAGAAACCCATGCCAATCAAGGCTTTTCAGAGACGATAGGATAAAGGCAGATTTTACGTGAGATCTCATGGTTACAACGTTTCGGAGATGCGATCGCATCCTTCTCAATAACATTAGTTGGCAACAATTTGAAGCGCTTCTCCATAACTTGGGCGATCATCGTGCTGCTCGTCTAGCCTATGATCGTGGAACTCTTGAGATTATGACACCTCTGCCAGAACACGAATATTACAAGGAAGTTCTCAGCGAGGCTACCAAAGAAATTGCTGATGTCCTAGAACGGGATTATGAAAGCTATGGATCGACGACTTGGCGACGACAAATCAAAGAAGCTGGACTAGAGCCAGATAACTGCTTTTACTTTCAAAATGAATCTAAAGTTCGAGGGAAATTATCGTTTGACCTAGACCGTGATCCGCCACCTGATTTGTCGTTAGAAATTGATGTTACCAGTAAGTCGTTAAACCGCTTACCCATTTATGCCCGGCTGGGTGTCCCTGAATTATGGTGTTATGACGATGGGCAGTTAACGATTTACCATCTGTGTCAAGGAGAATATGCAGAGGCAGAGAATAGCCTAGTATTTCCGCAGCTCCCCATTCGAGAATTACCTCAGCTCATCAACGAACATCGTCAACGAGGTAGACGTGCACTCCGCAAAGCTGTGAGAACTTGGACCAAAAAATATTTATAAAGCAACATTTAGTTGGGAATAACTGCTTGGCAATGTACTTGTCCTTCCATGCGATTATAGAAGACTTTATCAACAGCATAATGATGAGTGAAATGAAGCATGCTCAAATATAAAGACAAAATTTCTATTGAACAGGCTTATCTCGCGGCATATGAGTACTTACTGCGTAGATGGGAATCGACACCTGAACACCGAATAGCGGATGAACTCAGTGATATGAGTCTATTAGCGGATGGTGATAGTGCTGATCCAGCTTGCAAAAGTGAGTTTTTGGTAGCTGTTAATGCTGTCTTAATCGCTCAATCACAAACTGGTGGATATACAAGAGCGGCACATCGTATTTTGTGAGTCTTACCCAACGTGGGCATTGTAGAGTTCAAAGATGAGGCAACGCTTGCTATTCCTAAGCCGTGAAGCCGATCTTTCCTGATTATTTTCTACGGCATTGGGCTTGCGTATTGAATGCAAGCCCAATGCGTCATTCACCAATCTGAGCGTTTACCTAACTCGCACACAATGGTAGTTTGAACTTATCTACGCCTTTGAGATCAAAGTGAATTGAGTAGCAGTAGAGAATCTTGAAGCAATAATCCCCTTCCTTTGCGCCACAGCTAACTAAAACTAGTTCCCGCGATAGGCAAGAGAGCTTGTCAGGCTTATGAGGATTGCAAGGTGGCAAATCACCAAAGCAAACAAACTTAGAGGGCTTAACGTAAACAGAAGGCGTGCCATCGGGTAACTCCGGTACAGGTGTGCCATCTGCTTTAGTCACAACAGAAATAACGACTGTTAAGTCTTTGAAAGTCACGTTGGAATAGGGATTGCAAGCCGTGATGCACAGACACTCAGTATCTGTGGTTTCAATCATGTCCTTCGGCCCGTCCCCCCAGTGAATTTGGAAACAAGGAGCAAGTTCTGGGATATCTGCTGGTTTGCAAACTTTAGCTTTTGGATCTTTAGCTTTTGGATAGGGATGACCCGCGTCAATGATGAATTCTTTTGCTTCACATTCTTTATCGAGTAGCCGATCAGCAAAGTCCTCTGCAAGTTTGCAAATTTTTGGATCTTTGCTTTGTGGAAAATCTGAAACAAAGTCTGCAAAACTTGTTGTTTTAGTAGTTGTGGGATTGGTGTCTGGATTAACCATATTATGTGTCTCCTTTTTTGTGGATTGAATGGTTGCTGGCTTATTGAAAAGCCAAGATTTGATTTGTTGACATAATCGATCAAGAAAATTTTTCATTTCTGAATTAACCTCTGTTCCGAATGACATAAAAATCTGCTTCGGCAGAGAAAATATATGAGGATTAATTGGACTGATGTTTCAAAGACATCGTCCAACTTGAGCAGTATTGAATTGCTAAGAACACACTGCTAGCCAATCAATTCTTCACTACGTCTGTAGCCTTGAGTAGATTGGCTCCTTTGTATCGAGAAGCTAGCCGATTAATGATTGGTGCTTAATTGCTCTCGAATTACCCAAGAATTTTGCTGAGATTCCTTATAAAAAGAGATTCTCCGTATTTCTTGTCAATTAAAATAAACCCATACTGCTAGATGTTTATAGAGATACTTACAAACGCTTCCTCAATAGCTTTACCTCTATTAATCCGTGCTAAAAAGCGGCTCAATTGGTCTAGCCTCCTCCAATAAGACTAGAGTTGTACAATATTCAGTTGCTTTTTATGAGAATCCAGCATTTACACTGGAGTCATCCTTTCTCGATCAACTGAAATAGTCAGAAAGCTGCATTAGCATCAGATCTTGCAGAACTATACTTACTCATCAGTTTTTATTTCTAACTTTATGCAAAATTAAATATATTCTTAACATTTGCTGAAATAAAAAATAGCGTTTTACTAGTGAAAAATATACAAAAATACCGAATTATTTATATGATTAGATTGCCTATTTTTATTAGAAATTTAGCAAGTTTTCTCTGGCCTTAATTTTATGTAGAGCACTGCAATCTCAGTCTATTTGCGGTATTTCTAAAGACACTGAATATAAGTTCTGAGCATTTCTGAATATCTGATTCAGCCTGAATCGATGCTCCAGATCAACCTGTACAATGAGGACTTGTGCGATTGGTATAGAGTACATGGCAAGCCCTGGATCTGCTCCCTTTTCCCCTGAAGAAATTGCTGCTGAAGGGCTAAAGCTCGAAGAATACGACGATATTGTTCAGCGTTTGGGACGCCACCCCAATCGAGCTGAACTGGGCATGTTTGGGGTAATGTGGTCTGAGCATTGCTGCTATAAGAATTCCCGCTCCTTGCTCTCGCAATTTCCCACCGAAGGTAAGCATGTTTTAGTGGGCCCTGGTGAGAATGCTGGGGTGGTGGATTTAGGGAATGGTCTGCAGCTTGCCTTTAAAGTCGAGTCCCATAACCATCCTTCTGCCGTTGAGCCCTTTCAGGGTGCGGCAACAGGGGTTGGAGGCATCCTACGCGATATTTTCACGATGGGCGCCCGCCCCATTGCCGTTCTTAACTCCTTGCGGTTTGGCGATCTGGAAGATGCCCGTACTCGCCGTTTATTTAGCGGGGTGGTGGCTGGAATCGCCCACTATGGAAACTGTGTAGGCGTTCCGACGGTCGGAGGCGAGGTGTATTTTGACCCGGCCTACACTGGCAACCCATTGGTGAATGCCATGGCCATGGGCCTGATGGAAACCGCTGAAATTGTTAAAGCAGGCGCATCTGGTGTGGGCAATCCGGTACTGTATGTCGGATCTACCACTGGACGAGACGGCATGGGTGGGGCTAGCTTTGCTAGTGCTGAACTGGATGCCACTTCTGAGGTGGAAGATCGGCCTGCCGTTCAGGTGGGTGATCCATTTCTCGAAAAATCTTTAATTGAAGCTTGTCTAGAAGCTTTCCAAACCGGAGCGGTGGTGGCTGCCCAAGACATGGGAGCGGCTGGGCTGACTTGCTCCACTGCTGAAATGGCGGAAAAAGGTGGCGTTGGTATTGATCTGGATTTAGATCTGATCCCAAACCGAGAAACGGGAATGGTACCCTACGAATATTTGCTCTCCGAATCTCAAGAGCGGATGTTGTTTGTGGCTGAAAAAGGCCGGGAACAAGAGCTGATTGATATTTTCCATCGCTGGGGACTACATGCCGTCGTTGCTGGTTCGGTGATCGCCGATCCGATTGTCAAGATTCGGTTTCAGGGAGAAGTGGCGGCGGAAATTCCGGCTACGGCTCTATCCGACAATACGCCGATTTATAAGCGTGAGGTTTTGGCGGAACCGCCTGAGTATATACAGAAAGCACGGGAATGGCGTTGCGATCGCATCCCCTCTTGTACCGCCGAAGGCATCGAAATTCAAGGCCAACAACACTCTTGGTCAGACATTCTCTTACAGCTTTTACAAGTTCCTACCATCGCCAGCAAGCGCTGGGTCTATCGCCAATACGATCATCAGGTGCAAAATAACACCGTTGTCTTGCCCGGTGATGCCGATGCCACCATCGTTCGCCTTCGTCCCGTCGCCAACCAAGAAACCCCTGATTCAGGGGTAGATTCCAAAACCGCCGTTGCCGCCACCATCGACTGCAATGCTCGCTACGTCTATTTGGATCCCTATGAAGGGGCCAAGATGACCGTAGCGGAAGCGGCTCGCAATTTGAGTTGTGTTGGGGCAGAACCCATTGCTGTTACTGATAACCTTAATTTTGGTAGTCCAGAGAAGCCCGTTGGCTATTGGCAATTAGCAGAAGCCTGCCGGGGACTATCGGAAGCCTGTCGTCATTTGCAAACCCCTGTAACCGGGGGAAATGTGTCCCTCTATAACGAAACCTTTGATGCCGAGGGGCAGCCCCAGCCCATCTATCCCACTCCAGTGATTGGCATGGTGGGCTTAGTCCCAGATCTCAACAAGATTTGTCAGCAAGGCTGGCAAGCGGAAGGCGATCTGATTTATCTGCTGGGCATTCCTCTCGACGCTGCAAGTGATCTCGTCACCTTAGGCGGTACGGAATATTTAGCCAGCATTCATCATCAGGTAGCCGGTGAGCCCCCCCATGCCGATTTAGATCTAGAAGCCCAAGTCCAAGCCACCTGTCGCCACGGCATTCAACAAGGCTGGCTTCACTCTGCCCATGACTGTGCAGAAGGAGGAGTGGCCGTAGCGCTAGCCGAGTCCTGCACCAGTGGCCAACGAGGCGCTGAGATTCAGGTTCCTACAGGGGAAAACCGTTGGGATCAGGTCTTATTTGGAGAAGGGGGAGCCAGAATTATTGTTTCTGTCGGCAAAACTGACCAAGCAGATTGGGAACTCTATTTACAACAGCATTTGCCGCAATATTGGCAATATCTCGGAACGGTCACGACTCCAAATTCAGAGCTTATGCTCATAACAAATATTCACCAAACCTTAATCAAGGTTAGGATTGAAGAGGTCACTCAACGATGGTCTCAAGCCATTGAGTCCAAGCTAGTGTAAATCCAGGCTTGCTTGGCTAGAGAGGGCAAGCGTTTGTGTCAGTTTTTCTGGTTTCTTCCGTTTACTTAATGACTTAAATATGTTTTCTGCTGCTTCTGTTCCACCGATTTCTTCTGGCACCGATCCTGCCGATCCCAACCTTCCTACCGAATCGTGGTCAGCAGACAAACCGGAAGAAGCCTGTGGGGTATTTGGTGTATTTGCCCCCGGCATTGAAGCCGCTAAGCTAGCCTACTTTGGACTCTATGCTCTCCAACATCGGGGCCAAGAGTCAGCAGGGATTACCACCTACACTGCTGAGGGGCAGACTCATACCTACAAAAATATGGGATTGGTTTCCCAAGTCTTCTCAGAACCGATTTTGAATGAATTACCAGGCTACATAGCCGTCGGCCATACTCGTTACTCTACAACGGGATCGAGCCGGGTTGCCAATGCCCAACCAGTTGTAGTCGAGACCCCTAAAGGTTCACTGGCGCTGGCTCATAATGGCAATCTGGTCAACACTGTCGATTTCCGCGAAAAATTGCTAGCTCAAAACTGCCCTTTGGAAACCACAACGGATTCTGAGGTTATTGCCTATGCTATTGGTGAAGCCATCAAAGCAGGGAAAGATTGGCACCAAAGCGCGATTACTGCTTGCCAACAATGTGAAGGCGCATTTAGTTTAGTCATTGGCACTCCCACAGGTATCATTGGTATCCGTGACCCCCACGGCATCCGTCCTTTGGTCTTGGGCACCTTGGAAAATGAAGATAATCCCAATGCGCCTCACTATGTATTGGCCTCTGAAACCTGTGCTCTAGACATCATCGGGGCAAACCACCTGCGAGAAATTGAACCTGGTGAGATTGTTCACATCACCGCAGAAGGGATGACCGCTCAGACGTGGGCTCCACAACCTGAGCGAAAGCTATGTATTTTCGAGATGATTTATTTTGCCCGCCCAGATAGCCATATGAAAGGTGAAAGTCTGTATAGCTATCGGTTACGCCTGGGACAACATTTGGCACAAGAGTCTCCAGTGGACGCAGATATGGTAATTGCCGTCCCCGATTCTGGGGTTCCCGCTGCCATAGGTTATTCCCAAGAAAGTGAAATTCCTTATGCTGAAGGCTTAATCAAAAATCGCTATGTGGGTCGGACGTTTATTCAGCCGACTCAGGCCATGCGCGAAATTGGCATTCGCATGAAGCTTAATCCGCTTCGGGATGTGCTAGAAGGCAAGCGAATCGTGATCGTGGATGACTCGATTGTCCGAGGTACGACTAGCTATAAAATTGTGCGGGCGCTGCGAGAAGCGGGTGCTAAGGAAGTTCATATGCGCGTGTCTTCACCGCCTGTCACTCATCCCTGCTTCTATGGCATTGATACGGATGATCAAGATCAACTGATCGCGGCGACAACGTCTACGTCAGATATTGCTAAGAAAATTGGCGTGGACTCGTTGCACTATCTCAGTTGGGAAGGGATGCTAGCGGCCACGCACAAAAATCCTGAAAATTATTGTTCAGCTTGCTTTACCGGGAAATATCCCATTTCGATTCCAGAACCCCTCAAGCGCACCAAGTTGATATTAGAAAAAGCCTGATCTGGCTAAAATTTTAGGATTTAAGCCTTAAGACCAAAGATTCAAGATCAGCCAATAACGTCAAACGCCAATGAAATAAACAACCACAGTGGCTTTTGTTGAGACATGCTCTACAGTGCTTGATCAATAATTCTAGGTTGGTATAGAAGCGAGGCAGATGGTTAGGACGCCTGCCTTCCTTACAAATCTTGTCATTACTGAGTTTTAGAAAAATAACAAGCTCATGATAGGTTCTCAGCTGCTATAAGAGGATAGTGGATCAGCAATCTTCGTGTTTGTGGAAATCGTTCTATTGCAATTTGAGGTGTGAATGGCGTGAAAATAGAATTTATCTCCTGATTACAGAAGAAATGCTTAATAACGGTATAAGACGAAGAATCGGGTAGGGTTCTTTGCTGGAGATGGTTACCTTCCTCATCAAATGTGTCCGTTTGAGATTGGGGGCCAGGTAGCTGATCGCAAAATATGACCATGCCCTGCACATGACGATGCAAATTTTTTAAAAAGCCTTGTAGGCGGGTTTTGGGAACATGGGACAACCAATCAATCGCTAGAGCAACCTCAAAGTTGGACGGAACACCATCAAGCTGATAGGCATCCGCCTGTTGCATCTGAACTTTATCTGAAGACAGCTTTTTCATTGCTGCTTGGTTTAGCACGCTTTGATTGAAGTCCGTTGCCAAGATTGAATGAGTGCAATCATAGATTTGTTGGGTCCAAAAACAGGGACCACAGGCAATTTCCAAGACTTTTTTGTCTGTAACCAACTGCCTGAGTCGCTCAATGACCGGGGTCAGTTGCATCACTGTTTCAGGTTGGTCATATCCCATCGAAACATCGTACAGGGCTGCCCTATGGTGATAATAAGTCTGCATCTCTTGAATAAGTTTTGCAGTATTAGACATGGAAACAGTACTTGCTTTGCAGCAAGTTAACAGATAAATTTCCAAAAATCGGTCTTAATGCTTAACGATCAACTGACCCCATAATTACATCGATACTGCCGAGAATCGCCACGATATCAGCGACCTTCATCCCTTGCAGCAATTGAGGCAAGACCTGCAGATTATTGAAATCAGGGGCACGAATTTTCCAACGCCAAGGGAAAACATTCTCATCCCCAATTAAGTAGATTCCTAGCTCTCCTTTGCCCGTTTCAACCCGAGCATAGAGTTCCCCTTCCGGAATTTTGAAGGTGGGAGCTAACTTTTTGCCTAAGAACTGATACTCAAAAGAGTTCCACTCCGACTTGCGCCCTTCCATCATCCGCTTGGCTTCCAGATTTTCGTAGGGACCACCTGGGAGATGCTCCAACGCTTGCTGGATAATTTTGACAGACTCGCGCATCTCGCGGATGCGCACATAGTAGCGGGCTAGGCAATCGCCCTTAGTTTCCCAATGGATGTCCCAATCAAAGTCGTCATAGCACTCATAGTGGTCAACACGACGGAGATCCCACTTTACGCCAGAGGCCCGGAGCATTGGGCCGGAGAGGCCCCAATTGATGGCGTCTTCGCGGCTGATGGTGCCTACACCATCTAATCGGCGAATAAAGATGGGGTTGTTGGTAATCAGCCGTTCATACTCATCGACTTTGGGGAGGAAATAGTCGCAAAAATCGAGACATTTGGAGACCCATCCATAGGTCAGGTCGGCGGCAACGCCCCCCATACGGAAATAATTGTTGTTAATGAAGCGCATACCGCTGACCGCTTCAAACAGGTCATAAATCATTTCCCGTTCGCGGAAGATGTAAAAAAATGGGGTTTGAGCGCCCACGTCAGCAAGAAATGGCCCTAACCACAACAGGTGGTTGGCGATCCGGTTCAGCTCCAGCATGATCACCCGGATATAGCTAGCCCGTTTGGGAACTTTAATATCTGCTAAACGCTCAGGGGCATTGACCGTAATGGCCTCGTTGAACATCCCAGCTGCATAGTCCCACCGACTGACGTAGGGAACAAACATGATGTTGGTCCGGTTCTCGGCAATTTTTTCCATGCCGCGATGCAAGTAGCCAATCACAGGCTCACAGTCAATGACATTCTCGCCATCAAGGGTCACCATAAGTCTCAACACACCGTGCATTGAGGGGTGTTGAGGTCCCATGTTGATGACCATGGGTTCGGTGCGAGTTTCAATGGTTGGCATATCGTAAACGGTTCCTTCCAAAAAATGACGACAACCCAAAAAATGTTGGAGCCCAGAACATCTTGGCGTTGCTAATCCGATCGAATCTAATCAGGGGATGCCCTTATCTATGGTACAGATCTCTATTCCAGGAATTCAAATATTTTTCTGGATAAGGAGGGTTTGTCAAAGGCAGTGATCTGTTTGGGTTTAGCTATCGCCCATGATTTTAGGAACTTTGAAGTAATCATCTTCCTGGTCAGGTGCGCAGGCCAAGATAGCCTCTCGATCCGTGTAAGGGTGCAAGGTATCGGCCCGGGTAATGTTGCTGACGTCAATGGCCCGAGTCGTGGGTTCAATATTGACAACATCGAGTTCACTCAATTGCTCGAAATAGTCAAGAATATCCCCTAACTGGGTTGTAAATTGTTCTGATTCTGACTCTGTTAAGGTCAAGCGGGCGAGATGGGCCACTTTATCGACTTCAGAACGGTCTAGCATCGAAGATCTCCTATCTATTCGGTCGCTGTGAGCTGCTTGAAGGTTTGATCAATCCCACCGTGTCAAGGCATGATGGTGGAACTAAGCTGGGAAATCGTCCTAACCCACTCCCATACGGCCGGTCGTCTTCAGCCAGTTTTGCGCCTCGCTATAGTTGTTAGGAGCAAGTTTAATCGCTCTTTTCCAGTAATCAGCTGTTAGGTCAAAGAATCTTTCGGCTTCGTCAAGTTCCCCTGATTCCTCGGCTTGTTCGCCTTTATATTGCAAGACGACGCCTGTATTGTACAGGGCTTGGACGAGGTTGGGATTCAGTTCTAGGGCCCGTCGATAATATTCCAGACATTTATCGTGATCACCGTTATTACCGAAAATCAGCCCCATGTTGTAAAGAATATAGCTCTTGTCAATGGGGTCCTCTTCTAGCTCCAGTGCTTCGGTATAATTCCCCAGCGCTTTTGCATAGTTCCCCGCATCTTGTGCAGCCATGCCCACCCGATAATATTTGAAAGCAGCTTTAGATTGTTGATCCGTGGGAATCACTTTCATCACCACGTCAGAAAGTGCTGAAAAGGCCTTATCAAGGAAATTGTCGTTCGGCATAGTGACTTTTTAAACAGTTGCTAAGACTCAAGTTGAGTGTAAATGGATATTGCGTTGTAAAAGCGTTTATCCCTTAGTGTAGCAGCAGTTTTCCGATCGCACCGCTGTTCTGACCGTAACACTTCATGGCGCAGAAGCATTCTGCTATGGCAGGTTCAGGCTAGTGAAAAATAAGGCCAAAAAATTATTGAGACTATGCATAGAGAGGGGAATCAGCAGCGAATGGGTTCTCCAGCGCGCTAAACCAAAGAGGAAGCCGAAGAGGGTAATTTGGCTGATCACAACCACATCATATTGAAGATGCAAAATAGCCCATCCCACGGCACTAATCAGGATGGCTCCCGTATTGCCGAGCAGGGATGACTGTAGGCCCTGAAATAAAAATCCTCTAAAGAGTAGCTCTTCAAATAAAGGCGCAATCCCGACAATGGCTATGTAGAGAAGAACGGGATTGGGGGTTGTCTGGTAGATTTTTTCCGTAAACGTTTCCTGATGCTCAAACGCCCGCAGAACCGATTCTGAAAATACAATCAATGCCAGTAGTAGCCCATTCCAAACCAACCAGGACGTCCATCGCGGCCGTCGGAGCGCGAGGTAATGCTGAATGTTTAAGGCGGGCCGCACCTTTAACACTGCATAAATAAGACTGCTTGAGCCTATACCCGCGATCAGGGTGGCAACGGATAAGACGAGGCCATCCGTTTGTAGGGTTTGTATGACGGTTTGAGGGTCTAGTGTTGGATCTTGCGCGAGCTGGAGGGTTAAGAAGATAAGAGCGATCGCACTACTGATACTGAAAAAGGCCATCAGAATCAGGATGGTTAATCCCAGGGTTTCCCAAACATTCCAGGGGGATAACGGCGTGGGGTCCGATTGTTTCACAAGCGCAGTTCAGCAAGGAGCGTAGTTCCCACTGTAACGTGGTGTCGCCATCCTGCTGGCTGGGTGGCGATTAGACTGCTTGCTGTATCAGGGGATGAGCGGTAAACATGCAGCAGATCAGCACGATACCCCATGCCTCATGGACCCATTAAGCTGCGTGATAAGCTTGCTCCTCGGGAGTAACAGCCTGCTCTTCTGGATGTAAGCAATACCAAGCCGTTTGCGTCCACACTGGATACTCACGGTCATCCTCAGTGGGAGTCACTTTTAACCGGTAGGGGGCGGCAATGGCGATACTGTCGTTATCTTGGGCATGAATCCAACTGGCGACCCAATGAGCCATGTCCACGATCTCTTCTGGTAATACCGTCAGGTTGAGGCTCCAACTGGAGTTGAGGCTTAGACCCATTTTCTTTTGGACGGTCTTTGTATTGGTAATGATGCCGCTGGGAGGATTAATCGTAATCCGTAGGGTTAGCGGCCGACCGGGATAAAGCGGATCGGGGGCTGTATGGGCCTGGACACTGAGATAGTTGAAGCGCTGCTGGTCATCCACCCAAGATACGATCGCAGCCAGTGAAGGGCTAAAAACAAGAGAATTGTCTTTGGTCACCGATACGTCCCGTTTCATTGCTGCAGCGAACTGGGTATAAAACGTTTCGCGGAGTTGGACTAGGATCTGCTTTGCTTCTGGAGTCATGGGGGTTACCCTCCTCAAAAGATAGAGTGATAGAGAATAAAGCGGTTGTAAGCGAAATTACAGCGAACGTACTCTTGTCGATATCACCTGACCTAGCGTTAAATTCGCTGAGGAATCTAACTCACAAGGTTATATTCTTCTTTTGCCCATCTCTGTGCTGTAACGTACATCAAGACTTCTAATGATCTTGAACACTTAACAAGTGTGATCAAGATCAATAGGGTAATGAATCGTTAGTGTTCCTGATAAAACGTGTATTTCCTGTCTTTTTACTAGGAAAAAATCGCTCTAAATTCTAGTTTACAACTTGATACATTTTTGTTTTCTTCTCTAATCTTGAATTGCAAATTTTTCAGATTGAAGAGAATAGAACAACCGTATATTTGCTGAAGTTTGATTAGATGCGGTAGCAATGCTCAGGCCCCGATCGCTTTGCCTCGATTAGGTCCGTATATTCACTATTGTGAGGTCAGTGGAAGACCTGCAACAGTATGAATCAGTAATTTTACGGAGTGAATATACGACAGGTTCTATGATCCGACAGGCCCTCTCAGATTGCATCGAATCAGCGAAACGCTTGATGCATGTCGGCACGGCGTAAAAAGTGATTTTGATCACGCCCATGATTGATTTAAAACACGGTTTAGACATAACAAGATCACGGTTTTTCCTCGGTTTGTGACTGAAGATTAAGTAAGTGGTAGTGAGACTTTAAAGATGAAAACATTTCCCCAAGCTTCAATTCTCTCGGGTTCCGTCAAAACAGTACTGGCTGTTGGTGCCCTGGTTTTAGGCAGCACAGGTATAGCCATTGCAGAACCCACCAATATCGCTGCGTCTCGTAGCACTCAACCTTTGGCTGATGGTACCTATCTATATGGGGATTCTGACCAGGCCAATCAAATTGGTCAGGGTTATATTGTCTTCAAAAAGCAGGGTCAGAAAGTGACGGGTGCGTTTTACTATCCGCAATCTGAGTTCAGCTGCTTCACTGGCACAGCCAAGAACCAGCGCTTAGAGGTCCTATCTCTCGGTTTGCCCCATGAAAATGTGATTGAAGTCGAGGTTCCCCTAACGCAAATGCATCGCCTCCCATCGGTGGGGAGTAGCGAGCAAGATAGCCTCAGCATGTGTCAGCAGGAAGTCGTGGCTTACCAACAGCAACAGCAAATTGCTGCACCTGTGACCCAATGGGCCGCTCCCTAAGTTCTGAAGGGTGTCAGCACTTTAACGGACTCTCTCAACCCGAATAATATTTTCCGTAACGCTTTCAAACGTGTCGTCATGGCTGATCACAAACAGCTGATGAAACGATTTGAGATGTCCCAATGCTTCGGCCAACTGCCGACGACGGAGTTCATCCATATTGGTCGTGGGCTCGTCAAAAAACGCAATATTGATATCGACTAAGACTTTCAGCAGGGCTAGACGTACCGCTAAAGCTGCACACATTTGCTCCCCCCCGGACAGACTTTTGAAACTTCGCCAATGTCCCTGCTCTTGCACCTGAATTTCATAATCTTCGGTCCACTGTAAGGCCACATCAGGTCGATCCAACAGTTCCCGATAGAGACGATCCGCTTCCCAGGAAATTTCTGTCAGATAGAATTTAGTGATCCTGGGGCCGCTTTGCTTATAGATATTGCGAGCATCGGTGATAAATTGTGAGATCTGGTGCTTGTCTGCTAGCGCTACCAGCACCTGATCGCGTTCTTGGGCGAGGGCTTGTTTGGCTTGTAGCTGTTGGTCCAAATACTGGAGCTGAGCCTGTTGCGGTGCCAGCCCCCCCTGCAGTTGAGCCTGTTGTCGCTGGAGGTGTTCGTAAGTTTGACTTAATTCAGCTAATCGTTCAGGGTTATGCACTGTCAGCTTTTCCTGCCATTGAGCTTGAGCCTCGGTGAGCTGAGCCTGGAGTTGAGTTTGAGCTGCGATCGCACTTCGGCGTTGCTGATCCAGCTCTTTAAAAGCATTAGCCTGATTTCGGTGGCGTAAATAGAGCTGATAAACATCCTGATGTTCTTGCTGGATCAGCTGTTGGGCCTCAACTTGGGCTGCTAGATCGCCTAAGGCCTCGACCTGAGCTTCAATCGTTGCCAGGGACTGCTCATGGCGCTGACAAGCCTGCTGCAGACGGTTGATCTCTGCTTCCAGTTGGGTTGCCCCTTGGAGCTGTTGCTGCAAGATGCGGACATGGCCTTTAGGATCGTTGAGAGCTGTTAGTTGAGTATCTAGGTGGGTGAGCTGGCTCTGGAGTTGGGGTTCTTGATTAAGGATCACTTGGATGCGATCGCACTCCTGCTGCAAGGATGCGATCGCTTGATTCAGCTCTGCGAGCTGTTGCTGTTTTGCATCTAGCATCAGCCATTGCGTTTGCGCTTTTTGGGCGGCTTTGAGTTGGGTTTTAATCTGCTGGAGCTGCTGATTCAGCTTGGTGACGGCCTGTGGATCAATAATGTCGGCAAAAGCCGTTTGCAGTTGCTGGATCATCTGGGTAGTTAAAGCTGCCCCTTGGTCCAAAACCTTGGTCAATTGAGTGGTCTGAGTTTTGGTGAGGGATAGGCTTTGGAGGAGGGCCTTGGCTTTGCCGACTTGTTGCTGATACTGCTGCTGTTGAGGTTCTGCTGCGGCGATCACATCTTGTAGTTCCGTGGCAAATTGCTGGGCGGCGGTAATCCGTCCAAGCCGCTCTTGCATGTTCTGCTGCTGGGCTTCCAGACTGGGAATGGCCGCAACTTGAGGCTCCAAGGCCGCCAGTTGGCTAATCGTTTCCTCCAGCGCATCTCGCTGTTGCTGCTGTTGTTGCAGCTGCTCTTGCAGTCTGGCGAGCTGGTGTTGTTCAGTGGTGAGGGTTTGTAGTGCTTGTTGACAGGTGATCTTTTCTTGTTCGAGCTGCTGCTGCTGCGGGACTTTGGTTTGCCAGTCCTGGAGTTCAGCCTCCATCTTGGCAAAGGTGGTGAGCTGGCCTTGGTGTTGGGACATCGCGACTTGCTGATCCCGGAGGGTATTTTGGATGCGATCGCGCTCCTGCAACAGGTGCTGTCGTTGCTTTTGTTGCTGAGCCAGCGTCTTCAGAGTCTCTTGGGCCTGCTGATAAGCCTGAAACTGGGGACGATGCTGGCGACAAATCTGAACCGCTTGTTCCGCCTGCTGCCAATTGCTCTCTAGTAGCTGGAGGATTTCTTGTTTACTCGTCCACTGGGTTTGCAAGTGCTGAACTTGTTTGTCCAAGACTTGGATGGCTTGGTCTTGCTGTTTGAGTGCTTTCAGTTCCGTCTGGTGCTCGGCCATCTGCTCAGATAGGGCTTTGAGCTGGGACTGCTGCTGCAGGATGGTTTGGGCAAGGGTTTTCTGTTGTTGTTTTAGGTCTTCCCAGCCCTCCAACTGCTGTTCGTAGCTGTGCAACTGATGCTCTAGCTGTTGGACTTGGGCCTGGGCGTAGCTGGTTAATTTTTGAGCTTGATCGTAAGCCTGCTTATACTCTTCCACCTTGAGAATAGGATCGAATACCTTTTTGCGATCGCCCGCGGATTTAAGGAAATCCACCGTAAAGGTGCCCTGAGGAATACCGATGGTTTCTGCAAATAATTTGGCGAGTTCTGTATGGACTCCCACTCCCAGATGTTCACAGAGCCAGCAACGCACATCATCCAGTTTTTTCAGTTCTAGCTTGCGCTTGAGTTGTGGATCATGGACTTCATAGCCCCGACTGGTGCAGCGCCGGACATCATACACTCGCCCATCTAGGTGAGAGACAAAACTGACACTCACTTGAGCGCTCTTGGCACCAACGCTAATCAGTTCGGCCCGCTTATATTCACTGTGATCGAACAGGACCCAGGCAATGGCTTCCAGGATGCTGGTTTTTCCGGACCCATTTTCACCACAAATAGCATTGGCCCCCGGTCGAAATTCATAGTAGCGATCGCGATGGGCTTTAAAGTTTTTGAGGGTAACAGAGAGAACTTCCATCCAACAGGATGTTGACCTTAATGAGTAGACTTTGTAGGTTTTAACAGCGAATTATTTCAGCTAAAGAAAGCCATGACCATCCTACGCTAGCCCTCTCCAGCCTGGCTAGTTCATTTTTGTTGGCTTCTATCGTTATGCCATGGCAGTGGGCTAGTCGGTGAAGTGGGTAAACAAGACAATGCTCTGTCCTTCCTGTTACAAGTGACAGCGTTGAGATATGACTTTGCCGTATTGATTCCAGTGCCAGTACAGTCCTTTATGAAGATAAAGCCGCGCCATACGGTAGAGATGGCTTTTAGTTTGTGGTGGATAGGATGTTGCTCAGTTACATCTCTGCCGGATTATTTTTTTATTCGGGTACGCTAACCAAAATATTGCGGATTAATCGCTTGTTTTCCCTCAATTTCTAGATGATAGATACCGAAGAAAGAGGCTTGTGCTTTTTTAATGTCGATGTTTTACAGCATGAGTGTTGAGTAATGCAAACGGTGACCAACAGTCTACGGTCACTTGCACAAGATTACAGGGTTGCTGGTAGCAAATGTTTACTGTTACTGCTTACTTCTGCATTTATCATTTATGACGTCATTTCAATTGGACCCAAAGCACAAACGATTTATCAAGCTATTTTGACAACTAAGCCAATTTTCTTGGCGATTTTGCTGTTGGGAATATTAAGGGTTTTACTGCCGACACAACCGCCAAACTGGATCAAAAGTTTGCTGGTTGTTTTACTCATTGTTGTGCAGTCTAAGTATCTGGTCTGGCGCTCTACCCATACCCTCAGTTTGCAAGGGCCAGATGCCTTACTCTGCATTGGGCTTTTTGCCTATGAACTACTCAGCATTTTGAATAGCTGGACCAATAACTATTTGATCCTACAGGCACCCAATCGGCGAGCAGAAGCCGATCAATATCATCAGAGGGGGCAACGGGCCAATAAACTGAGCGTTGATATTTTTATCCCCACCTATAATGAACCCACAACCATGTTGGAGCGAACGCTGATTGGCTGCAAGTCGATCAAGTATCCCAAGCAGCAAAAGCATATCTGGCTTTTGGATGATGGGCAGCGCCCTGAAATGGAAGCCCTGGCGAAAAAATGGGGTTGCCATTACTTAACGAGACCGATCAATGAACATGCAAAAGCTGGGAATCTCAACCATGCCTTACAACAAACGAATAGTGAAATTGTTGTGGTTTTTGATGCAGACTTTATTCCGCTCAACCATTTTTTAGAGCGAACTATTGGATTTTTTCAGGCAGATAACCATGTATCCATGGTGGTGACGCCCCAAAAATTTTATAATCCTGACCCACCCCAAAAAAATTTGGGAGGGCGTTTTATCGCCGATGAGCAGACTGAATTCTACCAAGTTATTCAACCTGCCCGAGATGCCGTCAACGCAGTGGTGTGTTCGGGCAGTTCAGTTCTCTATCGCCGCCAGCATCTTGAGGCGATTGGTGGTATTCCGCTCAATACCATTGTTGAAGATTATGCCACGGGTATTTTGATGCAAGCTCGGGGCTATAAAACAGTTTATCTGAATGAGTTATTGAGTGTGGGATGTGCAGCCAACAATATTAATGAATATCTAAAACAACGCATGCGTTGGGCAGAAGGAACGTTGCGAATGGTGATCAGCCAGCATAACCCGTTGTGGTTGTCAGGGCTGAGCATGATGCAGCGGTTTACCTATCTGTCAGGAACCTTGTATTGGCTGGAGGAGATTCTCAAAACTCTGAGTTTTCTGTCTCCGATTTTGTACCTATTGTTAGGTTGGAAAAGTATTGATATTACCCTGTCAGAAATCAGTACCTATACCTTGTATAGCTATTCTCTTTCCATTATTGTCATGAGCTGGATGCGGGGGAGTGTGTTGTTGCTGATTATCTACAACTTGCTACAGGGATTTCATGTTTTTAAAGTGGTGCTCAAAATTTTCTTTTATTCTCAAATATCTGAGCCCTTTCATGTCACCAGTAAACAGTTAGATAGTTATGGCATCCACTTTAATGTTCGCAGTCTGTCTCATATCTTATTTCTCCTAATCTTAAGCATTCTCGCTATCGTTTTTGGTATGTTCCATTCTTCAGGCGGAGATCTCGATTGGATTTATTTGATTTGGGCACAGGCGAACATTTTGCTTTTAGCTACAGCTTTGATTGCGGGTGTTAGTGCTGATCATGATCGAGGACACCCTAGAGTCTTTTCTGGCGAGGCTTGTCAAATTACCACTCCAACAGGCGAGGTTTACGAAGGGAAATTTCTGGATATCTCGGAGGCTGGCTGCCGTCTGCAAACTCACCTTCCTGTGTCTTTAGAGATATCTGAGACCGTTAAAGTTGAAGTTCCCCACACGAGTCTGAGACTGATGGCCGAAATCCGTCATCAACAACGCAATAATACGATCTTTGGATGCATGTTTAAGGCAGTTGATCCCCCCACCCTATGGAAGCTCGTGAATTTCACCTACTGTAATTCCCAGAATTGGCAGTTGCCTCGTCTACCGACGGAATGGGATACGTTGCGTGCGATCGCATCTGGGCTTTATGGACTATACCCCTTTCGGAACCTCCGCTCATCCTGTAAAGCTAAACGCTGACAGACGAATTAACCACAATGCGGCAACTTCCAATGAAGGCGGTCAAAGCGACTTTATCCTCGACATTGGGTCTAAAAACTGGGTTATTCAACCGCAAGCATTGAAAATGTGAGCAAACCCAAAAAATCATCTTGATCTGACTTCTGTTTGTAGCTCTCAACCCATCAATCAAGCCACTGGGAAAGCCTAATCCAGAACCAATGGCTAACCGATTATTCATGACCCTGTTGATTGGGAGCATTTACTCCAGTTTATGTTGGATGATCCAGAACTTTGGGCAGCGGCAAATACCTCTTAAATTTTTGAATTTACAATTGCTGGTGAACGATAGAGCAGGTCGATTAATTTAACTTCACCTAGCTGATCTTCTCAAGGCTGATCTATCACAATGGGAATAGGATTTTCTGTATTGCTAAAACATTCTTGCGTAAAAACTATATCAACACCTGATAGATATATGTCCTTAGATTCTCTCCTTATATATTTGCATTACAACTAATTTCATTACTTGATCCCTCTTTTATCACTCTGGCTAGATAAAATCTGTATTAACGTTTTACCGTTATTATTGAAAATTATTCTTCAGCGCAAAAATATGAGGATAGGCGAGAAATAATCAAAGTTTTATCCTCTCCCTAAAGCAGTAAAAGAGGGTTATATTCATCTAAGCTTGGTAACTAGTTAAAGTAGATATCGATAACTAGCATAGGGTCATCATTTTTATGTTTCAAATAGAGAGCTTATGGATTTTTTGATAATTAAATAAAATATAAATCATGCTTGATTTCATGTATGACTTTAATAAAGATTGAAAAGTTAGTAGTAATTTTTTGCCATGCAATTTGATAATGCTTATGCTCTAATAATAGGTATTTCTAACTATAAACACATTAGTTCGTTGCCTGCAACTGTCATAAATGATGCTCAAGATATTTATAATTTGCTTATTAGTCAAAAATACTGTGGATACATAAATGATAATGTATACTTACTTCTAAATAATCAAGCAACCAAAAACTCGATACTAGGTACTTTGGAGATAATTGCTAATAGAAGTAACACGAAATCAACTATTCTGTTATATATATCTAGTCATGGGGGCCAAATAGAATCTGGCCCCCATTCAGGAGAATACTTACTAACAGTTGATACTAATTGTAAGTCAGAAGAGTCTTTCAGTAAAACAGCAATTTCGAGTGCTGAACTGACTCGAAAATTACAAGCAATTCCAGCTAAGAAAATGTTAACAATTCTTGATTGTTGCCATGCTGGCGGAATTGGTCAGCCAAAGAAAGAATGTGCACTTGCATTGAAGGAAGAACTGTCAGCGGATTATTATGATCTTTTAAAGCAAGGTTTGGGTAGAGCAATTCTTGCTTCTTCACGTGCAAATGAGTTTTCTTATTTCCTTTCTGGTTCAGAGAATAGTCTTTTTACACAGCATTTGTTAGCTGGTTTAAAAGGGGAGATTGTCAGTAATGACGGGGTGATCCGTATTTTTGACTTATTTGAGTATCTCCAACCTAAAGTGACTCAAGATCAGCATAATCAGCATCCAATCTTCAAAGCAGAATTAGAAGAAAATATTCCTGTTTCACTTTACTTAGGTGGTCAACGAGGAATTGTCCCTACGATAGAAGAAGACTTCCGATATGATGCCTACATTAGCTATATAGATAAAGAGCCTGATGCCATTTGGGTTTGGGAAACTTTAGTGCCGCGACTAAAAAACGCTGGTTTAAAGATTGCTATTTCTGGTGATGTGGATGAACCAGGTGTAGCTCGTGTAGTTAACATTGAACGTGGTATTACTCAGTCTAAACGAATTCTTATTGTGTTATCAGAAAACTATTTAGCAGATAGCATGGCAGAGTTTGAAAATGTTCTTGCACAAACAATGGGTATTCAGGAAGGCAATTACCGCCTGTTACCTTTAAAGACTACACCTATTGATTATAATCGCTTACCTATAAGACTTAGTATGTTGGCAATGCTAGACCTGACTCATGCTCGTCGAGCTGAGAGTGAGTTTGAGCGTCTAGTCAAAGCTTTAAAGGGTCCACTATTCCACCGCTAATAAGGTGATTCATTTAAAAAATGATTTTTTAAATGCTTTTTATAGATATATATTTTTGCTAACTTATTCATAAAGATTTTATAGTATCTTTGTAGTATTATGTGAATTTTTTAATTAATCTATGAAAAGCTATTGCTGTAGCCATATTGTCGATTGTATATGAAAAGCCATGATTTTTAGTATTAGTGATTATATATTCTTTAGCATAAGATTTTTTCGCAACAAAAAAGTAGAACTAGTTTGCATGACAATCTAGTTTCTAAATTATTTTAATATTCTGCTGACTATTTAGAGAAATCACTAGCAAATAATGATTAATCCGCAAGACAGGTAAATCATCATGGTAGTTAAAAAATATGATCTGTTTATTTCTTATGCGGATGCAGATCGTGCTTGGGTAGAAGGATACTTATTATCTGCTTTGGAACAAGCTGATATTCAGTGCCATACCAAAGATGACTTCAATCTGGGACTTCCAAAGTTACTGGCAATTGAACGGGCGATTCAAGAAAGTAAATGGGTTGTGCTGATAATTTCTAATGCCTATATGGCTGAAGTCGCTAACAATTTTATAGAAAGACTTAGTAGCTCTTACGGTTTGGAAACTGGAACTTGGCCAGTCATTCCCTTGATTCTTGAACCAGTTCAACTACCCACTCGCTTAAATACGGTTGTTCATCTTAATGCAACTGATCCCAGTGATAGGAAAGATGTTATTGCAAGGCTCTGTAACCAGTTAAAGCCTGGGATTTCTGATCTACCCTCAAGGCCACCATGCCCCTACCCTGGCATGGTGCCTTTTAGTGAAGTAGACAGTGACTGTTTTTTTGGGCGTGATAACGAAATAGAGGATGCTAAAAGACGCTTACACCAGTTCCCCTTGATTACGATGATTGGTCCTTCGGGGAGTGGGAAGTCATCACTTGTTTTTGCAGGACTCATTCCTGCTTTGCGCCAAAGTGACCTGTTTGGAACTGGGAATTGGTTAGTTTTGGATATCCGTCCTGGTAAATCTCCATTAAGTACATTGAAAGCTACTTTGGGAAGTGATTTAGTTGATCCTAATCTGGCCATCACAGAAGTATTAATGGTCGAGCCTGAAGCAAAGCGAATGCTATTGGTTGTAGACCAATTTGAAGAAGTATTTGCGCAGGCAGAACAAGAAAAAGCCAACTTCCAACAAGCATTACTACGCCTGATTGAGATCCCCAATCTTTATATCATTTTGACTGTTCGAGCTGATTTCTATCCTGACTTGATGGAATCGCCATTGTGGCCAAAGATTCAGTTTTCTCGAATGGAGATCATCCCGCTAAATCCTTCAAACTTACACGAGGCAATTATTCAACCCGCTAAAGATGCAGGGGTATTCGTTGAGGCTATTTTGGCAGAGCGATTGGTGGCAGATGCAGTTGGCGAACCAGGCGTTTTGCCCTTAATTCAAGAGACATTAGTTTTGTTATGGGAGAAAGTAGAAGAACAAATTCTACACCTTAGTGCTTATGAATCTTTGGTCCTTGATAAAGCTTATAAAAACTTCGATGGTAGTAACCGCACAGGTTTGCAGATTGCAATTGCTAATCGGGCTGATGCTACTATAGCTGCTTTAGATCAAAAGCAGTTGCCAATTATACGCCGAATTTTCCTGCGCTTAATTCAATTTGGTGAAGGAAGAGCGGATACTCGTCGGCAACAGTCTGTCGAACAATTACTGACACTGGATGATGATATCCAGTTGTTCAATGAGACTTTATTATTTCTTGCTGATCGACGGTTGCTTACCCTTAGTGGAACATCAGAAGACGTGGGGAGGAAAGTGGATATCGCCCATGAAGCTCTGATTGACGGCTGGCCAACTTTACAGCTATGGCTCAGTGAACGTCGGGAGGCGGAGTTAACTCGTAGGCAATTGATGCGTCGAGTAGAGGATTGGATTTGGTTAGAAAAATCGAGTAACCATGGTTTGCTCGATGAAGCTCAACTCGCTGAAGCAAAAAGATGGTTAAACAGCCAGGATGCTCAAGAGCTAGGACAAGATGAAGTACTACTAGAGTTGGTGGAAGTTAGCGATAGCGCAATTCAAGATAATTTGGCATATGAAAGAATATTGCGTCAAAAAGCGCAGAGACGGGCCAAAATTGCAATTTTTTCGGCAGTGATAGCAAGTACCGCAGCTATCAGTTTCCTAGTGCAATTGAGTCAAACGATACAGGGTGAAATCAATTCTTTAACGGCTTTGTCTAATTCGTATCTTGCTGAAAATAAGCAGATTGAAGCACTAGTAACCAGTATGAAAGCAGGAAAAAAGCTCCAAAGTCCGATGCCTTGGATGCTTCATAAACTTCATCTGTTGTCTGATACTACTCATACCAGAACTGTAGCTGTTCTAGCTAAATCTGTTTATGAAATACAAGAACTTAATCGCTTAGAAGGACATAGTGCTCCTATCAGAGGTATTAGTGTTAGCCCTGATGAGCAATCCATTGCCTCAGCAGGTGATGATAGGACTATCAGGATCTGGGGAAATAATGGAAAACTTAAGGCAAAATGGATAGCCCATAAAGACAGAGTTACCAGTGTGAATTTCAGCCCTAATCTAGGGCAGAAAAAGATCGTTTCTAGCAGCATAGATGGCACCGTTAAACTCTGGGACACCAGCGGTAGGATCATCTGGGAGAAATCTCATACTCAACCAGTACACAATGTCGTTTTTAGTCGCGATGGTAAAAATATTGCCTCAACAAGTGATGATAAAATGATTCGTATTTGGAATGAAGATGGCAGATTAATTCATACTTTAATGGACCATAAAAATACAGTTTTTAGTGCTAGCTTTGACCTTGAAGGAAATACCATTGCTTCTGCAAGCTTAGATAACACTGTAAAGCTATGGAATCTGAGTAATGGTCAAACTATAAAAACTCTCAATCATAATCACTCGGTAAATAGCGTAGCTTTTAGTCCAGACGGTCAAATTGTTGCTTCTGGTACCCAGGAGGGAAAAATCAGATTTTGGAGCAAGGATGGTCAAGAACTGCAGTTCTGTGATGTGGATCATAATGCATCCATAAATGAGATAAAATTCCTTTCAGATAACCAAATCGCGTCAGCAGGTGAAGATAAGGCTGTCAAACTCTGGAGCCTTGGTCGACAGAATAATGTTCTGAGTTGCACGCTTCTTCAAACTTTTAAAGGACATACAGGAACAGTTCACAGTCTGAGTTCCAGTACTAATACAGGTAGAAGCCTTATTATTTCAGGGGGAGATGATAATGTCTTAAGATTTTGGAACTTAAAAGAGAACCCATTCCTCAAGATTTTAGATGGGCATACTATGCCAGTTCTTCAAGTTCGTTTTAGTCCTGATAGTCAATATCTTGCATCTGTTAGCTTAGATAAATTAGTAAAGGTTTGGAAACTGAATAATGGAGAATATTTTATCTTAAAAGACTTAGTAGGCCATTATCGACTTGATTTTGCGCCAAAAGCTCATAACCCACTTCTGGCATTAGCTAGTTCAGATAACACTGTCAAACTCTGGAGTTTTGAAAAGGAAAGAATCATCAAAACACTAGGGGGTCACAATAATACTATTACTAGCCTAAGGTTTAGTCCAAATGGTAAGAATCTTGCATCAGCAAGTTGGGATGGAACAGTTAAGATTTGGAATATCGAAAAATTAGACAAACCTACTGTCATTGAAAGTCCGAATGAAGTGTTTACCCACCTGATATTTAGTCCAGATGGCCAAAAGCTTGCCTTAGCTACTGAGGAGAATAAATTACAGTTATGGCAATTGGATCAAGAGCGACCCATAACTTTAGGAAAACTTGAACAAACCATAAATGATATCAACTTCAGCCCTGATGGCGAAATAGTTGCTGTAGCTAGTGAAGATAAAACCATTCAGATATGGAATCTTGAAGGGGAAAAACTATTTGCAATTGATGGGCAAGAGGAAAGTATTACTAGTGTAGCCTTTAGTCCCTATGGAAGAATAATTGCATCTACTACTAATAACACAGTTAAACTTTGGAATCGAGCGGGTGGATCACTTGCTAGCTTTAAAAGTAATAAGGATACCTTTCAAGACATAAGTTTTAACTCTGATGGAAAAAGCCTTATTGCTGCAAGTATGGATAACAGAGTTGTTATTTGGAACTTAGAGTTAGACACTCTTTTAGATAAAGGTTGCGTCTGGTTAGATGATTATCAGAAAAATAACTTAAAAATCTCACAGACGGGCAAAGATATATGTTAGCAATTATCAAAATAGTGGAATATTTACTCCAAAATTAACACCAAATGAAAAACCATTCAGATCTTGAGGGGTATTATCAATTTGATTTGTCAACGAACTTTGGGGATGACAAGGGTTTCACAATGTGTTCTGAATCAGTGATAGCGCCCTCATGCCTCTCTGGTAATTGAGTCGTTTATGGGGTTTCAGTTGCAT